>JARRJS010000051.1:0-19041 GCA_037388885.1 Gemmatimonadota bacterium
GGTGGAGCAGCTCGGCGCCCGTGCCGTCACGCTGGACCTGTTCGACGCGCCGGCCGTCGTCCGCGCCATCCAGGGTCACGACGTGGTCATCAACCTGGCCACGCACATCCCCTCGCCGACGTACCGCATGGCGCTGCCCTGGGCGTGGCGGGAGAACGACCGCATCCGCCGCGACGCGTCCGCGATGCTGGCCGACGCCGCCATCGCTGCGGGCGTCCAGCGCTTCGTCCAGGAGTCCTTCGCGCCCGTGTACCCGGACCGGGGTGTGGGCTGGATCGACGAGACCGTGCCGATCAGCCCGTCCCGCTATAACCGCACCGTGGCGGACGCGGAACGATCGGCGCAGCGCGTAACCGGGGCCGGCGCGACGGGGGTGGTCTTGCGGTTCGCCTTTTTCTACGGCCCGGACTCCGGCGCGACGCGGGACATGGTGAAGGCCGCTAGGAAGGGGCGGGCGGGCATGCCCGGACGTGCGGACGCGTTCATGTCCGCCGTGTCCCACGACGATGCGGCCGCAGCCGTCGTCGCGGCGCTCGACGTGCCTGCCGGTACTTACAACGTCACGGACGACGAGCCCCTCAAACGTCGCGACTACTTCGACGCCCTCGCCAGCGCCCTCGGCGTTCCACCCCTCAAGCTCATGCCCTCATGGGTCAACCGGCTCATGGGCTCCATGGGCGAGATGCTGAACCGCTCCCTGCGCATCTCGAACCGCAAGCTCAGGAGCGCGTCCGACTGGAAACCGCGCTACCCCAGCATGCGGGAAGGCTGGCCGGCGACGATCCGGGAGATGAAATGAGCCACCGCACCCTACCCCTGCTCCTTGCCGCGGCCGTCGCCTCCTGCGCCAAACCCTCCAGCCACGGCATCCGCACGTACGCCAACCCGTTGGACATCGGCTACAAGTACAACTTCGAGCAGCTCAACCAGGGCATCTCGTACCGCTCGGGCGCCGACCCGGTCATCGTCACGTTCCACGGCGACTACTACCTGTTCGAGACCCTGGCCGGCGGCTGGTGGCACTCGAAGGACCTGCTGCACTGGTCGTTCGTGAAGCCCGACAAGTGGCCGTTCGAAGGCGTCGTCGCCCCGGCCGTCGCCGTGGCCAACGACACCCTGTTCCTGCTCCAGTCCACGTTCCAGCAGCGGCCCATCCTGGCCACGACCACGCCCTGGAACGGGCACCTGTTCTTCTACAACCGCTGGCTGCCGCCGCTGCCCGACAGCATGCCCGGCCCCTGGGACCCGGACCTGTTCCACGACGACGACGCCCGCTGGTTCCTCTACTACGGCTCGTCCAACTACTACCCCCTCTTCGGCGTCCCGCTGGACCCGGCACGGCATCTGGCGTACGCCGGGCCGCCTAAGCCCCTCATCCGGCTGCATCCCGACCAGCACGGCTGGGAACGGTTCGGCCTGGACCACACCGATCCGCGCACGCCCTTCATCGAGGGCGCCTGGATGACCAGGCACGACGGGCGCTACTACCTCCAGTACGCCGCGCCCGGCACCGAGTACAACGTCTACGCCAACGGCACCTACGTGGGCGACCACCCCCTCGGCCCGTTCACCTACGCGCCCTACAACCCCGTCTCCTACAAGCCCGGCGGATTCATGACGGGCGCCGGCCACGGCAACACGTTCCAGGACGACTTCGGCAACTTCTGGAACACGGGCACCGCCTGGGTGGCCGTGAACTGGAACTTCGAGCGCCGTATCGTCATGTTCCCCGCCGGCTTCGACGCCGACGGCGACATGTACGCCGACACCCGCTTCGGCGACTTCCCCCACTACCTGCCCACGAAGAAGTGGCAGAGCCCCGACGAGCTGTTCACCGGCTGGATGCTGCTCTCCTACCGCAAGAAGGCCACAGCGTCCAGCACGCAGGACACCTTCCCGCCATCCAACGTCACCGACGAGAACCCGCGCACTTTCTGGGTCGCGCAGAACAACACGCCCGGCCAATGGCTGGAGCTGGACCTGGGCCGGCCCGACACCCTCCGGGCGCTCCAGGTGAACTACACGGATTACAGGTCCCACATCTTCGTCAGCGACTCCACCGTCTACACGCAGTTTCGCGTGGTCGCGTCCCTGGACGGCCGCCACTGGCGGAACATCGCGGACCTGGACCGGCACCGGGACCGGCCGAATGCGTACGTCGAGCTGCCCGCGCCCGTCGTTGCCCGCTACGTCCGCTACGAGCACGGCTACGTCGCCGCCCACAACCTCGCCATCAGCGACTTCCGCGTCTTCGGCAACGGCGACGGGCCGCCGCCCGGCACACCGGCAGACTTCACTGTCCACCGCCTGGCCGACCGTCGCGACGCCGACGTGACCTGGACCCCGGTGCCGGGCGCCGTCGGCTACAACGTCCGCTGGGGCATCGCGCCCGACCAGCTGCACCAGACGTACCAGGTCTTTTATGACCGGCCCGCGCCGTTGCACGTGCGCTCGCTCAACGTGGCGCCGACATACTTTTTCGCCATCGAGACGTTCAACGAGAACGGCGTGTCGAAGCTGAGCCGGGTCGTGCGGGTGCCGTGACGTGCGGGTGCCGTGACGTGCGGCTCGCCCGCTGGAAGCCAAACAACCGACCGGCAAGCCTCGGACAGGCCCAAAAACTGTCCATACGTGGCCCCTTGGAAACGCTCGTGGTCAATATTGGTCGCTGAGCGCGCAAAACCGTCCACCACTGGTGGCAAGGAAGCCCCGCATGGTCGCTTTTGGGCGCCAGGCGCCCAAAAGTGACCATGCTGCCGTCGGTGAGCCCACGTGTGGACTGGTTTTGCCCCCCGACCAGCCTTCGGACGACACGACGTCTTGCGTCCATCCCGCATGCCCCACCGACGTCTTGCGCCCGACCGCGGCATGGCCCACCGTTCGTGCCATCCATCGGCCACTCCCCGTGCAAGGCAGAACCATGTCCTCAACGGACGACCCGACCGTCGGCCACCGCGTCTTCGGCGCCCTGCCCGGCTTCGACCCGGAGCAGGGCACGACCATCCTGGAGCCCGAGGCCGGCGGGCGCGGAACCTGGGTCGGCTGTCCCGGTGTGCTGTACGAACCCGACCGAAAGCGTTTCCTGCTCACGTACCGCCGGCGCCACCCCCGGGGCGACCCGGCGACCGAGCGCGGCTGGCGCGTGGCCGTTGCCGCCAGCGACGACGGCGTGCATTTCGAGGACGTCTGGGTGGTGGAGAAGGGCGAGCTGGGCAGCCCATCCATGGAGCGCTCCTGCCTGCTGCCGGCGCCGGACGGCGGTTACCTGCTCTACCTGAGCTACGTGGATCCGGCCGACAACCGCTGGCGCATCGACGTCGTGCATGCCGACGCGCCGGACGCCTTCGACATCCGCTCGGCGAATTCCGTCCTCACCGCTGCCTCCACCGGCACCGAGGGCGTCAAGGACCCGTACGTGCTGCGCATCGGGCCGGCCGTGTACCTGTTCACCAGCATTGCCGCTTCGACGGGCCTGGAAGCCGGCGCACTCCGGGAAGCCCACGCCACAGCCGACATCTACAACACCGGCGTCACCACGCATCCCACCGGCCTCGCCATCGGCCTGGACGGCCGCCGGTTCGACTGGCAGGGCATCGTCCTCCACGTCGGCACCGGCTGGGACAGCTACCAGGCGCGGCTGAACAGCGCCGCCCGCGTCGGCCCGGCCTGGATCGGCTTCTACGACGGGTCTTCAGGCGCTCAGGAAAACTACGAGGAGCACTGCGGCCTGGCCGTGTCCCACGACCTGAGGCGCTGGACCCGCCTGACCACCGCCGGTCCCTGGGTCACGTCCCCGCACGCCTCCGGGTCACTGCGGTACGTCGACGCCGTGCCGGTGGACGAGGAGCTGTGGCTGTATTACGAGTACGCGCGCGCGGACGGCGCACACGAGCTGCGGTTGAGCAGGATCGCGTTGTGAAGGCCAACGTGGCACGCGACCGACGACGACACATGCCCCGGCTGCCGGCAGGCCGCGTACGTCGACGGCTTCGCACCGAGGGGCACGCCGCGTGACCGCCGCATCGCCTCCTGGGAACGCCGGCGGCTTCCGCTGGACCTATGTGTTCGGCGCGCTGGGCGGCATGCTGTTCGGCTACGACACCGGCATCATCGCCGGCGCCATCCTGTTCATCCGCCAGGACCTCAACCTCTCGCCCCTCGCCGAGGGCCTGGTGGTCAGCTCGCTGCTGCTGGGCGCGCTGGTCGGCGCCGCGGCGTCCGGCTACCTCAGCGACCGGCTCGGACGACGACGGCTTCTGCTCCTGGCCGGCGCCGTGTTCACGGTCGGGGCGCTGGGCGCAGCTCTCTCGCCCGACGCCAACGTGCTCATGGGCTTCCGGCTGCTGCTGGGCCTCGCCGTCGGCGTCGCATCTGTTATGGTGCCCCTGTACCTGGCCGAGATGGCGCCCACGCGGATCCGGGGCGCGCTCACGTCGCTCAACCAACTCATGATTGCCGTCGGCATCTTCATCGCCTACCTGACGGCGTTCCTCCTGTCCGGCGCCGGCGCCTGGCGCGTCATGCTGGGTCTGGCCGCTGTGCCGTCGCTCCTCATGCTGGCCGGCATGTGGTTCCAGGACGAGTCGCCTCGCTGGCTGGTCGTGCATGGCCACGACGACGAGGCCCGCGCCGTACTCGCACGCACCCGCACGCCTGACGAGGTCGAGCACGAGATCGCGGAGATGCACCGCGCGGAAGAGGCCGACCGCATGAGTCTCGGTGAGCTGCTGCGCGCCCGCTGGCTCCGCCGCAACCTGGTGTTCGCCGGCGTGCTGGCCGTCTTCCAGCAGCTCATCGGCATCAACACCATCGTCTACTACGCGCCGACGATCCTGAAGGCCGCCGGCTTCGGCAACTCCGCCGCCATCTTCAACAGCGTCGGCCTGGGCATGCTGTCCATTATCATGACCGTCGTCGCTGCACGCGTCGTCGACCGCGTCGGCCGCAAGCCGCTGCTGCTCTGGGGCCTGGTCGGCATGGTCGCAAGCATGGCCGTCCTCGGCGTCGTGTTCTTCAGCGCCGCCCTGGACACCATCGCCGGCAAGGCCATCGCCGTCGTGTGCCTGGCCATCTTCAAAGCCGCGTTCTCCCTGAGCTGGGGGCCGATGCTGGGCGTGGTCCTGCCGGAGCTGCTGCCGCTGCGCGCTCGCGGCACCGTCATGGGCGGGGCCATCTTCCTCAACTGGGGCACCAACTTCCTCGTCTCCCTGCTCTTCCCCGTCCTGCTGGTCGCCGGAGCGGGCGCCGTGTTCGAGATCTTCGCCGGCGCCGGCGTCCTCGCCTTCGTCCTCACCGCCTGGCTGTTCAGGGAGACCACCGGCCGCAGCCTCGAGGAGCTGGAGCTCGCGCAGCGGGCGGCCGGGTGATCACCCGGCCGCGGGCGTCCGCTTGATCACCTGGCTGCGGGCGCTCGCTTGATGAGCCGGCCTTTCAGCGCGTAGACCAACGCGTGGTGCACGACGGAGACCAATCCCAGCGCCCAACCCAGCAGGTGGGCGCTGGCGGTGTACAGGGCGAGGGCGGCCAGTCCGGAGATGAGGAGCTCCTCGATGAGCCGCAGCGGCTCCGCCATGGCGCCCGCCTGTCGGAAGTCGACCATGCCCCACACGCCGAAGCCGACCAGGGGCGCCGCCACGGCGAACGACACCTTCGCGACGAAGGGACCCCCGGCGGAATACCCCCAGTAGCCGAAGCCGCACACGATGCCCATCTCCATCAGGCCGCGCAACGTCAGGTTGAATCGCTCCGGCAGCGTCACCGGTCAGGTTATCGCTTCGAGGAACTGGATCACGGCGGGCGTCACCACTTCCGGGTACTCCGCCTGCGGGTAGTGGCCGGCGGCCGGCACCATAAGCACGTCGCCGTGCAGCCGCCCGGCCACGTGCTCGGCTTCGGCTGCGGGGTCCGGGAAGTCCGGGTCGTGCTCGCCCATGACGACGAGCGTCGGGGCACGCACCTCGTCGAGACGAGCCTCCACCGGCGCATGCGAGCTGCGCGTCGTGGCCGCGAAGGCGTGCCAGTGCCCCGGCTGCCGCAGGCTCCGTCGGATCCGGTCCCGGTGCTCTTCGAAGTCCGCGGGTGGACGGCCCGGGTAGAGACGGGGATAGTACGCCAGCCACACAGCACGGCCCCAGGGCCACATCAGGGCCAGCCGGAACGCCAGCACCGCCATAGCACCCACCGGCACCTGGCGCACGAACGGGCCGATCAGGACCAGGCCCGCCACCCGGTCCGGGGCCTCCGCGGCCGCCCACGCCGCCGCACCCGCGCCCATCGAGTTGCCCACCACCACCGCCGGCCCACCCAGCTCACCAATCAGCGCCACGATGTCCGTCCCCGCGGCCACGTCGTCGTACGATGAGAATGTCGCATCGCTGTCGCCATGCCCGCGCAGGTCCATCGTCGCCACCCGGTAGCCCGCATCGACCAGCGCCGGCGCCAGGAACCGGTACACCGATCGCAGGTCGCCCATGCCCGGCACGCACAGCACCAGCGGACCCGTGCCCGCCACGTCGTACGCGATCCGACCTTCCGGCCGCATCAGATGTTGAACCGATCGGTCCAATGCCACCCCGTCCTGCGCCATGAGCGTCTCCCGTATCCGGATGATCCGCTGTACGTCGGGGATCGGCGGCGCAGGCATCAAGGGGGGCGGGGAGGCCCTCCCTTTCACGCACCGCCGGCGTCCCCTACTTTGTTCATGCTCAGGTCATAAAGCAACCCTCCCCGCACGGCCTGGAGACTCGCTTTGATCCTGCCGTGGCTGCGCATCTTCCTCGTCGTCGCCGTCTATCTTTTCGCTGCGGTGGCGGCGTCCGTCATGTTGAGCACCGCAGGCGTCGACCTCAAACGCATGGAGAGTCGCACCTCGCCGGTGGTCGTGGTCGTCGGTTCGGCCGCCAACCTGGCCGTCCTCGCCGTCACGCTATGGTTCCTGGTGTTCGTGGACGGCCGTTCGCTCTCGGCGCTGGGCCTGGGGCTCGACGTGCGAGACGTGCTCTTCACCGTGACGGTCATCGTCGGAACGGGGATTGTCGCCGCGGGGTTCCTGCGGGTTCTGGCGCGAACGGGCCTGCGGACCGTGCGTCGTCGTTCGCTGAGTGGTGGAGCGGAGGCGAAGCGGCTCGCGACCAGCTCAGCCGTGCTGTTCCTCGTGGCGTTGCAGGAGGAGGTGCTGTTCCGGGGCTACGTGACGCTGAACCTGCTGCCGCTGGGTCCGCAGGCCATCCTCGTCGTAACGACGGTGTTGTTCACGGTCATCCACTTCGTCACCAACAGGATCACGCCGGCGCAGGTGCTCAGCTGGTTGCTGGGCGGCTTCGTGCTCGGCTACGTCTACCTGGCCAGCGCTTCGATCTGGGTGCCGATCCTGCTCCACTTCACCATCGATCTCACGAACGTGCTGGCCTTCAACATCGCCGGCGACCTGGCCCTGGTCACCGTCTCGCCGCCGCTGACGGACCGGCAGCGTGCGGCGCAGCGCGCGGTGCACGCGGCCGTCGTGGTGCTGCTGGGTCTGGCGTTTTACGGGCGGGGCTATGCGACGCGCTGGTACCGGGACACGCTTCACCCGCGTCCGGGCGAGGTCGAGGCGCGGGCGGTCGCGCGTGTGCGGGCCGACCGTCGGCTTCAGGCCCCCGCCGGCCGCGGGTCTCCGGCGTCGTCGGCGGGCACCTTCCGGATCCAGACAAGCTGACGGATGGACGACGTCAGCCCGGCCAGCGTGACGCCGTAGATGAACGGCGACCGGGATGCGGCCGCGAGCACGAGGAGGAGCAGCGTCAGGGAGAAATAGCGGCCCGCCTGGGTGATGTATCCGGTTCTGAGGTGCAGCCAGAGCTTGCCGTACACGCCGCGTCGTGCCGCCCTGTAGCCGATCAGGTTGCTGAGGTGCTGGGAGCACACGATGAGGAAGAGGCCCCAGCAGTAGCCGATCAACGGCTCGTGCACGGAGGCCGACGTGATCTCCATGGCCAGCCCGACCACCGCTCCCACCACCATCGCGGCAATCAGGTGCCGGGGGTTGATGACTCTCCGGGCCGCGACCGCTTCCCTGAAGGCAGGATTCCCCTCGATGGTGTCCACCGGGTAGCTCTGGTAGTGCTCCGAGTAATGGAGGCTCCGCTCCCGCTCCTGGGCCACCGTCAGCATCCAGTCTGCCAGCATGAGCACGACGACACCCAGGCCCACCACAACCGGTTGATCCGTCAGCCAGCTCAGCATGGTCCGCCTTTCTCGGAATCCGCGTTTTCCCGTCGCCTCGCCGCCGATAACGCCCGGGTGAACGCGATGGCCGGGCCCCAGTGGCCGTGCCGGCGCAGCCACGCCACCAGCCGGTGCGGGTCCATCGCCCGGGCGGCGGAGAAGATGACGAAGCCCACGACGGCCGCGCGGGCGGCCACCCAGAACGCGCGCGCCCAACCGGCGCCCGCAGCGAGGATGATGACGACGATGAGCAGGACGGGCAGGATGAACGACGGGCGCGCCAGGTCGCGCAGGCCGGACGCGATGGCGACGCGCCAACCGCCCGTGGACCCGCCGGGCAGCCGGGCCGGGCCGCGCTCGAAGATGCGGCGCACGCGGGCGGGTAGCACGCGTCGTCGCCAGGCATACACGGTGACGGCGGCGGCGATGAGCCCGTTGAGCGCGATCCAGCCGCCGATGGCCACGCCCACGGCCGGCCCGGCAATGCCCCAGGTGCGCTGCAGCCAGCCCACCGCCGCGGCATACGCCCGGAGCAGCTCGTCGCCCACCAGGATGTACTGGATCAGGATGCCCTGGCCGGCCGCCCACGCGCCCACCAGCCAGCCGCCCACCGCCGCGCCCAGCACGTTCCAGCCCAGCACCGTCGTGGCGGCGCCGAACAACACGCCCTGGACCGTGATGGCGAGCATGGGCCGCAGCCGGTTGCCCGCCGGCGACAGGGCCTTGAGGCCCGCGGCGATAAAGGACACCCACACGACGCGCAGCCGCCGGGCCAGCCCGGAGCCCGCCAGCACCAGTACCACCGCCTGCAGCGACGACAACACCAGCCCCGAAACGGGCACCTGGGCCGCGTGCAGCGCCGAGCCCAGCGTCATCTCGATGGCGCCGGCGCCGGCCCCGTACACACCCACGCGCGCCCAGTCGGCCTGGGCCACGCACAGCGCTCGCAGCTGCTCCGCCGCCCGCGGCGATGTCGCGTCCACCCGCACGTCGAACCGCTGGCCCAGCGCCGCCTCCACCGCGTCCACCGCCTTCGGCCGCACGGCGATCACCACTACACCCGGTTCCACCTCCCGCACCGCCGGCCACACGGCGATGTGCCCACCGCCCGCCGCCTCCAGCGGCCCGAACTCGTCCAGGATCACCAGGTCCGGCATCTCGCCTTCCGTGAGGCGCGCGGCCCAGGCCGTGTCCCGCGCCGCAGCGTCCGGGTCCACGCGGTACGGCGGCCGGTTACCCACGCCGGCGTCCATGTCCCGCACGACGAACGGCGTCGCGGCGCCGTCGTCCAGCCAGCGGATGTCGTAGCGCTCGCTCCCGCGCCGCGCCACCACCCGGTCCCCTGCCGGCGCCGTGAACCCGTCCACGCGCCGGCCCCGGGCCATGGCCCACGCGGCCAGGTCCTCCAGGAGCGACGTCTTGCCGCTCCCTACATCGCCCACACAGCCGACCAAGAGCATGCGTGAACGTAGTCGGCTGCGGGCGCGGCGAAAACCGTCACACGAAGAGCGTTCGGACGCCCGTCACTGGTGGCCGAAGGCGAACACGGTGCGGGAGCGGTAGACCTGGCCCGGGCGCAGGATAATGGACGGGAACGTCGGTTGGTTGGGCGAATCCGGGAAGTGCTGGGTTTCGAGGCAGAAGGCGCTGCGTGGGCCGTACACGTGGCCTTTCTTGCCGACGACGCCGTCCAGGCCGTTGCCGGTGTAGAGCTGCACACCGGGTTCCGTGGTGCGGACTTCGAGGGTCCGGCCTTTCTCGCGTTCCACGACCCAGGCTGCAAGGGTCGGTACCATCGTGTGGAACTCCTGGTCCCGGTCGTTGAGCACGTAGTTGTGGTCGTAGCCGCCGGCGTACCTGAGCTGGACGTCGTCCGCATCGATGCGGGCGCCGATGGGTGTAGGCTTGCGGAAATCGAACGGCGTGCCCGCCACCGGCCGGATCTCGCCCGTGGGAATCTGCCCCTCGTCCGTGGGCGTGAACGCGCTGGCGGCGAGCATCAGCTCGTGGCCCAGGACGTCACCATCGCCCGCGCCGCGCAGGTTGAAGTAGCTGTGCTGCGTCAGGTTGACCGGCGTCGCCCGGTCGGTCGTCGCCCGGTAGTCAACGACCAGCGCGTCCTCGTCCGTCAGCGTGTACGACACGCGCACGTCCAGCGTGCCCGGGTACCCTTCCTCGCCGTCGGGGCTGGTGCGCGTGAATACGACGCCCACGGCCGCATCTTCGGCGAACGGCGTGGCGTCCCAGATGTATTTGTCGAATCCGCGCACGCCGCCGTGCAGGTGATTCGCGCCCTTGTTGCGGGCGAGGGTGTAGGTGGTGCCGTCCAGCTCGAACCGGGCACCGCCGATGCGGTTGGCGACGCGTCCGATGATGGCGCCGAAGTGCGGCGACCGCTCCATGTAGTCGTCTACCGTGTCGAGCCCCAACACGATGTCGTCCAGCCGTCCATTGCGGTCGGGCGTACGCAGAGAGACGATAATGCCGCCGTAGGTGATGGCGTCCACTTCCAGGCCGTGCGCGTTGCGCAGGGTGTACAATGTCACCGGTTCGCCGCGTACGGCGCCGAATTCTGATTGGCTGATGTCGTTGCCCACCCGGGTCGTCCTCCGCCTGTATGATGTGCGCCCGACCTGCCGGCAGCCGGGTCAGCTCGGTGCGCCGCCCAACGATCTCACTGCATCGTTGATACCGCCGCGTCCGGACCCGGATGCGGGCGCGTCACGCCGTGACCGCGAGAGCCACCAGTACTCCGAAGAACAGGATGAGCCCCCCGATGCGCGCCCAACTGAGCGGGCCGATGGCCTGCACGGTGAATTCCAGCTGTCGGTCCCACCACGTGGCGCCGCGCCGCCGGAGCGACTCGTACCCGATCACCATCGCGACGAAGCTGAGCAGCGGCGCGCCGCATGCCACGCCGCCGAACCACACGCGCAGGGCGCGGCCCAGCGCCGCATCGAACCGCGCCGGTTCGTCGGAGTCGGCGGGCGTCACCCGCAGATTCATGAACGCCTTCCCCGGGGTTGTGCCGTACCGGGCGACGAGCAGCGCTTCGAGCGGCACCCACAAGGCCATCGCCAGCATGGCGAGGAGGATGCCGGCCGCCTGGTTCCTGTAGAAGGAAGGGTTGAAGAACCCGATGAGGGCGCCCAGGACCGCACCGGCGACGGAGTAGTCGATGGAGCGCGCGAAATACCGGCGCCAGGGGTGGATCACCACGGCGTCACGTTCTCCGTTCATTTCACAAGGTAGATCACGCCCACGACGACCCCGATCCCCACCACCACTCGCCGCAGCGTGCGCGGCTTCACCCGACTGGCCAGCCGACCGCCGGCCACGCCGCCCAGGATGGCCCCTACCGCCATGACCGCCGCCACCAGCCAGATCGTCCGCCCGGAAAAGGCAAACAGCACCGCCGCCGTGACATTCACGGCGAACGACATGGCCTGCTTCAACGCGTTCAGTCGCGTCAGGTTCTCGTCGATCGCCAGCCCCAGCACCGCCAGGATGATCACGCTCAGCCCGGCGCCGAAGTAGCCACCGTAGACCGCGGCCACGCCGCCCGCCGACGCCACGGCCAGGTGCTTGCCCCGGTCGGTCCGGACGGCCCGGTCTGCCGGGCACGCCTGGGCATGGTCACCGCCGCTCTCGCCCGCGACGTCGTCATTGCGCGCCACCCGCTTCTCCACCCGCGCCGCCGCCCATCGCTTCACCGGCTCCTGCACGGCCAGCAGCCCCGAGGCGGCCAGGATCAGCCACGGCACCAGCATGCGGAACGTCGCCTCACCCGTGTGCAGCAGCAGCAGCCCGCCCGCCAGGCCGCCCACCGCGCTCACCGGCAGCAGCAGCCACATGCGACGACGCTGGCCCCGCAGGTCCTGGAGCTGTGCCACCGTCGCACCGAGGTAGCCGGGCGTCAGCGACACCGTGTTCGTGACGTTCGCGGCCACCGGCGGAACACCCACGGCCAGGAGCGTCGGGAAGCTGATGAGAGTGCCGCCGCCGGCCAGCGCGTTCACCGCCCCGGCCGCGGCAGCCGCCAGACCCACCAGCACGTACTCCAGCCCGCTCAACGCCCCCATGACCTCCTCCGACCACGCGTGACCACCCACCGCCAGGCGGCGACGCCCCGCCGATCCTCATCCGCGAAACCAGCATCCACAGGTGGGGCACTGCGTGCCGCTGTGCAAGTGGGCGACGCCGCCGCGAACCTCGATCGGGTGTGGTGGGAGGCTCAGCGCCCGTGACGGGCGCGGCCGTTCAGGACCCTGCGGGATAGCCCACCGGCACCAGCCCCAGCGGCGCATGGTCGCCCGGCAAGCCCAGCGCCTTCTGCACCTCGTCGTCGTGGAACGCGCCGATGAACACGCTCCCCAGCCCCAGACTCGCAGCCTGGAGCAGCAGGTTCTCGGCCGCGGCGCCCACCTCGATGTGGACATAGCGTGGCGCGCGCTCCCCGTACTTGACCATCGTTCGCCCGAAGACGCCGGTGACGATCATCACGGCCGGTGCCTGTGCGATGTCGCGCTGGCCCAGGGCCGCAGCCGCCAGGTCCGCGCCATCGGCAGACCCGACCCGGACGAGCGCGTGCTCCCGCGGGACGTACCGATAGAGGCCGCGCTCCAGGCCGTCCACCGCCGTGGCCAGCAGGTACAGCTCCAACGGGTACAACGCCCCGGCGGACGGGGCTGTCCGCAGCCCGCCGCTCCACGTGCCCCAGCGCCACCCTGCCGGCTCCGGCATCGGCTGCGTCACACCCTGTGCCGCCCACAGAAGCTGCGCGACGTCCGCCAGTTCGAGGTGGGTCGGAGCGAACGAGCGGATGGAGCGCCGTTGCGCCAGAGCCCGCGTCAAAGGTGCGCCGCCGTCCGTGACGGGCGCCGGCAGGCGGACCAGCGCTGAATCCTGTGCCGCCTGGCCGGCCGTGTATCCGGGAAGGGCGAGCATGGCAGCCACGACCAGTCCCGTCAGCGTGGCCAGCGTCGACTGATGCATGTGGATCCTCCTAGGCTGTCCGTAGGAAGGCGTGGAGGCGGTCCGGACCGCGGAGCGGCTCGCCGTGGCCGAAGCAGATCAGCTCCGGATCCAGCCCGGCCAGCCGTCGCGCCGCCGTCGCGTTCGCCTGGTAATCGTAGACCAGGAACCGGTACGGGCAGGCCAGCCCGTGACGGAGCGTGAGCGGGTTCCGGTGGAAGAGCACATCGCCCAGCACCAGCGCCCGGTCCCGTTCCCGCCAGAACGCCAGGTGCCCGGGTGTGTGGCCGGGCGTCTCCAGCACCGTGAAGCTGCCGACGGTGTCACCTTCGTGCAGTACCCGCGCCACCGGGTGAGCTGGGCCGGCGAGACGGCGGGCCAGCCGGGCCATGAAGCTCGTCCGTCCCGGATACAGCAGGCTCGCGTCGCCGGTCTCCACAGCCTTCCGCTCCCCTTCCCCGCACCAGAGTGGGATCCCCAGCGCCTCACACGCGGCGTGGCTGCCGCCCTGGTGATCGAAGTGGCCGTGGGTCAGGGCGATGGCCGACACCCGGTGCCCCCGGAGCGCCGGCAGCAGCCGACGGGACTGGAGAGCGGCGCCCGCGTCCACCAGCACGTCGTCCAGGAGGTAGATGTTGGTGTGGTCCCGCGGAAGCAGGGAGAGGCGGAGGAGTCCGGGCGCGACCTCGGTAAACGCGGCCATGATGCCTCGCTCCGGTGTTGCGGGGTCGATGACGCCCACGGCGACGAAATGCGTCCCGGCAGGAGCGGGCGCACGGCTCATGATGTGCCGCGCGCCCGCCCCGGTCAATCGTGTCGGTTCGCGCCTGTCGACGTGTTCTGCGACAACCCGCTAAGGTCTCCAGCCGTCCGACAACGTGCGCAGGAACGCGACCAGGGCGTGCTCCTCCGCCGGTGTCAACTCGAGATTGCCCAGCTCATCCTGGTTCACGTTGTCCGCCACTTCGGGTGCCGGCCAGCACTCGGGTGAGAACCCCATCATGGCGAGCCCGGCCGCGTTCGGCTTCACTTCGCCCGGTGCGCACTGCGGGAGCACGTCGCGCGTGTTGTAGAAATGCACGATCTGCTCGATGCTCTTGAACACGCCGTTGTGACCGTATGCCTTTACAACGCTGCCCGGTGCCTTGGCGAGGTTGCGCAGTGTAGGCACCTTCACCGCGCCGTCGAACTCGGCGTTCCCGAGATAACCGCCCAGGCCCCGGTCGACGAAGCCCGGATCCGTGTCGTACACGGGATTCAGCGGGTTGGCCGGGACGCCCAGGTTGTCGTACGTGAAGTCGGTGAAGAGGGCGTTGGGGCCCTCCGACGGATGGCACGCGGCGCAGTTGGCCTTGCCGTTGAAGAGCTCGAGCCCCAGCGCCTCTTCCTCCGTCAGCTCCGCCATGCCGGCGAGGTAGGCGTCGTACTTGGACGAGAAGGCGTTCACCTCGGACGACGCCTCGTATGCCTCGATGGACAGGCCGACCCGCCCGTAGTTGCGATCCACGGCGACTGCAAGCTCCCCGTCGTATTCGATCGGCTCCTCCGACCGGCACGTTTTGTCCAGTCTGGTTGGATATGGAAGGTCTCTCAGATCCTCGACCCAGACCGTCTCCCACAAGTCTGCGTAACTGCCTGTCGCAATCCGGTACAGCACGCAGATCGCGTCCGGCAGCGCCTGCTCGACCGGGTTCAGGAACGGACCCAGCGCCTGGTCGGCCGCCGGGTTCCCCAACAGGTCGCCGGTCGCCCGCCCGTCCCAGAAGTTGCCGCCGACCCAGACCTCATCAACATCATCGAAATGGAGCGGAGGGCTGAGTGTGGCGTACGCCGCGGACGGCGGCTTTCGGTTGCCCGCCCGGTACCGGACGGAGCCCATGTACACGGAGCCGCCCCGATTGACCCCCGGGGTCGGGCCGGTAAAGCCGAACTCCGGCCCGTGACAGGCGGCACATGCCTGGTTCTGGTGCAAACTCAGGCTCTTGTCGAAGAAGATGGCCTTGCCCAGAGCCTCCTTGGGCGTCAGGGCAGAGGGGACAGGGTTGTTCGCCAGGTTCAGCTGTGGCGGCGAAACGAGGGGCGGGCCTTCGTCATGGCAGGCCGCCAGCAGCAGAAGCAGGGAAACAGGAAGTGCGACGAGGAGACTACACCTGGGGTGTGGCATGGCTCGCTCCTTCCACCGGGGGGAGAAATCCGATGCAGTCCGAAACGATGCCTGCCTTCCCAAGATACGATGCGTGCCCCGCCGGGGGCGTAGTCGAACGGCTGAAATCGATGCGCCGGCCAATGTCGGGAAACTCCCCCCGGGCTTGTAGGGCAACAGCCGCGGCTGCTGCCCAACTGCGTCGAACGACGCGGAGGAAGTTTCACGCTTCCCTTGACGCCACCCGATCTCCACCCCCCATTCGACATGGGGCCGCATTCATTCACCCACCTGCGACCGACGCATGACGATCCCGAGCGCGCTCCTCTGGGGCGGCTTCGTGCTTCTCGTTCTGCTTCTGCTGGCGCTCGACCTGGGTGTCTTCAACCGTCGGGCGCGCGAGATCTCCATCCCGGAGGCCCTGGGCTGGACCGCCTTCTGGATCTTCCTGTCGCTGGCGTTCAACGTCCTGGTCTACTGGTTCTACGAGCACAACTGGATCGGCGCGGGACTGGCCTTCCCGCTGGATATCAGCGGCCGCCAGGCCGCCATCGAGTTCTTGACGGGCTACCTGCTCGAGAAGTCGCTCAGCCTGGACAACATCTTCGTTTTCGCGCTCATCTTCGCCTACTTCCGGGTCCCGCTGATCTACCAGCACCGCGTCCTCTTCTGGGGCGTGCTGGGCGCCCTGATGCTGCGGGGCGTGATGATCGCGGGCGGCGCCGCCCTGCTGCACGGCTTCGCCTGGATGACCTACGTGTTCGGCACGCTCCTGCTCCTGACGGCCGCGCGCATGCTGGTCGTGCGACACGACAATCTGGCGCCGGAGGAGAACTTCGTGGTGCGAATCGCCCGGCGTTGGATCCCGCTCACGCCGGGCTTCGCCGACGGCCGGTTCTTCACCACCCGGAACGGCGTGCGCACCGCCAGCACGCTGTTCCTCGTGCTGGTCATGGTGGAAACCACCGACATCATGTTTGCGGTCGACTCCATCCCGGCGATCTTCGCCGTGACGCGCGACCCGTTCATCGTCTACACGTCCAACGTCTTCGCCATCCTGGGCCTGCGCAGCCTCTATTTCGCCCTCGCCCCCATGCTGGAGAGGTTCCGCTACCTGAAGGCCAGCCTGGTCTTCGTGCTGGCGTTCGTCGGCTTCAAGATGCTGCTCTCCCATACCCGCCCCATTCCCGCCCTCACCTCCCTCGCCGTCGTCGCCGGCATCCTCGCCGTCGGACTCGTCGCCTCTCTCGTCGGCGCGGGACGCGGCACCGCCCCGCTCCGCGGGCCCGTGGAGCCGGGCCAGCTGGCCATCACCACGACGCCCCGGGCGCGACGCGCCATCGGACTCGTCATCGGCGGCACCACCCTGGCGCTGGGCACCGCCATGATCTTCATGCCCGGCCCCGAGCTCCTGGTGATCCCGCTGGGCCTCGTCATCCTGGCGTCCCAGTTCCTGTGGGCGCGCCGCCTGGTGCGGGGCGTGAGCCGCCAGCTCCAGGAAGGAATGGAGCAGATGCGTGACGACGCACGCGCCCGCCGCGAGCAGAAGCGCGAAGACGGGGTTTCCGGAGACGGGCTCGACTGATCCCCGCTTTCCGCTCTGCAGGCACGGCCATTGCGCTCCGGCGCATACGCCGTAAGACACGCGAATCCAGAACCCGGGAACCCGCATGACCGTCACGATCCGGCTCTATTCCGACTTCGTGTGACCGTTCTGCTTCGTCGCGGAGCGAAGCAGCCTGGAACGGCTGCACGATGAGTACGACATCGAGGTTCACTGGCGCGGCTTCGAGCTGCACCCCGAGACGCCGGAAGGCGGCATCGACATGGGGCGGCGGTTCGGGGGCGCGCGCGCCGCGGCCATGCACGACTACATGCGAGAGTTCGCGGCCCGCTTCGGCATCACCGATATGGTCCAGCCCGGGCACCTGCCCAACACGCGCCGCATCCTCGCGGCCGCCGAATACGCCCGCGACCACGGCGATCTGGACGCCTTCCGGCAGGCGGCCATGAACGCGTACTGGCGCCGAGGCGAGAACCTCCAGGACGAAGGGGTGGTGCGGGAGATCGCCGCAGCGGCAGGTGTGGATCCCGACGCCGCCATCGCCGCCATGGACGACGACGCCTACCTGGCCCGCGTCGACGATGTCCGCCGGGAATCCATCAATGTCGGTGTGACCGGCATCCCCACGTTCTTCATCGGCGACGAAGTCGTCGTCGGCTGCCAACCCTACGAGACCCTCGCCGCCGCTGTCGAACAGGCCGGCGGACGCAGGCGACGCGATGCTTCCACAGGCCGCGCTGAAGGCTGACGGGGCGAGAAGCGGCACACGCTATTTCCGATGGGGAGGCGACCCCGTGCTGTCGACCGCGGCCGAACGACGACGAAGGAGATTGGGCTCCTCCACCGCTCCCGGGCGCTGCATGTACGACGCGAGTGCAGCGCGCAGGGAATGCGTCGGCGCCGTCAGGATGGGCAGATTCTTCGACATCGTGCTCTCCGGCTCCACAAATGGCGTCCGCAAAGCGCGCGTGCGTAAAGCGTTCGCGAGCGAATCCGCGTCGAAGGAAGCCTCGCGGAGGTCGTCACCCTCGAGCTCCAGGAAGAGCAGCACATGCCCTGAGATGAGCGTGTTTTCAACGTCGCCCGGTGGATTGGACCAGACATCCAGAACGAGCCGGTCGCCCAGATGACCCGCCCTGGCCCGGAACTCGCCGGGCGTGCCGTCCGAATCCACGGTAGCGATGTCGTATTCACGGCCTCCGCGAGCAGTCACGGTCGCCCGGCTGCCATCCGTCGCGTACCAGGTACCGACCAGGCCCGGCAATGGGACCGCGTCAGATTCGGGCACCACCGGTGCGACGGACATCACGAAGCCGCAGCCGATCAACCCTGAGCACAGGGCGGCGAGTGCAAAGACGGCAAAGCGCCCGTGTGACGGACGCCGGGTCGAGTGTGCGGTTGGAGCGGTCATGGGCAGGTCTCCGGGTTCTGTGGGTGCCGGTGATCCGACTGTTGGTGGGGCAGACGATTGGAGGGCGCTCAGCCGCGCACGCCCGATGACGCCGGCATGCGCACGCCGGGTGCACGATGCAGTAGAAGGTGCGGGACAGCAAGAAAATCCCTGCGGGGACGGGATTGAACGGCCGGCAAGCCTCTGGACCGTGCCCGCGGCGGACTGTATTCATGCAGGGTTCGCCGCAGGCCTCCTTCTCCCGCGGGATCCTCCATGGATGATCTCTTCGAGCGCCTGAAGGCTGCCCTGCCGGTCCGCTATCGGATCGAAGGGGAGATCGGCGCCGGTGGCATGGCCCTGGTGTACCGCGCCCTGGACGTGCCGCACGACCGGCCGGTCGCGCTGAAGGTGTTGCGGCCCGAGCTGGCCGCGGTGGTGGGGGGGCAGCGGTTCCTGACGGAGATCCGGGTCACCGCGAACCTCCAGCATCCGCACATCCTTCCCCTGCACGACTCGGGCGAAGCGGACGGCTTCCTCTACTACGTGATGCCCTTCGTGGAAGGCGAATCGCTGCGTGACCTCCTGGACCGGCAGACGCAGCTGCCGGTGGAGGAAGCGTTGCGGATCACGGGCGAGGTGGCCGACGCGCTGAGCCACGCCCACGGCCTCGGCGTGATCCACAGGGACATCAAGCCGGAGAACATCCTGCTGAGCGGTGGTCATGCCCTGGTGGCGGATTTCGGGATCGCCCGCGCCGTGCCG
>JARRJS010000052.1:0-1139 GCA_037388885.1 Gemmatimonadota bacterium
GGTCCTCGCGCGCCTCATCGAAGACGAGATGCGGGAGTCCTTCCTGGACTATTCCATGAGCGTGATCGTGCAGCGGGCCCTGCCCGATGTGCGCGACGGGCTCAAGCCGGTGCACCGGCGCATCCTCTACGCCATGAGCGGCCTGGGCCTGGGCCCGGGCCGTCCATACAAGAAGTCCGCTACCGTCGTCGGTGAGGTGCTGGGCAAGTACCACCCCCATGGCGACATGGCGGTGTACGACGCCCTGGTGCGCATGGTCCAGGACTTCTCCCTGCGCTACCCGCTGGTGGACGGCCAGGGCAACTTCGGCTCCATCGACGGCGACAGCGCCGCGGCCTACCGGTACACGGAGACCCGGCTGGCGTCCATCGCCAGTGAGATGCTGGAGGACATCGACAAAGAGACCGTCCGTTTCATCCCCAACTTCGACGACCGGCTGGAGGAGCCCACCGTCCTGCCGGCCAGGCTGCCCAACCTGCTGGTGAACGGCGCGGCGGGCATCGCCGTGGGCATGGCCACCAACATCCCGCCCCACAACCTGCGGGAAGTGGTGAATGCGGTGGTCCACCTCATTGACAACCCCGACGCCACCGTCGTGGACCTGATGCAGCACATCCGGGGGCCCGATTTCCCGACGGGCGCCTACCTGCATGGCCGCGACGCCATCCGGGAAGCGTACGAGACGGGCCGTGGGCGGCTGGTCATGCGTGCGGACGCCGAGATCGAGATGGACGACGACGGCGAGGCGCGCATCATCGTGAGCGAGATCCCGTTCATGGTGAACAAGTCGCGCATGATCGAGCAGATCGCGGCGCTGGTGCGCGAGAAGAAGGTGACGGAGATCCGGGACCTGCGGGACGAGTCGGACCGGGACGGCATGCGCGTCGTCATCGAGCTGAAGCGCGACGCCATCCCCAACATCGTGCTGAACCAGCTCTACAAGCATACGCAGATGCAGTCCACCTTCGGCGCCATCCTGCTGGCGCTGGTGGATGGCCAGCCGAAGGTCATGAACCTGCGGGAGATCCTCCAGCACTTCGTCGACCACCGGCACGACGTGGTGGTGAAGCGCTCGGAGCACGACCTGGCCCAGGCCCTCGACCGGGAGCACATCCTGGAGGGGTTGAAGATCGCGGTGG
>JARRJS010000052.1:1153-38109 GCA_037388885.1 Gemmatimonadota bacterium
GAGACGTTCGAGCTGGACGAGCGGCAGGCCAAGGCCATCCTGGACATGCGGCTGGCGCGGCTCACGGGCCTGGAGATCGAGAAGCTGGAGACCGAGCTCACCGAGGTGCGCGCCACCATCGAGGACCTGCGCGACATCCTGGGCAGCCAGGAGCGCCGCTTCAACATCATCAAGGACGAGCTGCGCGCCCTGGCCGACAAGTTCGGCGACGAGCGGCGCACCAAGATCGTGGGCGAGACCAGCGACCTGTCCCTCGAGGATCTCATCCCCGACGAGCGCATGGTCGTCACCATCTCCCACGAGGGCTACGTCAAGCGCCTGCCCCTGGACACCTACCGCACGCAGCGCCGGGGCGGCCGCGGGCTCCAGGGCATGCTCACCAGGGACGGCGACTGGGTAGAGCACCTGTTCCTGGCCCACACCCACGACTACCTCATGGTCTTCACACGGCGGGGCCACCTGTACTGGCTCAAGGTGCACCAGATCCCGCAGGCGGGGCGCAACGCCCGCGGACGTCCCCTGATCAACCTGCTGGCCCTGGACCCCAGCGAGCAGGTGGCCGCCGTCGTGCCCGTGCGCGAGTTCACCGACGACCGCTGGCTCGTCTTCGCCACCCGCAAGGGCACCGTGAAGAAGACGGCCCTCAGCCGCTACGGCAACATCCGGGTGACCGGCGTCAACGCCATCAACATCGGCGAGGACGACGAGCTCATCGACGTGCGCATCACCGGCGGCGATGACCAGATCCTCCTTGCCACCCACGAGGGCATGGCCATCCGCTTCCACGAGTCGGACGTGCGCGAGATGGGCCGCGCTACCACCGGCGTGCGCGGCATCCGCCTCGGCACCGAAGACGACTACGTCGTCGGCATGGTCGTCGCCCGCAAGGGCACCAACGGTTCCGGCACCCTGCTCGTCGTCACCGAGACCGGCCGCGGCAAGCGCAGCCGCATCGAGGACTACCGGCTCCAGGGCCGCGGCGGCAAGGGCGTCATCAACATCAAGACCACCGAAGCCACCGGGCGGGTCATCGCCATCAAGGGCGTGCAGCCGGACGACGAGCTCATGGTCATCACGCGCAACGGCGTGGTCAACCGCCAGCCGGTCGGCGAGATCCGGGTCATCGGCCGCAACACCCAGGGCGTGCGCATCGTCGCCCTCGACGACGGCGACCAGGTCATTGATGTCGCCCGCCTGGTCAGCGAGAAGGAAGAGGATGAGCTGGACGCCGTCAACGGCGAGCCGCACGTCGACGGGGCAGGGGACGACGCGCCGACGGATATCATGCCCGAAGACGAAGACGACCACGAAGACGAACCCGAAGACGAGCCCGCCACTGCCGACGCCGAGGAGGTGGACGAGTGAGTGAGGCGACCGTCGCCCTCGTCGCCCCTGAAGCCGTCGCCGAGGCCGCACGCACCATCCGCGGCGTCGCCGTGCGCACGCCGCTCCTGCCCGCCGAGTGGCTCTCGGAGCGCGTCGGCGGAGAGGTGCGCCTCAAGTGCGAGAACCTCCAGCACATGGGGGCCTTCAAGCAGCGCGGCGCCTACAACATGGTCGCCCGCCTGAGCGACGAGCAGCGCGCCGCCGGCATCATCACCTACTCCTCCGGCAACCACGGGCAGGCCACTGCATACGCCGGCCGCGCCTTCTCCGTGCCCACCGTCGTCGTCATGCCCACCGACGCCCCCGACGTCAAGGTCCAGGGTTGTCGCCGACTCGGCGCCGAGATCGTCTTCGAAGGCACGACCTCCATCGAACGGGGCAGGCGCGCACACGCCATCGCCAAGGAGCGCGGCCTCACCATCATCCCGCCCTTCGACCACCCCGACATCATTGCCGGCCAGGGCACCACCGGCCTCGAGATCCTCGAGGACTGGCCCGCCGCCGACACCGTCCTCGTGCCCATCGGCGGCGGCGGCCTCATCAGCGGCATCGCCGCATGGGTCAAGCGCAGCAAGCCGGCCTGCCGTGTCATCGGCGTCGAGCCCGATGGCGCCGCCGCCATGCGCCGCTCCCTGGACGCGGGCGAGCCGGTCACCCTGGACGCCGTCGACACCATCGCCGATGGCCTCAAGCCCACCCGCCCCGGCGACCTCACCTTCCTCCACGTGAAGGAGCTGGTCGACGACGTGGTCACCGTGGCCGATGAGGCCATCCGCGAGGCCGCCGCCCTTCTCTTCGCCCGCAGCCGCCTCGTCGTCGAGTTCTCCGGCGCCGCCGCCGTCGCCGCGCTGCTCGCCGGCGCCTGGTCCGGCCAGGCGTCCCGCACGGCGGCCGTGCTGTCGGGCGGCAACCTGGACCCGTCGCTGGTGCCGTCCCTGCTGGCCGTGCTGCCGTCTGACTGACCGGCCGGTCAGATGACCGTCGAACTCGTGTTCTTCCCGGGGTGCCCGCACACCGATGAGGCGAGACGGAACCTGCGTGTTGCGCTGCAGGCTTTGGGGCGAGTGCCGGAGTGGGTGGAGTGGGACCGGGAATCGCCGGACACGCCCGAGGCGCTTCGGGTGTACGGTTCACCGACGGTGCTGGTGGACGGGCGGGATGTGACGGGTGGGGGCGGGGAGGCGGCGGGTGCGGCCTGTCGTGCGGATGGAGCGCCGACGGTGGCGCAGATCCGTGGGGCGCTGGAGACGTGAAGGTGCGGTTCATCATTCAGAGAGAGCCGGGAGAACGATGAGCGCGAAGGCGTCGGTGCTGGCATTGGTGTTTGTGGCGGCGTGTGCGGCGGCGGTTCCGAATGTGGACGCGGGATCGGCGCCGTCTGCGCGTCCGAAGTCGGTGATCCTGATGATCGGGGATGGGACGGGTGTGGCGTACTGGTCGGCGGCGCGGCTGGCGCGGAAGGACCTGGCGGTGGCGGACTTTCCGGTGATGGGGCTGGTGGACACGCAGAGCTCGGACGCGCGGGTGACGGACAGCGCGGCGGGCGCGACGGCGTTCGCATCGGGTGTGCGGACGTACAACGGGGCCATCGGCGTGAGTCCGGACACGACGCCGATGGAGACGGTGCTGGAGATGGCGCGGGACCAGGGCAAGGCGACGGGACTGGTGGCGACGTCGCGGATCAACCACGCGACGCCTGCGGCGTTCGCGGCGCACGTGAGGAGCCGGCAAATGTACGACCGGATCGCCCGGCAGATGGCGGGTGCGGGCGTGACCGTGATGGTGGGGGGTGGCTCCGGCTATTTCGACGGCACGGCGCGGGCGGACTCGCAGAACCTGCTGGCGACGCTTGGCCAGCAGTACACGGTGGTGATGAATCCGACGGATTTCCTGGCACTGGATCCCGACACGGTGCAGATGCTGCTGGGCCTGCTGGTGCCGAAGGACATGCCGGCGGCGACGGGCCGAACGATCACGCTGGGCGACATGACGCGCACGACTCTGGCGGTTCTGGACCATGACCCGGACGGCTTCTTCGTGATGGTGGAGGGCTCGGAGATCGACTGGATGGGTCATGACAACGCGCCGCTGGAGGACGTGGTGGCGGAAGTGCTGGACTTCGACGGCGCCATCCGGGAGGCGCGGCGCTACCAGGCGTCGCACCGCAACACGCTCATCGTGGTGCTGGCGGACCACGAGACGGGCGGGTTGGCGCTCCACGACGACGACACAGGTGCGTTCGGCGCCCACTACACCACGACGGGGCACACGGAGGAGATGATCCCCTTGTTCGCTGCCGGGCCGGGCGCGCAGCGTTTCGCCGGCATCCACGACAACGACGAGGTCGGTCGCATCCTGATGGACCTGACGACGGGGCGGAGGCCGACGCCGGTGCCGCTGGCCACGGGGCGCTAGCGATGCGTCCGAAGGTGGCACTGACGACGGCGTTGAACGCCCGGGATGGGCAGGACCACGGCCGGGTCGAGATCTGGGACACGTATCTGCGATGGTTGGAGCGGGTCGGCCTGGCGGCGATGCTCGTGACGCCGGCCCATTCGCGGGACTCCATCGCGTCGCTCATGGCCGATTGCGACGGGCTGGTCTTGTCGGGTGGCGGCGACATGGATCCCGCGCGCTGGGGCGCGCACCCGTTGCCGGGGCTGGACGACGTGAGCCCGGAGCGCGACGCCATGGAGTACGCCGCGCTGGACGAGGCCATCGCCCGCGACCTGCCGGTGCTGGGCATCTGTCGCGGCTGCCAGGTCGTCAACGTCTACTTCGGAGGCACCCTGTACCAGGACCTGCCCACGCAGCGACCGGGCGGTGTGGAGCACCGGCAGTCTGCGGGCTGGGATCGGACGCAGCATGAAGTACAGGTGGCGCCCGGCTCGAAGCTGGCCGCCGTGCTGGGTGTGGACGCCGTGCGCGTCAACTCGTTCCATCACCAGGCGGTGCGGGCGATAGCGCCGGGCCTGGTTGCGACGGCCACGGTAGACGGACTGGTGGAGGCGCTGGAGTCGCCGCAGCACACGTGGCTGGTGGCGGTGCAGTGGCATCCGGAGCGCCACGGGGCCGTCCCGGACACCGATCCCAGCATCAAGCTGCTGCGGGCGTTCCGGGACGCGGTGGACGCCCGCCGGGCAGGGCGCTGATGCCGGCCATCACCGATGTGCCCGGCATCCGGGTCGGTCACGCGCAGGACGACGAGGCGCGCACGGGCTGCACGGTGCTGCTCGGCCCGTTTCGCGGTGCGAGCGACATCCGCGGCCTGGGCACCGGCACGCGGGAGCTGGACACGCTGTCCATGCTGCACCTCGTGCCGCAGGCGAATGCGCTGCTGCTGACGGGCGGTTCCGCGTTCGGCCTGGGGGCGGCGGATGGCGTCATGGCGTGGTTGCGGGAGCGAGGTGAAGGCTTCGATGTGGGCGTGGTGCGCGTGCCCATCGTGCCCGCAGCGGTGATCTTCGACCTGGGCGTCGGTCGCTCCGACCGCTGGCCCGATGCGGCGATGGCGCGCGCCGCGTGCGAAGCCGCGGGCACGGTCGTGCCGGAGGGCGTGGTGGGTGCCGGCACCGGTGCGACGGTGGGCAAGATCACCGGACCGGAGGGAGCCGTGCCCGGTGGCGTGGGCACCTGGTCCGCATCGGCGGTGGGTGCGACGGTCGGCGCACTGGCGGTCGTGAACGCGCTGGGCGATGTGCGGGACGGCGACGGCCGCATCATCGCCGGCGCGCGGGGTGCGGATGGCCGTTTCGTGGATGCGGCTGCGCTGCTGCGCAGCGGCGAGGTGGACTTCGGTGGGCCGGCGGAGCCGTCTCCCGGCACGAACACCACGCTGGCGGTCGTGGCCACGGACGCGCCCCTGACGCGCTCGGAGCTCCACGGGCTCGCCCGGGCGGCCAGCGCGGCGCTGGCCCGTCGGATCACACCGGCCGGCACGCCGTTCGACGGCGACATCACGTTCGCCCTGGCCACCGCCGGAGAATCGGGGGTCGGCCCGCGCGGCGTGCTGGCGCTCAGCGCCGTCGCGACCCAGGTGCTGGAGACGGCGATCGAGCGGGCAGTGGCGACGTCCGCCTAACCCACCGGCGTCGTGTCACGGTGCGCGGGCAGGCTGTCGGGGAGCAGCGTGTCGATGGCCATGCGCGGGGTGGTGGGCGGTGCGGTGTCGAGTCGGATCGAGTCGCCGGTCGGCACGGCGAGCGCCGGTGCGGTGGACATGGCGGCGAGGACGGAATCGACGGCGACACTGTCCGCGGCCGTGTCGGGCCGCATCCAGTGGAGGATCATCGCCTCGCGCCAGGCCATGCGGCCGGGATGCAGCGCCGGATTGGACGTGAGCGGGTGGGGCAGCGTGGCGGCCAGGGCGGCGGCTTCGGCCATGTCGAGGTCGGCCGCCGGCTTGCCGAAGTAGGCGCGAGCCGCGGCTTCGGCGCCGAAGATGCCAGGTCCCCACTCGACGTCGTTCAGGTACAGCGCCAGGATGCGGCTCTTCGTCAGGTTGTGTTCCAGGCGCCGGGCGACGATGAGCTCCTTGAGTTTGCGCAGCAGCGATCGCCGCGTCCCGAAGTACAGGTTCTTGGCGAGCTGCTGCGTGATGGTGCTGCGGCCGCGAACCTCGTTCCGGTGCGCGAGGTAGTACTCGAAAGCATGCATCGCGGCCTCCCGGTCCCGGGCGCTAGCCAGGCGGAACGTGTCGGGCCGGTAGTGCAGCTCGGTGGCGAGCGCCTGCCAGTCGATGCCGTGGTGGTGGTAGAAGCGTGCGTCTTCCGCGACGATAACCGCGCGACGCAGATCGGACGAGATCCGGGACAACGGGACCGGAATCCGGCGGATGTTGTATGGACGCCCCTCCGCCCGTGCCTCGCGGATGCGCTCCCGCATGAGCGCGGTGGTGTCCGGCTGCGCGTCGCGCAGCCCGGTGGCCTGCGGCAGCGCTTCGACCCAGGTGACGCCGGCCAGAGCCAGAATGACGGTGAAGAAGACGAACCATTTCATTGCAGCGGATGATACACGAAGCATGAAGAAACTGATCCTGTTCGATATCGACGGCACTCTGCTGAGCACGGACGGTGCCGCGAGCCGAGCGTTCCATCGAGCGCTGCTCCAGGTGTACGGCACCGCGGGCCCCATTGCCACGTTCGACTTCCACGGACGCACCGACCTGGAGATCGCGCGCGCCCTGCTTCGTGTTGCCGGCCTCGACGACGCGGTCATCGACAGTCACTTCGCAACTCTCTCGTCGGTGTACCTGCGGGAGCTCGCGGCCGAGCTGTCGCAAGCCTCGCACCGCACGCGCGTGCTGCCAGGCGTCGTCATGCTCCTGGACGAGCTGCACCGGCGTGACGAGGTGGTGCTTGGCCTGCTGACCGGCAACATCGAAGAAGGCGCGCGACTGAAGCTGAATTCCTGCGGGCTGCAGGACCGCTTCGTGCTGGGCGCCTTCGGTTCCGACGACGAGGAGCGCGACAGGCTCGGCGCGGTGGCGGTGGCGCGGGCCCGCGATCTGCTGGGGATCACGTTCAAGGGCGACGACATCGTCGTGGTGGGGGACACGCCACGGGACGTCCAGTGCGCACGTCCGCTCGGTGCGCGCGCCGTCGCCGTGGCGACGGGCCGGCACACGATGGAGGAGCTGACCGAGGCCGGTGCGGATGCCGTCCTGCAGGACTTCGCCGATGTCGATCTGGCTCTGATGTCCCTGCTCGGCTCCCACAGCGAAGTCCCGACCTGAGCGGCGGGGCGGGGTTGCCGCGTGCAGGCCCCTCGGACATCTTTCATTTTTTCGGATCTCAACGCCCCATTGTTCGAACGGAACCGGATCGGCCCCCACTGAGTCCGTGGGGGCGGGGCATGTGCGCGTTTTGAGGAGGGTACTGAGTTGGCGCAAAAAGGCACGTCCTCCAGTGGAGGCACGCGACTCTTCTACACCGTGCTCGCCATCGTGGCGGTCATCGGCATCGCGTCGATCGTCTACGCGATGAAGGGATCGGGCGGCGCGGCGACCAAGCCGATCAAGCTGAGCGGTCTCGACAATCCGCGCGAGCTCTACGAGATGGCCACGGCGGTCAAGCAGGGCCCTGACAACGCGCCCGTCAAGGTGGTGGAGTTCGCCGACTACAGCTGTCCGTTCTGCCGGATGTTCGACATGCAGATCATGCCGGCGATCAGGAAGCAGTTCCTGGCCACCGGCAAGGTGCAGTTCATCTATTACGACTTCCCCCTGATCTCGATCCACGCCCACTCGTTCCTGGCGGCGCGGGCGGCGCGCTGCGCGGGCGGCCAGGGCAAGTTCTGGGAATACCAGGACGCCCTGTTCCGCAGTCAGCCCAACTGGGCCGAGAGACAGCAGTCCCCGGTGGGCGATTTCGAGGACATGGCCGGCCGGCTGGGTCTGGACAAGGGCGCCTTCTCCAGCTGCCTGAAGAGTGACAAGTACGCCGACGTGGTTACCGCCAACCGCCAGCTTGCAGTACAGTTGGGGATCGACTCCACGCCGACCGTATTGGTCAACAACCGTCGTTGGACGGGCCAGAACGCGCAGTCGCTGGAGCAGATGATCCGGTCGGCCCTCCCGAGCCAGTCCGCAGGTTGAGCGCGCCCGCCGGCGACGAAGGCGGCGTCGTCCCGCCGGTCCCGCTTCGCATGGCCATCGCCGTGCTGGCGCTCGTGGGCCTCTTCATCGCAGTCTACCTGACGTTGCACGCCCTGGGTCTGACGGGCCTCGCGGCGTGCACGGCGGGAGGAGGCTGCGAGCGCGTGCAGAGCTCACGCTTCTCCGCCATCGCCGGTGTGCCCGTCGCGCTCATCGGCGCCATCGGGTACGTCGCCATCTTCGTGGTGGCATGGCTCGGCACCACGCCGCGCGCCGCCGCCGCCGACTGGGTGCCGTGGCTGCTGATGTTCCTCGGCACCATTGGCTTTGCCTTCTCCGCCTATCTCACGGCGCTGGAAGCCTGGGTCATCCACGCCTGGTGCCCGTACTGCATCACGTCCGCCGTCGTGGCCACCCTTATCTTCCTGCTGTCGCTCGGCGAGCTGCGCACGCTGCGCCGCCAGCCGCGTGAACACCTCTCCAGGAGACCGAATCGATGAACGACCGGGTGCCCATTCGCCTCGTCTTCGCCGACCGCGGCGCGTTCCACGAAGTGCTGGTCCAGCTCCCCGCCGAGCTGCTGAACCGCTACGAGCGCTTGATCGATGCGTTGCGGGAAGACCCCCAGATCACCGGCGAGGTCTACGTGGATTACCGGCGCCTGGTGGCCGCCTACAGGGTCGAGGAGTAGAGGCGCCTTCGGCGCCAGGATGCAGCCTCCGGCTACCAGGACGCGGCCTTCGGCCGCTAGGATGCAGCCTCCGGCTGCTAGGACGCGGCCTTCGGCCGACAGGATTCACCGATCACGGTCCCCGGCGCGTCCCACCTAGCCGGCGAAGCCGGCATCCCAGCGAGCGAAGCGAGCATCCTAGCGAGCGAAGCGAGCATCCCAGCGAGCGAAGCGAGCATCCCAGCGAGCGAAGCGAGCGTCCTGGCGACCGCCAGCGAGCCTCACTTCAGCGCCTGATCCAGCACCTGCTGCCATTGGCTGAACGGCTTCACGCCCACCAATCGCTGGACCACGTCCTTGCCCTTGATCACGATGAACGTGGGCGTGGCGGAGATCCCGGCACTGACCACCGACGTCACGTCCTGCAACAGCAGCGTGGCTACGCGGTCCCGCAGGACGCAGTCCCGGAACGGGTCCAGCGGGACGCCCGCTTCCTTCGCATACGTCTCGAACAGGGGCATGGGATCGTCCCGTGACGACCATGTCGCCTGGTTCGCATACAGCAGGTCGTGCATGGGCCAGAACGCGCCCGCCACCCCGCCCGCGCACATCGCCGCTTCCGCGGCGGCCCAGCCCAGCCGATGCGTGTGGAGGGGCAGATTCACGAAGACCCACTTCACTTTGCCCGTGGCCACGTATGCCGAGTCCAGCTCCGGCTCCACCGTTCGCGTGAATTCCTCGCAGAACGGGCACTGGAAATCCGCCACCTCGTAGACCGTCAGCGGAGCGGTGTCCGAACCCCGCACCCGGCTCTTCAGGGCACGCGCGACAAGGGAATCCTGCTGGGCCCGTGCCGGGCCGGGTACTCCAGCTGCGAGAACCACGGCCAGCGTTAACCCAGCCGCGCGTCGGGCAATGGTCCTCGCGCGGTTTGGGGACTTCTTCATGAGTGCGTCCTCACCCTGTAGCGTTGTAGCTGTCCGCAGAAACTTGCCCGCGTCGCAGCCCGGGGTTTCACGGCTACACCCGGGGCCCTGGAAGGTGCCGTGTCACGCGGAGACACGAAGGGGGTCACATGAGGGCCAGCGTGCCTGAAGCGTCGTCGCACCAACACCGGCTGTTCTTCGTGCCCCTCGTGTCTTCGTGTGAAGAAGCTCAGGGGCCGTCGATGGACTCGAGGACGCGTTCCAGGGTCCAGGTTTCCACGATCGGCGGCGGCCAGTGGCCCGCGCGTGCCAGCTGGACGAGCCGATCGGCTTCCCGGTGTGCGGCCGTCGCGAGACCGGCTTCGATGGCGCCCTGGCGCAGGCCTGCGTCCAGCTCGTCGCTGTCCAGCAGGGAGACGTCGCCATCCGGATCCACGAACACGTCCAGGTACAGGTCCGTGGTCTCCCATTCGTCGGGGCCCAGGAAGCGGACCGGGGTGAGGATGTTGGCGTAGCAGCCGGTGAAGCGACCGTCGGGTGTATGGAATCGCCCGATGTCGTGCCAGGCACCGGGGAAGGTGAACCAGACGACGGGCGCACCGTCTTCCAGGACCGTACGGCCCGCCACCCGGAGAGGGCTGGACATGGGGGTCTCTTGCAGCAGCGTCACGACGACATCGGGCGAGCGATGGACCAGACGCTGGGTGAAGACGTCGAGGCGGTCCGGGAGGCGGTGGTAGTGGATCCGAACGAGCGGGTCAGCCGTAGAAGCCACGGCCCTCTTCGGCGTAGCGCAGGATGCGGGGCGCCGGCTCGAAGCGCACGCCGAAGCGATCGCGGAACTCCTGGAGCCGCGCGACGACCGACGACAGGCCGGCGGCGTCGGCGTAGTGAAGCAGACCGCCGCGGAAAGGCGGGAAGCCGGTGCCGGTGATCATGGCGAGATCAATGTCGCCGGGCGATGCGGTTATGCCGTCGTCGAGCAGGCGCGATGCCTCGTTGATCATGATCAGCACGCAACGGTCCGTGATGCGTTCGGGCGGCATCTCGCGGCGTTCGGCCGGCACCGAACCGGCCAGAGCCTCGTACACGCCGTCGTCGACGTCCTTCTCCTTGTCGTTCTCGTAGCGGTAGAAGCCGAGCCCGCCTTTCCTGCCGAGGCGCTTGGTGGCCGCAATCGCCGCCAGCGGCGGCGCCTGTTGCATGCGTACGCCGAATGCGTCGTGTAGGATGTGGCCCACGTGATCCGCGACGTCGAGTCCGACCTCGTCCAGCAGGCGCAGCGGCCCCATGGGCATGCCGAACCCCTTCAGCGCGCCTTCGATGTCTTCGATGGCGGCGCCGTCGGCGAGCAGCCAGCCGGCCTCGTTCAGATACGGGCCAAGGAGGCGGTTCACCAGGAACCCGGGTCCGTCCCGCACCAGCACCGGCGTCTTTCCCAGGCGCCGCGTCACGGCGAGAATCGTGGCTACCGCCTCGTCGGAGGTCTGCTCGCCGCGGATCACTTCGATGAGGGGCATGCGGTGCACGGGATTGAAGAAGTGCATGCCGCAGAACCGGTCCGGCCGGGCGAGTGCGGACTGCATTTCCGTGATGGACAGGGCGGAAGTGTTGGACGCGATCACGGCCCCGTCGGCCAGCTGGTCTTCCGTCTCTCGCAGCACCTGCTTCTTCACTTCCATCCGCTCGACGACCGCCTCGATGACCATTTCGACGTTGCGGAACCCGGAATAGTCCAGCGTCGGCGCAACGAGGTCCATCTTCCGGTCGGCCTCCCGGCGGCGCATCCTGCGGCGTTGCACGGCCTTGTCGAACAGTCCACGCGCGTAGCGCAGCCCGTCGGACAGGGCTTCGGCGCGGATGTCCTTCAAGCGCACGCCCAGGTCGTTGTAGGCCAGTAGCTGTGCGATGCCGCCGCCCATGGTGCCCGCGCCGAGCACGGCGACGCGCTCCACCGTCAACGAAGCCACGTCCGGCCCGGTCCTCTTGGCGCCCTCCATGAGGCGGAATACGTGGATCAGGTTCTTGGAGATGGGTGAGGCGATCAGCTCGCCGACGGCCTCGGCCTCCACCTGCAGCGCGCGGTCCAGCGACATGGTGGCGGTCCGGCGCATCACCCGGATGGCCACCAGTGGGGCGGGGTAGTTCCCGTGCGTCTGCTTCAGCGTCTGGCGTCTGGCCTGCCACAGGACCAGCCGACGGCCGGCGCGCGTCCCTTCCGCGAGCTTCTTCAACGCCCCCGCGCGTCGCGCCGCAGGTGTCCCGTCGTCGGCCCACTGCAGCACCAGCTCCCGTGCCCGTTCGTAGAGCAGCGATGGCGGCACGCTCTCCTGCACCAACCCGATCCGCCGCGCCTTGCGGGCGTCCACCGTCCGTCCCGTGAGGATCAGGTCCGATGCGGCGAGCAGCCCGATCACTCGCGGCAGGCGCACGGTCCCACCGAAGCCCGGGATGATGCCCAGTCGCACCTCCGGGTTACCGATCTTCGTTTCAGGCCGGTCGCTGGCCAGGCGGGCGTCGCAGGCGAGGGCCATCTCGGTGCCACCGCCGAGACACGTGCCGTCGATGGCGGCCAGGGTGGGGACGTGCAGTTGGTCGAGACGCCGGAAGATGCGCTGGCCTTCCCGGGCCTGCGCCGCGGCTTCGGTGGGGTCGGCGATGCCGGCGATCTCGTCCACATCGGCGCCGGCGATGAACATGCCGTCCTTGCCGCTGCGCACGATGACGGCGCGAACCCTGCCGTCGGCCACGGCGTTCTCGATCTCGCCGAGCAGTGCGTCCAGCCGAGCCATGACGGGCGTGTTGAGCAGATTGACCTTGCTGCCCGGCCGGTCGAAGACGAGCCAGGCGACGCCGTCGCCATCGATCTCCAGCGTCAGCGCCGCCTGTTCCGTGTCAGACATGTCTGTCTCTCGGACGGGCCGCGAGCCCGCCATCCGTCAATACTTCTGCCGGTTCTGGGCGTTGTCGCGGTTCAGGATCAGTTGGACCGGGTTCCCGTGCTTCACCGTCACCGGCACATTCCAGTACAACTCCGTGAACGGCAGCTCGTGCCGGGCATAGACCCACCACTGCCCCGCTTTGGCTTTGAACTGCGCCAGGCCGTTGTCGCCGGTGGTGTCCGCGATGGGGTCGCGACCGATGTCCTGGACCCGCGCGTCCATGATGGAATCCACACTGGCGAATGCCTCGTCCGACCAGCTCTGGCGCTGCGCCGTGATCTCCTGCGACTCGTCGGAGAACCTGCTCTGGAGGCCCGTGAACTGCTTGAACAGGTCGTCACTCTCGGCACGCAAGCGCTTCTCGATGGGGTCCAGGTCGTTGAAGTCCCTGAACAGGGCAACGTACTCTCCGGACGCGCGGCTCATGCCCTTCATCTTGTCGCTGATGCCTTGCAGGCTGTCGCGGGCCTGGTTCCATTTCGCCTGCGCTTCCTGCCACTGGCGCTGAGCCGCGATCACGGAGTCCTGCAGCGCCTTCACGGAGTCCGGGTAGGTGGGCTCCGGCGTGGAGTACGCCGCCGCCAACGAATCGAAGATCTGGTCCCGGTCGTACGGGAGAAGCCACACTTCCATGTCGTTGATGGGTGTGACTTGATCGTTGTTCTGCAGCTGTGCCTTCACGTCGACCTGCCCACTGCACCCTGCGAGAAGTGCGGCGGACGATACCGCGAGAAGCAGGACCGTGCGTCTCATCGAGTTTCTCCGGAAGGGGTTGCGCCAAAGCTCTGGGAAATTACCGGGGGCGAAGCACAATTTCAACCCGGAACACGGTTGATGACGGGTGCAGGCCCCACGATTCCCCGCGCGGGAGGTCCGAGGGCGGCGGCCGCCTGCTGGAGCAGATCAGGTGTGAGGGCGTCGATAGCGCGGTCGGGGTGAGTGAGCGGTGTACCGAAGAAAAGCGCATCCGCGTTGCGTCGCGCCCGGGCGTCGGGCGTGGCCAGCTGGCGGAAGCGAACGCCGCGGAACCGTTGCAGGTGCTGCTGGAAGGTGCGGGCGGACATACGGGAGGCGGCGGTTCGACGAACCAGGTCCGGCACCTGTTCGAGCCAGTTCCCGACGGCGTCCGGCTCGGTGACCAGGAAGACGAAGAGGGCGGCGTGGCCGCCGTGCCGTTCGATCTCGACGGCGGAGCCCAGCAGGGCGGGGCGGTCGGGACCGGGTCGGGTGGCGTCCCGCAACAGGAAGGCCACCATCCGCAGCGCCTCGGGGTCCGCCGGTCCGGTCACGGGGAAGGCGAAGCCCAGCCATGCCGTCACCGTGTTGCGCTCGGCGACACGCACGCTGTCGCCAGGCACCAGTGTGGAGGCTGCCGTCGGCACCCTGGACGGACTGAACCATTCGCCGAACACGTGCTCCGCCTGCTGCACGTCGATGGGTCCGTTCACGGCCGCGACCGCTCGCTCCGGTCGGAACGCCGTGTGCGCACGTGCCGCGATCACGCTGTCGGGGATCTGTTCGATGGTCTCCGGGAAGCCGCAGCGGGGCCGCGTCCACGAGTGATGGATGCCATACAGGGCCTGGCGGGTGACGAGCCGCACCTGCCACGTGGGATTGCCGTTCTCCAGCATGGTGGAACCGGCCAACCGCCTGCGTGCGCGGGAAATGGCCTGGTGGTCCGGCGCCGCCGCGAAGATCGCCGCTGCGAATCGTCGGGCGGCGGCCTCCCAGGTCTCCGGCGGGGCGAGCATCAGGAAACCGGTGGACGTGCGGCCACATTCCGCCTCGGCTCGCGCGCCCAGGCTGTCCAGCGCCGGCTGGACCGCGGCCAGGGCGGCCATCGCGGCCAGCTGTGTACGACCGCTCTGCGCGGGCGTGTCGTCGGCGCTGCCTCCGGCCACACGCAACGCCACGGCGACGATGCCCGCGTCGGGCTCGGGTGTCGCGGCGAGGCGCGGCAGGACCTGGCTTTCCGCGCCGCCGGCGCGCAGTAGGAGCCAGGCGCACGCGGTGGCGTGTGCAAGGCAGACCGTCCGCTTCACGGCCTCACCTCCACGAAGGCGGGCGTATCTGCCAAGAGTCTGCGCAGCAACGCCCTCACGTCGCCCACCGTCACCTCCGGTAGTTGCGCAAGCAGCTCCGCCGCCGCGTCGTCACGGCCGGACGCGTCCATGAACCGGCCCATCACCTCGGCAGCGCCGGCCGCCGTTCGCGCGGCCATCAACAGTTGCACACGCACCGTGCGAGCAGCGGCGGCGACGGCGCCGGGCGTAGCCGACGAAAGAGCGGCATCGATCTGCTGCCGCAGATAGGTCCGCAGACGTGCCTCGCCGGCCTCCGTGGTATCATCCAGAGCCGTACCATCGCGTGCGGCGCCCAGCACGACCAGCCCCGTGCCGCCGCGCTGCCACCAGAGCTCCGCGGTGCCGTCGCGCAGCGCCGAGCCCACCGCCTTGCGCCGAACCAGCTCCGTCGCCACGGCGGCGACAGCGCTCTCCTGCACGCGGTAGCCGATCCCGGCCCAGGGGAACAGCACCTGCGGCTCGGGCCTCGGCCCCGCACCGATGCCTCCGCCGACGGTGCCCGGAATGGTCCGGTGCCGCCAGTGTGAGAACGCCGCCCGGATCACCGGCGTCGGCAGGTCGCCAACGACGACGGCCCGCATGCGTTGTAGCCGGAACTGTGCGCTCCAGACGTGGCGCAGGCGATCCGGGGTCAGTGAATCCACCGCCGGGATCCCCGGCTCGATGCCTGCCGAATCCAGGAACAGCCGTTCTCGCAGCAAGGCACGCGTCCGCGTCTCCGGCCGCTCCAGCATGGAGCCGACTTCCCGGGCGGCGGCGGCCCGGGCGCTCGCCAGCCCATCGGCATCGAAGCTCGGCTCGCCGACGGCACGGCGCAGCAGCGCGACCATCGCGTCGAAGCTGCGCGCCGGACCGACGACGGAGAACACCGCAAACCCGGGCAAGCGTTCCGCGCTCACGCGCCCGCCGAACGCCGCGGCGCCACCGCCCATGGCCTGCCGTCCCAGCTCCACGAGCACGCGCGTGGCGCCCGGCAGGTCGCCGTCATCGACCGGGAACGACAGCCGGATGGCCACCAACGGCAAGGCGGCGTTGCGCCGCACAGCCACCGTGGGACCGCCGTCCGTTTCGATCTGCTGCAGGGGACCGAACGGGCTCCCGACCACCTGTGGCATGGCGGGGCCTGCGGTCGCCTGCAGCACGATGAGCCACGCCGCCAGGACCGACGCAGGCATCTCCGGAACGCCCGGCATCAGGATGGCCCAACAAAAAGAGCGCCGCTGACGGCGCTCTCATTTCGCGTTGCGTGGCTCGTCATCCACCTAGAATGGCAGCACGTCACCGAGAATGAAATCCTTCGGGTCGTGCGCCCGGCCGTTGACCAACACCTCGTAGTGCAGGCTGGGGTTGGTCACCAGGCCGCTCATCCCCACCTCCGCCACCTTCTGCCCCCGCTTGACCAGCTCGCCCTTCTTCACGGGGATGTTCTTCGAGACGTGCGCATAGCGGGTCACCATGCCGTAGCCGTGGTCGATCTCGACCATGTAGCCAAAATCGCCTCTCTGGCCCACGAACGTGACCCGCCCGTTCGCCGCCGCGAACACCGGTGTGCCCCGGGGCGCAACGATGTCGATGCCCTTGTGCGGCCGCGTGATGTGGAGGATGGGATGGTAGCGCGCCATGCTGAACGGGCTGGAGATGTAACCGTGCACCGGCATGATCGACGGCGTCGCCGCCCACCGCTTGTTCTGCTTCTCCAGCGCCGTCGTCGCTTCGTCCCAGCTCGTTTCCAGCACGTGCGCCCGACGCAGCAGCTGGTTCAGGTCCTCGTTGGTCTCGAATGCCACTGCGCCCAACTTTTCATCCACTCGCCAGAGCGCCGTCGATTCCAACGTCTCGGTGCCCGGCCCGCCGATGCCGCCCTTCCGGATGTCCTCGTCCCACCCCGCCAGCCCCGCCAGCAACCGGTACTCCTCGTCCTTCTGCGACAACCGGTCGAGCGTCGACCCCAATTCGCCCATGCGGCCGCGCATGCCCGCCATCTCGCCCTGCAACAGCGAATTGGCCCGCGCCAGCCGGTGCGCCTCCAGCTGCTGGCCCGCCAGCACGAAGAAGCCTACGGCCAACGCCAGCAGAATCAGAAGCGTGCCCACGCCGCCCACGACCCACGCACGCACCACGCCCGAAGACAGATGCACCTGCCTCACTCCAGTGCCGTCTTCCGGCACGATCATGAGCGTCCAGTGCTTTCGGTCCATCGGATCACCGTCGTCGATGAAATAGGTCCAGCCAAAACGCCGGAACGACGACCCCGCTCGCGCTTCGCGATCGATTCAGGCTTGCGGAATGAACGCTAGGATAGTCGCCATTCGCGCACGCCGTCAAGTAGATGTGCCGTCCTCGATTTCCGAGCCGGGCCGCTGCACCATCGCGGACCGCCTCCGCGCGTCACGCGCGCATACGTCTCTCTCACACGGACTCACACGGCGCAAGGCTCGTTCCCGGCCACTACACGGTATGTTCAACAGGTTGCCATGCAACGACTTGCGTTGACCGGTCGCACGGGCCCGAAAGGCGACGCCAGAACCTTTTTTCCGGGCTCTGGACCTTTCTCACCGGTCCATGCGTGGGAACAGCACTTCGCCGCGCGATACGTTGTGACCCGCGAGGTCGAGGGTGGCCACGTCGTCCAGCATGGGGACCGCGTCGAGGCCGAGGCGTTCCGCCAGGCTGCGCATGCGGTCGGGCAGAAACGGTTCCAGCAGGGTGGAGAGCGCGGCGAGGGCGCGGGCGAGGGAGGCGAGCGTGGCATCCAGTTCGGCGGCCTGTGCCGGGTCCTTGGCCTGCTTCCAGGGCGCCTGTTCCTCAACGAAGCCGTTCGCTGCGGCTGTGAGCTCGCGGGTGGCGGCGATGCCCTGATTGAGGAGGCAGGCGTCCATGGCGGAGCGGTAGCGGACGAGCGTATCGGTGACGCGTTGATCCAGCGTAGTACGCACGGCGGCGGGCACGACGCCGTCGCGATAGCGCTCGATCATGGACAGGCTACGGTTGGCCAGGTTGCCGAGGTCGTTGGCGAGCTCGGCGGTGTAGATCTCATCGAAGCGGTCCCAGGAGAAATCGCCGTCGCCGTTCCAGGGGACGTCGTGGAGCAGGTAGTAGCGGAGCGAGTCGGGGCCGTGTCGCTGCACGGCTTCGTCCAACTCGACCGAGACGCCTTCGGACTTGGAGAAGCGTTGTCCCTCGTACGTGATGAAGCCGTGGGCCCAGATGGTACGAGGTAGCTCGATGCCGGCGCTCATGAGCATGGCCGGCCAGTAGATGCAGTGGAAGCGGGTGATGTCCTTGCCGATGACATGGACGTCCGCCGGCCACAGCCGATCGTAGCCGTCGTCCGGGAAGCCTGCGGCGGCCAGGTAGTTGGTGAGTGCGTCGATCCAGACGTAGACGGTGTGCTGCTGGTCATCTGGCCACGGCACGCCCCAGTCCAGGCGCGGGCGTGACACGGCTCGGGTCGCTCGTCCAGCAGGTCGAGGAGCCGCTCCCGGTAGCTGGAAAGGCGGAAGAACCAGTTCTCCTCCTCCATCCACTCGAGCTGCCGGTTGCGGTGGAGCGGGCAGCACAGGTGCGCGGCGCGCTCCGGGCTGGGCGCCCCGGGCGGCAGAGCCTCGTCGATGGGCTCCAGCTCGTCTTCCGTCTTGTAGCCTTCGCAGCCGACGCAGTAGTACCCGGCGTAGGTGCTGCGATAGAGGTCGTCGGCCGCCATGAGCCGGCGCACCATGGCCTCGACCGCCTGGTGGTGCCGGGGCTGCGTGGTGCGGATGAAATCATCGTTGCTTATGGCCAGACGATCCCAGGCAGCAGTGAATTTGCCGGCGATGTCGTCCACCCACTGCTGAGGCGTGATGTCTGTTGCATCCGCGCTCTGGAGGACCTTCTGGCCGTGCTCGTCCATGCCGATCACGAAGTGCACCGGGCCGCCCTTGAGGCGGGCGTACCGGGCCATCGCGTCCGCGCCCAGCTTCTCCAGCGCGTGGCCCAAGTGCGGCGGGCCGTTGGCGTAGTCGATGGCCGTCGTGATGTAGTATGTCTTCTTCGGACTCACGTCTTCGTTCACGCGTCCCTGTCCTTCCCGCCCCGTTCCGATGCGGATCTGCGCCCGGTGAGCGGGCCACCGCCCGCCTCCGACACCTCCCGCTTCAACGCTTCCAGCTCCACGGTCCGGCGATTGCCTTCCTCGTCCTTGAGCAGGACCCGCTCTCGCCAGATGTCCACGCTGACGACCTTCTCCCGGCCCAGCGACGTGGTGAGCGTGCGGCCCTCGCGCGGATACTTCTTGCGGGCGTCCACGTACGCCGAATGCTCGTAGGTCAGGCAGCACATCAGGCGGCCGCAGCAGCCCGAGATCTGCGCCGGATTCAGCGACAGGCGCTGGTCCTTCGCCAGCTGCAGGCTCACCGGCTTCAGCTCGCGCAGCCAGGTCGAGCAGCACAGCTCCCGGCCGCAGCGGCCGACGCCGCCCATGAGCGCGGCTTCATCGCGCACGCCGATCTGACGCAGCTCGATGCGCGTGCGGAACGTGCGAGCCAGGTCCCGCACCAGCTGGCGGAAGTCCACCCGCCGCTCCGCGGTGAAGTAGACCGTCAGCTTGTTGCGGTCGAACTGCCATTCGGCCTCGCTGACCTTCATCTTCAGGCGGTGCGCGGTCACTTTCTCCCGTACGATGCTGCGTACGCGCGCCTCGTCCCGACGCAGGTCCTGCGACCGTTCCAGCTCCTCGTCCCGAGCTGCCCGCAGTACCCGCCTGGCCGGCACCGGCGCGGTACAGCCCGTCGAGCAGCCCGAGCACTTCCGCTCCGCGACGGCGCCGGTCGCCGTGACGCGGCCCAGGTCCTCACCGCGGTCTGCTTCCACGATGACCCAGGCGTCCACGCCCACGTCCGGTGCGTCCACGGCGAAATATTCGCGGCGGTTGCCCTTGAAGCTGACTTCGACGATGTGTGCCATGGCCGTCCTGCGTTGCTGCGGTCCGCTACGGGAGCGTCGGCGCCGCCAGGTCGCCACGCCAGGCTCCCATGGCTTCGTACTTGGACCAGCGCTCCTCCCGCAGCTCGCCCGGCGAGCGTTGCTTCAGCTCCGCCACGTGTCGAGACAGCGCTTCGTGCACCGCGTCCGTCGTCGCGTCCCAGTCGTTGTGGGCGCCGCCGGCCGGCTCGGGGATCACCTCGTCCACGATGCCCAGCTCCTTCAGGTCGCGGGCGGTCAACCGGAGCGCCGCCGCGGCCTTGTCCCGCGCCTCTTCGGCCTTCCACAGGATGGCCGCGCAGCCCTCCGGCGTGATGACGCTGTACGTGGCGTTCTCCAGCATCAGGATCCGGTCCGTGACGCCCAACGCCAGCGCGCCACCGCTGCCGCCTTCGCCGATGACCACCGAAACGAGCGGTACGCGGAACCGCGACATCTCCCGCAGGTTGCGCGCGATCGCCTCCGCCTGACCGCGCTCCTCCGCACCGATGCCCGGCCATGCCCCGGGCGTGTCGATGAGCGTGACCACCGGTTGGCCGAATTTGTCGGCCATCTGCATCAGCCGCAGCGCCTTCCGGTAGCCTTCCGGATGCGGCATGCCGAAGTTGCGCCGCAGGTTGTCCTTCATGTCGCGCCCCTTCTGCTGCCCGATCACCATCACGGGCTCGCCGTCCAGCCGGGCCCATCCTCCGACGATGGCGGCGTCGTCGCGGAACGCGCGATCGCCGTGCAGCTCCAGGAAATCCGTGAACACCCGCTCCACGTAGTCGAGGGTGTACAGGCGCTTCGGGTGCCGCGCGAGCTGCACCCGTTCCATGGCGGACAGGTTCTTGAACGCATCCATCCTGAGGCGCTCCAGCTTGGCTCCGAGTGCTTCGATCTCGGACGTTACATCCATGCCCCGCTCCCCGGCCATGGCCTGGAGGCGCCCGATGTGCTCCTCCAGCTCCGAGATCCTGCGTTCGGCGTCCAGCGGTTCAGTCATGTCACCTTCCTCAAACCTTCACGAGTCGCACGCCGTCCCGGCCGAACAGCTTGCGCAGGTCGGTCAGCACGTCATCCGACAGGGCCACGCTCAGTGAACGGGAGCGCAACCGTGTACGACCTTCGCCCTCGCCGGCGTTTGCTGGCTCCCACACCACGAACAGCGGTGCACGACCCGGGTGCGCCCGCAGCGTCGCCGTTGCCGACGTTATACGATCCAGCGCACGTTCGCCGTTGCGTAACCGCACTTCGAGGCCCACGCCGCCGTTTTCCCGCACCGACGCCAGCGGCACGACCTCGTCCAGGAAGATGGGCGGGTCCTCCTCGTCCCGGTCCCGCCCCGACACCTGGCCCCGGACCAGGACGGGCGCGTCCTGCATGAGCACGTCCCGGCTCGCTTCCCAGGCCTCCCCGAACGCCAGCACCGTCGCGGTGCCGTGGAAGTCCTCCACGGTGACGCGGCCCCATTCCGCGCCGTTGCGCTTCGAGATCTGCCTGCTCACCGCCGTGACCACACACGGCAGCTCGACTCGCTGATCCCGGTGCTCGGACAGGGTCGCCGTGTTGACGCCGCCGAACACGCTCATCTCGTCCCGGAACTTGTCCAGCGGGTGGCCGCTGATGAAGAAGCCCAGGATCTCCTTCTCCCGCGCCAGTCGCTCGCTCTCCGGCCAGCGCGGCACGTCGGGAAGCTGAGGCGGTGGCCGCAGGGCCGTCTCGTCCTGGCCCGTGTCGAACAGCGACGCCTGCCCGGTGTCCCGCTCCGCCTGCCGCAGCTGCGCTTCGCCCATCGCCAGCTCCAGGCCCGCCATGAGCTGCGCGCGGTGACCGAAGGTGTCACACGCACCCGCCTGGATCAACGCCTCCAGCGTGCGCTTGCCCACGGCGTGGAGATCCACACGCTCCACCAGATCGAACAGGCTCTGGAAAGCGCCGGCGCCGCGCGCGTCCAGAATGGCACGCACCGCCGCTTCGCCCACGCCACGCAACGCTCCCAGTCCGAAACGGATCTCGGTGTCCGATACGGGCGTGAACTTCCAACCGGACTCATTCACGTCCGGCGGCAGCACGCTCAAGCCTTCATCCAGTCCGGGGACCGAGCGCGCGAGGTCTCGGCACTCGGCAATATACTTTACCACGTCGTCGGTTTTGTCCACAACCGAGGACAGCAGCGCGGCCATGAACTCGGCCGGGTAGTGCACCTTAAGCCACGCTGTCTGGTAGCTGATGAGCGTATAGGCCACGGCATGGGCGCGGTTGAAGCCGTAGCGGCCGAACGTCTCGATCTGCTCCGCGAGCTCGGTGGCGGTGCGCCTGTCCACGCCGCGTTTCACCGCCCGCTCCACGAACTTCTTCAGCTCCTTCTGGATCAGGTCCGCGTCCTTCTTGCCCACGGCCTTCCGCAGGACGTCGGCCTCCGCCAGCGTGAAGCCGGCGAGGACCTGGGCAATGCGCATCACCTGTTCCTGGTACGTGATCACGCCGTACGTCGGCTCCAGCACCGTCTCGAGGTCCGGGTGCGGGTAGCGCAGCACGTCCTTGCCCAGTTTGCGGCGGATGAACACGTCGGTCATGCCGCTGTCCAGGGGGCCCGGCCGGATGAGCGCGTTGGTGGCGGTCAGGTCCTCGAACCGGTCGCAGCGCATGGCCCGCAGCTTGTCGGTGGCCAGCGACGACTCGAACTGGAATACACCGCTGGTGCCGCCATGGGCCAGCATCTCGAACACGTCAGGGTCGTCCAGGGGCACATCGTCGATCCGCTCGTATTCCGCACCCGTCTTCGGATGCACAAGCTTGCCGTGGATACGGCGGATGGACTCCACGGCGTCGTGGATCACCGTGAGGGTCTTGAGGCCCAAGAAGTCCATCTTGAGCATGCCGGCCTGTTCCAGCGCGATCATGTCCCACTGGGTCACCAGCACGTCCTCGCCGTCGCCGTTGCCGCCGGCGCCCCTCGTGGACTGGGTGCAAACCGGCACGTACTCCGGCAGCGGGCCCGGCGCGATGACGATGCCCGCAGCGTGCACGCTGGCGTGCCGGGCCAGGCCTTCGAGGACCTTCGCGTACTGGACCAGCTGGCGCACGCGTTCGTCCGACGACACCATCTCCCGCAGCTCCGAGATGCGCTCCGCCGCTTCCTCCACCGTCATGGCGTTGCCCGGCGCGTTGGGGATCAGCTTGGCCAGCCGATCCGTCTCGGCGGGCTCGAAGCCCAGCACGCGCCCCACGTCACGCACGACGGCGCGCGACTTCATGGTGCCAAACGTGATGATCTGGCCCACCGAGTCCCGGCCGTACTTCTCCCGCACGTACTCGATGACCTCGCCACGACGCTCGTAGCAGAAGTCGATGTCGATGTCGGGCATGGAGACCCGGTCGGGATTCAGGAACCGCTCGAACAGCAGATCGAACTTCAGCGGGTCGACGTCCGTGATGCCCAGCACGTAGGCAACGAGCGAGCCGGCCGCCGAGCCGCGGCCCGGACCCACGGGAATGCCGTGGTCCTTCGCCCAGTTGATGAAGTCGGCGGTGATGAGGAAGTAGCCGGAGTAGTCCGCCCGCGGGTTGGTGATCACGCCCAGCTCGTACTCCAGCCGCTCTGCGATCTCCGGCGGCAGCGGATCACCGTAGCGCGCCCGCGCCCGGCGCCCGGCCTCGCGGCGCAGCAGCGAGGCCTCGTCCTCCACGTCGTCCGGCAGCGGGAAGGTCGGCACGTGGTACGTCCTGCTGAAGGGGACGTCCACCTGGTCCGTGATGGCCAGCGTGTTCTCCAGCACATCGGGCCGGTCGGGGAACCGTTCGGCCATCTCCGTGGGCGACTTGAAGTAAAGGCCCCGGTCGTAGCGCATGCGGTTCGGGTCCGCCCGGTCCTTGCCCAGTCCGATGCAGAGCAGCACGTCGTGGGCGTCGTGGTCGGCTTCCCGCAGGAAGTGGGCGTCGTTGGTGGCGACGACGGGCAGGCCCAGCTCGTCGGCCAGAGCGAACACCTTCCGGTTCAACTCCGCCTGACCCGGCGTGTCGTGCGCCTGCACCTCCAGGTAGTAGCGGCCATCGAACATCTCGGCGTACCAGGACGCGGCTTCCCGTGCGGCTTCGTCGTGCCCGGCGAGCAGATGTCGCGCCACCTCGCCGGCCATGCAGGCCGAGCTCACGATGAGCCCGTCCGAGTACTGCGCCAACGTCTCCCGGTCCACGCGCGGCCGGTGGTAGAACCCTTCCGTGTAGCCGATCGACGTCAGCCGCACCAGGTTCCGGTAGCCTGCCCGGTCCCGCGCCAGCAGCACCAGGTGATAATACGGCCTGCCACTGCGCGACGGCGTGCGGTCGCGCCGGTCGCCGGTCGCCACGTAGGCCTCCATGCCCAGGATGGGCTTCAGCGACTCCCGCTCCGCCTTCTGTCGGAAATACCACGCGCCGAACATGCAGCCGTGATCCGTCAGGGCGAGGCCCGGCATCTCGTATTCCTTGGCCCTGCGGATCAGGTCGTCGATGCGGTTGGCGCCATCGAGCAGCGAGTACTCGCTGTGGGTGTGGAGGTGTACGAAGGACATCCGTCAGGTCGAATCCCGGAAGGTCACCCGGCTTGCGCCGCGCGGGCGTCCATTCACTGGACGCCCGGGGTGGCGCAAGCGGGCGAACGTGGTCACGATGCGCCGCAGTCGAACGACCCGAGGATCGTGTCCAGCTGCAGCATGTACTCGTATTTGTCGCTGGCGGGCGCATACAGCCAGGCATCCAGCAGGTAATCCCGGTGTTCCGAAGCGCACGGGATCACCCGCGTGATGAACGGGCCCGCCTGCGGGAAGTTCTGGACCGTTCCGTCCCAGACGCCACGCACCTCCAGGGCATCGGGATGACCGGCGACGCTGTCCGTTGGGATATGCGTGCTGTCTACCGTCTGCTTCCAGTCGTAGAAGGAGTTCACCAGCGTCTGGCGCCAGTCCAGGATGTCCGACTCGGTCATGGCCTGCGCGCCCGTGCGCCACGTCACCGTGATCCAGCGCACCAGCGGCTCCCCTTCCGACTTGTCGGTGAAGAACACGAATGTGGAGTCGTTGATGTCGCGCTCCCGGTAGATATTCGGCAGACGCAGGGAGAAGCCGTAGTGCGCCTTCAACGTGTCTGCCAGCGCGTCATTGGCGCCGCTCGCGAACATGCGATCCAGCACGTACCCCCGGTATTGCTTGTCCAGCAGGGCGTGCAACCTGGGCAACAGCGACAGCATGGCCTGGGCGCTGCCCTCGTGCGGCAGCTCCAGGATGGTGACCCGCTGGCCCCGGACCCACACGTCGTGCGCCTGAACGAGCGCCGGCGCGCTCGGCACCGGCTTGGGTGACTTCTTCAGCGCTTCCGCCACCCACTGGTCTTCCGGCGTGCCCACCGCCAGGACCTGGCGGAACTGGCGAAGCGTGACCCAGTCCTGGCTCTCAGGCGAAACCTGCGTCAACTTGAAAGTCTTCTCCGGCCGCACCGTGTAGATCCGCGTCTCCAGGGCGCGGTCCACCGAATCCTGGACCTGCGACCACAGGCTGTCGACCGCCACGACGATGACGCTGTTCTCGTTTCCGTGAGCGATCGTGCCGCTCGGTCCGCAGGCCGTCGACAGAACGGCGAGCGCTGACAGGGGGACCCACCAGTAGGATCTCATTGATTGGCAATGGTTTAAAGAGGTTCGGGTACCTCGATCCCTTAAAGTAACCGGCGCCGCGGGCCCGGGCAATCCGGACAGGATCCCGGGTTTGCGCCGGGCTCGGCCCGGGTGGTAACCTCGTTCAAGACGCATACCTCGTTCCGACCACCGGAGGGGTGCATGGCCGTTATCACGCACGTCCCGGGCGGGCTGGAGGTGCCCGTTCGTGGCTGCTGAAGCCAGGCGGTCCGTGAAGCGGCTGGTCACGGTGGCCGGCCTCGCCGCGTTCGCGTTCGTGCTGCTGCGACTGCAGACGGACGCGTCCGCCAGCGCGATGGCGACGGTGCTGCTGGGCTTCCTGCTTCTGGCGTCGTACATGGCCGGCACCGCCACGCGCGGTTTCGGGCTCCCCGGCGTGACGGGCTACGTCCTGCTGGGCATCCTAGTCGGGCCGTTCGCCCTGGGCATCCTGAGCCCGCCCATGGTGGAGCTGCTGCGGCGCATCGACGAGATCGCGTTGGCGCTCATCGCCCTGACGGCAGGGGGGGAGCTGCGCATGGCCGACCTGCGCCGGTCGGTGGGTCCCATCCTGGGCATCGGGCTGGCGGTCATGGGCGTCGTGGTCGTGGGCATCACGGGCCTGGTCCTGGCTGCGCGGCCGGTGGTGCCGTTCCTGTCCGCGTTGCCCTGGCCGACCGTGTTCGCGCTCGGTCTGCTGCTGGCGGTCTGGTGCGCCAATTCTTCACCCGACGCCACCATCGCGGTCATCAACGAGAGCGGCGCCGCCGGCGACTTCACCGAGACGGTGCTGGGCACCACCATCCTCAAGGACGTGCTCGTCATCGTGGCGTTTTCAGCCGCGCTGTCGCTAATGGCGCCGCTGGTGCAACCCGACGCGTCCTTCGATCCCGGCCTGTTGCTGCAAACAGGCTGGGAGGTGGGGGGCGCTCTGCTCGCCGGCGGCCTGGCCGGCGTCGTGTTCGCTGCAGTCCTGAGTCGGCTGGGGACACGACCGGTGCTCTTGACCCTCGCCTTCACGTACCTGCTGGTCCTGCTCGCGGAAATGCTCCACGTGGAGCTGCTGCTCACGGCCGTGGGCGCGGGCTTCGTCGTCGAGAACTACTCGGAGGAAGGCGATCGCCTGATCCACGCCGTCGAAGGGAACGCCCTCGTCGTGTTCGCCATCTTCTTCGCGCTGGCAGGCGCCGCGTTGAACCTGCGCACGTTGGCGGAGTACTGGCCGCTGGCCCTGGGCGTCGTAGTGGCACGCACGATGCTCACCTGGGTGGGTGCGCGTCTGGGCGCCCGGCTGGGTCGGGCCGCGCCGAACGTCGTGCGCTGGTCATGGATGGGCCTGATTTCCCAGGCCGGTGTGACGCTGGGCCTGTCCGTACTGGTGGCCGAAGCACTGCCGGGGCCGGGCGAAGTGTTTGCCGCGGTCACTACCGCGGTCATCATCATGCATCTGCTGGCCGGCCCCGTCCTGCTCAAGCTGGCGCTGGAACGGGCGGGTGAGACGACGAGAGCGGACGGATCCGGGGAGGCGGTGTTGGAGGATGACGCCGGATGGTATCCGGAACCGGGCGGCTGAAGGAACACGCTGGAGGGGGAAGGCGGAACGTGAGCGAGCTGTCACAGACAGGCTGTGCGCTGAGTCCGGGGCCCCACTGTACTCCCGGCGGCGCGGCGCCGGGCGCACGGGGTGGCGTGGAAGCCGGCCACGTGCACGGTGGGCTGACCCCGCACCGGGACGTGGGGCACCGCCGCCTGGCCTTCGTGCTGGCCCTCACCGCCATGGTCATGGTCGCGGAGTTCGTGGGCGGACTCGCGGCCAACTCCCTCGCGCTGCTGGCGGACGCGGCGCACATGCTGACGGATGTCGGCGCCCTGGGGCTGTCCCTGTTCGCGCTCTGGTTCGCGCGTCGCCCGGCCACGCAGGAAAAGACCTTCGGCTATCTGCGCCTGGAGATCCTGGCCGCCCTGGTCAACGGCGCGGCGCTCATCGTGTTGGCCGTTTTCATCTTCCTTGAGGCATACGGTCGGTTCCGGTCGCCCGAGCAGGTTCGGCCGGGCCTGATGATAGGCGTGGCCTCCGCGGGTCTGGTGCTCAACGTCGTCGCGGCAGTCGCCCTGCACGGCTCGGCGGGCCGCAGCCTGAACGTGCGTGGCGCATACCTGCATGTGCTGGGTGACCTGCTGGGCTCTCTGGGCGCGGTCGTGGCCGCCGTCGTCATACTGCTCACCGGCTGGACCCGGGCCGACCCGCTGATCTCCGTGCTGGTGGGCCTGCTCATCCTGTTCAGCAGCTGGAAGCTGCTGCGGGAGTCGGTGGACGTGCTGCTGGAGGCCGTGCCGTCCCATATCGAGCTGGCGGCGGTGCAGGATGCCATCCTGGGCATCCCGTCCGTAGCAGAGGTCCACGACCTGCACGTGTGGACCGTGACCAGCGGCTTCCTCGCAATGAGCGGCCACGCGGTCGTCCGGGATCCAGGCCGCCACGACGCCGTCCTCCACGAGATCTACTGCCGGATGCACGACCGGTTCGGCATCGATCACGTGACGGTGCAGCTGGAGCAGGAGGCCACCTTCATCCGGGAACCGGGGGGCTGAAATGGCGGAGCGGATCGATGTGCGTACCACGCAGCGGGAGCAGCTGCTCGATATCACGGACCGGGTCCGCGAGCGGGTGCGCGGCAGTGGAGTGCGGGATGGCGCCGTCCACCTCTGGTCGCTGCACACCACCTGCGGCTTGACGGTGAACGAGGGCGCGGACCCGGACGTCGCGCGCGACGTGGTCGCGGCCATGCGCCGCCTCTTTCCACTGGAGGGGGACTACCGGCACGCGGAAGGCAATTCGGACGCTCACCTGAAGACGTTCGTGGCCGGCCCGGGATTGACGCTGCTGGTGGAGGACGGCGACCTCGTCCTGGGTACCTGGCAGCACGTGTTCCTCACCGAATGGGACGGCCCCCGCAGCCGCCGCATCGCCGTCCAGGTGATGCCCGCCGGCAGCTAGGCCGCGTTCCGCCGGCGCGGCCCCGCGGCCGGCTCGCAGGCCTCAGGCCTGGTGTTCGACGGGGCGGTACAGCAGCAGCGGCCGGTCGGCGCGCCGCACCACCTCCTGGGCGGTGCTGCCCAGCAGCAGCCTCGAAAGACCGCCGCGACCATGTGTGGCCATGGCCACCAGGTCGGCGCCCTCTCGGCGGGCGCACGCCAGAATCGATTCTGCCGGATGGCGCCCCACGATCGCCACGACGTCCGGTTCCTCCACACGCTCGGCCAGTCGCGCCGCCAGCCGGACCAGGTAGGCTTCCGACTCCTCCCGTCGTGCCTGCAACCCCGCCGAATCCAGCCCGACCGTGCGGATGCCGATGCTCGCCGCCGGCGAGACGACCAGGACCAGGACCATGCGTGCGTCGTAAAGCTGCGCCAGCTCGGTGGCCGGGCCGAGGATCTGCTCCGAGAAGGCCGACCCGTCCAGGGCCACCAGGATCCGACTGAATCCCGGCTCGATGCCCTGATGCTGTCCCGCCTCGTCCGGGCGCAGCAGCAGCAGCGGCCGGTCCAGGTTTCGCACCAGCTGATCGGCCACGCTCTTGATGCGCGCACCCGACGGACTCACGCCCCCGTGGGTCGCCATCACCACCAGGTCGGCGCACGCCGCCGCCACGTCCTCCGCCAGGGCCGTCGGCACCTGGCCGTGCAGGATCCGCACGTAGGCCGGGACGCCCGCTCCCTTCGCTACCCGCTGGGCACGGTACGCGATCTCCGCTTCCTCACGCGCGCACTGCTCCTCGTCGAAGTCGTGCTCCGCCGCAGCCACGTTCTCGTACCGGTACGGCGTGAACGCTTCCTGGGAGGGATCGCGTGGCTCCGGCAGGTGCACGTGGACCAGGTCCACCGCCGCGCCCGATCGGCGCGCGATCGATTCCGCGAAGGGCAGGGCGGCGTCTCCGAACCGGGAACCGTCCAACGGTACGACGATGCGATGGTACATGCCGTCCTCCTTCGGCGGGGCTTCCGGTGGGACTCCGTGTGAACCCATCGGGGCAAGTCGCACGCCGCCTCCCGCGCCCGCGTCGAAGGCCGCCGAAAACGGCGTCACGCCAATGAAAACGGCTGTCAGGCACCGGATCCGTGGCGGTCGGGGTCGGGCAAAATGTCACGAGTGCAGAGCGACCGCGTTGCGTTTTCGCCCGGGGGCGTCCACCTGTAGGAATTCTCCCCACAACGAGTTCCGGCACTGCCGGCGCATTGTTTCAGGGGACGCCCCACAGACGTGCTGGATCGCGGGCCGTAGTTTCGACTGGACGGAACAGAGGTCCGGATCCTGAGGCCGGGGTTCGGAAGAGCGGGAGCTGAGTAGATGGCGCTGAAGCCGGGGTGCGACCCCATCTTCGACGGTCGGGGTGTAGCGCGTGACGCGCAGGGTCGGCCGGTGCGGACCTCGCCGGCGGCGGCGAGCGCGCCGCGGCTGACGGATATCGATTTTGAGACGTCGCCGTTCGTGGTGGTGTGGGAGACGACGCAGGCCTGCGACCTGGCGTGCCGGCACTGCCGGGCGGAGACGCAGCCTCGGCGGCACCCGGACGAGCTGTCGACGCTGGAAGCCATGCGCCTGATGAACGACGTGCGCCAGTTCGGTCGGCCGCTGTTCGTTCTGTCGGGGGGCGACCCGTTGAAGCGACCGGACATCGTGGCCCTGGTGAAGCATGGAGCGCGGCTGGGACTGCGCGTGGCTCTGGCGGCGGGCACGACCCTGGTGACGCCGGACCTGCTGGCGGAGCTGCGGGACGTGGGCCTGGCGCGGCTGTCCGTGAGCCTGGACGGCTCGACGGCCGAGGTCCACGATGGGCTGCGCGTGCCGGGGTCGTGGTCGTGGGCCAACCGGACGCTAGCGGCGGCTCGGGAGCTGGGTCTACCCACGCAGGTCGACACGACCGTCAGCCGCCGGAACCTGGACGACTTCGACCGGTTGGCGGCGGCGGTGGCGCGCATGGACATCGCTCTCTGGTCCGTTTTCTTCCTGGTCCCGCTGGGCCGGGCGGCGCTGGAGGACGTGCTCCGTCCCGAGGAGTTCGAGTCGGTGTTCCAGCGCATGTACGACCTGTCGCTGACTGCGCCGTTCGTCATCAAAAGCACCGCCGCGCCCCAGTACCGGCGGGTCGTCCTTCAGCGGCAGGTGGCGGCGCGGCGGATGGGCGGAGGGGGTGCGCTTCCGGCGGCGCTCACGGCCGGCTCCGACTTCGCTCTGCCCGACGGGGCTCACGCGGCGAAGGGCGTGGGCGACGGCAACGGGTTCCTGTTCGTCGGCCATACGGGGGAGATCTATCCGTCCGGGTTCCTGCCCATCTCCGCCGGCAACGTGCGGACCGACGACATCGTCGAGGTGTACCGCACGGCGCCACTGTTCCGCCAGCTGCGGGACCGGGCCTGCCTCAAGGGCAAGTGCAGCGTGTGCGAGTACCGGGACCTGTGTGGCGGCAACCGCAGCCGGGCCTTCGCCGTGACCGGCGACCCCCTGGAAGCGGACCCGTTCTGTGCCCATCTCCCGGTGCGCTACCAACGCATGGTCGAGGCGGGCGAAGCGCAGCCGGTGGACGACTACTTCCGCGATCGGGTGCGGGTGGAACGGGCACTGCCCGCGGTGTGACCGGGCGGCCGCGTCGCAGCGGCGTCCGGGGGACAAGCGAGCTCCGGCTGGTCCCCCGTCGGAGAAGACTCAGCGCCACGGCGCGAATCCTGCCTCAGCGGTCAGCCGGCTCGAAAGGACGCCGCCGGCGCCGGTCCACCGACGGCTGCGCCGGCCGGGCGTTGCCGGGTCTGCGACCAGCGGTCATCTTCGAACCCGGTGAACCTCAGGGGTTCGCGGCGGGTACCAGCCCGCTCCAATTCCGCCATCATCGCATGCAGACCGGGGGATCGCGCGAAGAATGACTGAGTCGGCGCCCGAGCAGGACGCATCAACGCCATCGTCGTCCGGGGATCGTGCGGGTGCCAGCGAGCGCCGCATGCGACAGTTCGAGTCGCGGGCGCTGGCCGAGGCCGAAGTCGAGGCGTTCCTGCAGGAACACTCGTGGGGCGTGCTGGCCACCTCGCTGGAGGACGTGCCCTATTCGGTGCCGGTCATCTACGGCTACGATGGCCGCGTGTTCTACATCATCATGATCCGTGGCAAGAAGACGGGCATCCTGGAGCGGAACCCGAAGGTTTGCCTGACGATCCCGGACGTGCGGGAGCCGGGCATGCAGTGGTCCTCCGTCGTGGTGAGCGGGGATGTGGAGTGGGTGACCGACGTGAAGGGCTGGCTGTCTGCGATCATCACAATCCGCCGCCAGCGCGGTAACGACGCGGGCGCTTCCCTCAAGGAGGCGGCCCGGCTGGCCCGAACCCGCGTCGCCCGCATCGTGCCGACGGAGATCACCGGACGAGCGAAAGCCGGATGAGCGGCGTGGCCGATGCGGCGCACACCCTGCCACCGCGGGACCAGGAGTCCGTCAGCGCCGGTCCGCTTCCGACGTTCCGCGCGCATGCCCGCTTCCAGGGCATGTTCCGGGACTACTGGGAGCTGGCCAAGCCCGGCATCTCCTTCTTCATCGTCCTGACCGCCGCCGCCGGCTATTACCTGGGCAGCGCCGGCCACCTGGCGCCGCTCCACATGCTGCGCGCCCTCGTCGGCATCGGCCTGACCGCGGCGGGCGCCGGAGCGCTCAATCACTACGTCGAGCGTGCCACCGACGCCCGCATGGTCCGCACGTCGGACCGGCCGCTGCCCGCCGAACGCGTCCGCCCCGGTCCGGCCCTGGTGTACGGCATCGTTCTGGGGCTCGCCGGCTTCCTGCTCCTCCTGCTCGGCGTCCGAGTCCTGTCCGCGCTGCTCGCCGGCGCCAGCCTGCTCATCTACATCTTCGGTTACACGCCCCTCAAGCGACGCTCGCCCGTCGCCACGCTGGTCGGCGCCGTGCCCGGCGCCCTGCCTGCCCTCGCCGGCTGGACCGCAGCCGGCGCGCCCGTCAACGCCACCGGGTTCGCCGTCTTCGCCACCGTCTTCTTCTGGCAGATCCCGCACTTCCTCGCACTGGCCTGGATCTGCCGCGACGACTACCGGCGCGGTGAGTTCAGGATGCTGGTCGTGAACGACGCGACCGGTCGACGCACGGGCTTGAGCGCGTCCGCCTTCGCCACCGCCCTGCTGCTGGCCAGCGTGTTCCCGTTCCTGCTCGGCCGGGTCGGCGGCATCTACCTGACGGGCGTGCTGCTGCTCGGTGCCATCATGGTGGCCGCCAGCGTCGCGTTCCTGTCGGAGCCGGCGCGGCGGACGGCGCGCCGGCTGTTCCTTTCCTCCCTCGTGTATGTCCCGGGCTGGATGCTGTTGGTCCTGCTCGACAAACGTCCTTGATCGCCACCCCGCGGCGCGAAGCCGGACGCAGACGCCGCCCCTTGGACCACGCGCGCCCGGTCGCTACGTTGGTCGCCGTCCGCCGCCGGACGACCGGCCGGCGGGATGAACGGATCGCGGGACAGGGCGCGTGAGCAAGGCAAGGGACAACCGAGGGATCGGCCAGCGAGTCCACGAGTGGGAAGTGGACATCGGCCGGGTGTCCATATGGCGCCGCTTGACGCCGCCGCAGCTGCTGGTGGGGTCCTTTGCGCTCCTGATCATCGCAGGCACCGTCGGCCTGAAGACGCTGCCCGGCCTCTACACCGGGCCCGGGCTCAACTGGCTCGATGCCCTGTTCACCACCACCAGCGCCGTCTGCGTCACGGGCCTGATCGTCGTGGACACGGCCACCTACTTCACGACCTGGGGCCAGGCCTTCGTCCTGCTCCTGATCCAGCTGGGCGGGCTGGGCATCATCACCTTCACTACGGTCATCATCCTCGCCCTCGGACGACGACTCTCCCTGCGGCACGAGGTCCTGTCCGCCAGCGCCGCGCAGGTCTCACCCCACATCGACTACCGACGCCTGACCGTCAGCATCCTCGGCTTCACCCTCGGCCTGGAATCCATCGGTGCCGCGCTGCTGTTCCTCCTGTGGGCGCCGCGCTTCGGCGTGCCACACGCCGCCTGGCACGCCGTGTTCCAGTCGGTGAGCGCGTTCTGCAACGCCGGCTTCTCCACGTTCAGCAACTCGCTCATGGGGTTCCAGCGATCTGCCCCGTCGCTGCTCATCATCGCCACCCTCATCATCCTGGGCGGCCTCGGATTCCTGACCCTCGAAGAGCTCAACCTGCTGCGCACCGCCCGGCGCACCGGCCAGAACTTCCGTCTGTCCCTGCACTCCCGGCTGGTGCTCGTCGTCACCGGCATCCTGCTCATCGGCGGCACGATTGCGTACGCCGCCTTCGAATGGCACGTCACCCTCAACAGCCTGCCGGGGCCGCTCCGCTTCGTCAACGCGTTCTTCATGAGCGCGACGGCTCGCACCGCCGGCTTCAACTCCATCGACTACTCCCACGCCTCCGACAGCACCAATTTCCTCACCATCCTGCTCATGGGGATCGGAGGCTCGCCCGGCTCCACCGCCGGCGGCATCAAGACCACCACCGTCGGGCTCATTGTCATGCTCGCCTGGGCCCGCATGCGCGGCCGCCAGGATATCCACGCCTGGGGCCGCTCCGTGCCGGAGGAGACCCTGTCGCGTGCCGTCGGGCTGTTCGTCGTGGGTTTCGCCGTGCTCACCACCGGCATCTTCGCCCTGACCCTCAGCGAGCTCAGCGCCTTCGTCCACGCGGCCCGCATCCACGGCCAGTTCCTGGCACACATGTTCGAGGCCACCAGCGCCTTCAACACCGTGGGCCTGTCGCTCGGCGTCACGCCGCACCTCTCGACAGCCGGCCGCTGGACAGCCATCCTCCTCATGTTCCTGGGGCGCGTCGGACCGCTTGCCTTCGCCGCCGCCATCACACGGTCCGCCGAACGCCGCCGGGCCAGGTACCGCTACAGCTACGAAGACGTCGTCGTCGGGTAGATTACCATGAAACGCTTCGTCATCATCGGACTCGGCAACTTCGGCGCGGGCGTCGCGGAAACGCTCTTCGCCCGCGGCCACGAGGTCGTCGCCATCGACACCGACGAGCACGCGGTCGACCGCATCGCGTCCCACGTGTCACGCGCCGCCGTCGGCGACGGCCGCGACCGCTCGGTGCTCGAAGAGATCGGCGCCCGCCAGGCCAACGCCGGCGTCATCAGCACCGGCGATGACCTCACCGCCAGCATCCTTTCCATGCTCGCTCTGAAGGACCTCGAGGTCGACGAGATCTACGTCAAGGTCATCTCCACCGACCACGCTCGCATCATGGAGAAGCTGGGCGCCACGGAGACCATTTTCCCCGAGCGCGAATCGGCCGTTCGCCTCGGCACCCGCATCACCAGCCACGCCATCCTGAACTACGTGCGGCTCGGCCCGGGCTTCAGCATCCAGGAGATGGCGGTCCCGGAGCAGTGGATCGGCAAGTCCATGCGCGACCTCGAGCTGCGTCGTCTTCACAACATCACCGTGATCGCCGTGCACGACGTGCTGCTCGACCGCATGATGCCTGTGCCGGACCCCGATGCCCCGTTGAAGGACTCGGACACGCTGTTGATCGCCGGCGCGGACGCGGACCTGGAGTACGCGTCGAAGATCGGTCTGGAATGATCCCGTCCTCGGGCGGGGGCGCGAGAGCGTCGTCGCATCATCGGCCGGGCGGCGGGTACAGGATCCCGTGGCCGATGCCGGCAGCGGAGCGATCGGCGGGTCGAGCGGGTGGCCTGTGGCGCTGGCTGCAGGAACGATTGCGGCACCGGCCGCCGCCCAACCCGCCTCCGCAAGCGATCCCCCGGGCGGAGCCGCAGCCCGCACGGCCACGAGCGGAGCCGGGGGAGCTGCGGCTGACGTGGGTGGGCCACGCGACATTCCTGGTGCAGCAGGGCGGACTGAACCTGCTGACCGACCCGGTATGGAGTCGGCGTGCGTCTCCGCTCCGGTGGGTGGGTCCGGCACGGCTGTCACCGCCGGGCCTGGCGTTCGGCTCGCTACCGCCCATCGACGGCGTGGTGATCTCGCACGACCACTATGATCATCTGGATGCGCCCACGGTTCGGCGCCTGGCGCGGCGACATCCGGCGGCACGCTGGTTCACGCCGCTGGGTTACGGTCGTTGGTTGCGGAAACGCGGCGTGCGGGACGTGGTGGAGCTGGACTGGTGGGACGAGAGCGTGTTGGAGACGGATCGTGGCCGGTTGCACGTGATGGCGTTGCCGGCGCAGCACTGGACGCGGCGCCGGCCGTGGGACGGCTACGAACGGTTGTGGGCGGCGTGGCGGATCCGGGACAACCGCGGGGCCATCCTGTTCGGCGGGGACAGCGGCTACTTCGCGGGCTACGCGGAGGTCGGGCGCCGTGCGGGGCCGTTCTCGGCTACGTTGCTGCCCATCGGTGCATACGCTCCCCGCTGGTTCATGCGTCTGGCGCATATGGATCCGGAGGAGGCGGTGCGGGCGTATCGCGACCTGGGGGGCATCGGCGCCTTCGTCGCCATGCACTGGGGCACGTTCCGCCTTTCCGATGAGGCACCGCTCGAGCCCCCCGAGCGCGTGCGCGCGGCCTGGGTGGCGGCGGGCCTGCCGCCGGCCGACCTGTGGATCCCGGCAATCGGCGAGTCGCGCAGCATACCGCCCGCGCCGCCCCACCGCGACGGGGAGACCCCGGCCGCCTCCACCCAGCCGCCACCAGGGTGATGGGGAGAGGGGGCGATTCCGCCTACCCGTCCAGCCGCCGATTCCGCGTCTGTCCTAGCGGCGGCCTCGCGCTTGGCGGCGCGGGAACTGGACGACGCTCTCGTGGCCGTCCTTGGACACGGCGGCCACGCCGAAGAAGTAGTTGTCGATGATGACGTCCTTGAGCGTGTACTCCCCAGCGTCGCCTGCCCAGGCCCAGTGGCTCCATTGCGGCTCGGTGGTGAGCCGCCAGTAAACCTTGTAGCCGGCCAGCTCCTTGGACGGCACCTGGTTCCATTGGAGGGTGGTGGACGGCTGCACGGCGCCGCCGATGGCAACCTCGGCGGGTGGCGGCGGGGCCCAGGCCAGGGAGGCGAGGGTGGCGGCGTTGACGGCGGTGAGCCTGGCGGCGTACGGGAAGTTCACGCCGGAGATGACGTCGCCGTAGTGAATCCCGTTCTCCACGCGCACGTCTTGGTGCTGCCGGTTGTAGTTCTCGTGCGCTTCCATGATGCGCACGGCCGGGTAGCCCTCGTTGTCGAACGGTGTCTCGTGCCCGCCGCGGCCGAACCGGTCGAGGCGGTAGACCATCATGGCGTGCATGTTGGTGAAATACGTGCCCGTGATGCGCGCGACATAGCGGGCCACCTGGAGCGACGGCCCGTCCACGGCGCCGCCGATGTAGCGGCGCACGCGCCGCTCCTGCGCCGTCTCCGTCACGGGGATCGGGTCGCCGAATACGCGAAAGACGGTGTTGTCGGTCACGCTGTCGATGCCCCGGATGTTGCCGATCATGTCGTTGTTCAGGAACGCCTCGATGTCCCAGCCGTCCTTCTTCGCCTGCGCCGCCAGGGCCCGCCCTCCGAACAGGCCCTGCTCCTCGCCCGACAGCCCCACGAACACGATGCTTTTGGGGTAGCGGTACTTCGTCAGCACGCGCGCAGCCTCCAGCACGCCCGCCATGCCGCTGGCGTTGTCGTCGGCGCCCATGAGCTCCAGCGGCGCTGTGAGAAGGGAGGCTCTTCTCTACCCCCGGGATTCGATGGCGCGTCGAAACTCGGCGCGCAGCTCGTCG
>JARRJS010000053.1:0-73472 GCA_037388885.1 Gemmatimonadota bacterium
GGTTCCGGTTCGGACGTACGCACGCCCAGCGCCTGCGTGGGGCCCGCCCGCTGCGAGTGGGCCTGCTACGACACGCTGGACCTGTGCAACGACCTCACGCACACGTTCCAGGACGAGCTGCACCGGCCGGCGTTCCCGTACAAGTTCAAGTTCAAGTGCGCCGGTTGCCCCAACGACTGCGTGGCGTCCATCGCGCGCTCAGACATGTCCATCATCGGCACGTGGCGCGACGAGATCCGCATCGACCAGGACGAGGTCCGCGCGTATGCCGAGAGCGGGCTGAACATCGAGCGGGACGTCTGCGGCAACTGCCCCACCAAGTGCATGGCGTGGGACGGCAACGAGCTGGAGATCGACGACAGCAACTGCGTCAAGTGCATGCACTGCATCAACGCCATGCCCAAGGCGCTCCGGCCCGGCACCGACACCGGCGCCACCATTCTGCTGGGATCCAAGGCGCCCATCGTCCAGGGGGCACAGCTTTCCTCCGTGATCGTGCCGTTCATGAAGCTCGAGCCGCCGTACGAAGAGCTCAAGGACCTGGCCGAACGGATCTGGGACTTCTGGGGCGAGCACGGGAAGAACCGCGAGCGCGTGGGCGAGCTGATCCAGCGCGTGGGTCTGGGCAATTTCCTCGAGGCCATCGAGGTGGAGCCGTTGCCCGAGATGATCGCTCACCCCAGGGACAATCCGTACATCTTCTTCGAGGAATACTACGAGGAAGAGGAAGAAGGCGAGGAGGAGGAAGAAGAAGTCGAAGTAGAGGCCTAGAGGCGGGTCGCAGGAAAACAACGACAGGCTGAATTGCACGAGAACGAAACGGAACGAAGGAGATAATTGCCATGGCAACGGCACCGGAGCGAAGGACGGACATCGGCCCTCCGGACTTCAGGCGGTTCCTGCCTCCCGTCATCAAGGAGAACTACGGGAAGTGTTCAGGCGGTTCCTGCCTCCCGTCATCAAGGAGAACTACGGGAAGTGGAAGTACCATGAGATCCTGAAGCCCGGCGTGATGGTCCATGTCGGTGAGTCGGGGGACAAGCTGTTCACGGTACGTGCGGGCTCGCCCCGCCTGCTGGGCACGAAGCGGATCCGCAAGTACGCGGAGCTGGCGGACAAGTACTGTGACGGCTACCTGCGCTTCACCAGCCGGCACAACGTGGAGTTCCTGTTGACGGACGAGTCGAACATCGACCCGCTCGTCCAGGATCTGGCGGATCTGGGCCACCCGGTGGGCGGCATCGGCCCGGCCATCTCCAGCATCGTGCACACGCAGGGTTGGGTGCACTGCCACTCGGCGGCGACGGACGCGTCGGGCGTGGTGAAGGCCGTGATGGACGACCTGGCCGAGTACTTCGATGGCAGCAAGCCGATTCCGGGCAAGCTGCGCATCGCCCTGGCGTGCTGCCTCAACATGTGCGGCGCCGTGCATTGCTCGGACATCGCGATCCTGGGCGTGCACCGTCGTCCGCCGAAGGTGCAGCACCCGAACGTGAAGCGGCTGTGCGAGATCCCGAACGTGATCGCCGCCTGCCCCACGGCCGCCATCCGGCCGACGACGGTGGAAGGCAATCCGTCGGTGGAGATCGACGAGGAGCTGTGCATGTACTGCGCGAACTGCTTCTCCGTCTGCCCGGCCCTGCCCATGGCCGATGCCCTCAACGATGGCATCTCCATCTGGGTGGGCGGCAAGGTCTCCAACGCGCGTCACGAGCCCACGTTCTCCAAGCTGGCCATCCCCTTCATCGAGAACGATCCGCCGCGCTGGACGGAAGTGGTCCAGAGCATTCGCACGATCGTCGACGTGTGGGTGGACGGGGCCCGGCCGCATGAGCGCATGGGTGAGTTCATCGAGCGCATCGGCTGGCCGAAGTTCTTCCAGCTGACGGGCATCGAGTTCCAGAAGGAGCACATCGACGATTACCGGTACGCGGGCCTCAGCTACAAGCGGTCCGCACAGCTCAGACACTAGGAGCAGAGACCATGGCTGTCACAAAAGAGCAGGTCGCCGACGCCATGTACGAGTTGGTGAAGGAGTATCAGGGCAAGAAGAAGTTCAAGGCAATGGACCTGACCCATGCCATGCAGGAGAAGTTCGGCGACGAGTGCGACAAGAAGCTGTGCAAGCTGGCCATTCGCTCGCTGATGGACTCGGGCCGCTGCGTATACACGTATTTCGGCGGCAGCTACATCGAGGTCCCGCACGAGGAAGGCGCCGCGGAAGGCGGCTGAGGGCCGGCTCGTAGAGAACGGCGGACGCTCGCTCCGCCCGCGGTCGGAGGCGGAGCGGGCGGCGAAACCATAGAGACGATCTTCAACCGGTCGTGTGAGGTGACTCATGGCTGTGAAGAAGGTGAAGAAGGTCAAGAAGAAGTCCTACGCGTCGCGGTCGTTCGCGGGCGCCGGTGGGCGCGAACAGTCACCCCTGCGGCCGAAGCACGTGGAGAAGCGACCTCCCTGCACGGACACCTGTCCGAGCGGCAACCGCATCCGGGAGTTCGTGACCACACTCGCGCAGGCGGAGCTGCTGGGGAAGTCCGTGGACCAGGCGTTCGAGGAAGCCTGGGGCATCGTCACGGAGACCAACCCGTTCCCGTCCATCTGCGGGCGCGTGTGCCCCGCCCTCTGTGAGGACGAGTGTAACCGCCGGGAGCTGGAGGGGGCCGTCAGCATCAACAAGATCGAGCGCGCCATCGGCGACTTCGGTCGGGAGCACGATCTGAAGCTCAAGCGCCTGAGCGAGGATTCGAAGCCCCAGAAGGTCGCCATCGTCGGCGGCGGGCCCAGCGGGCTTTCCTGCGCCTACCAGCTCGCACGCCGGGGTTACGGCGTGAAGGTGTTCGAGGCGATGGAGAGGGCCGGCGGCATGCTGCGCTATGGCATCCCGGGCTACCGGCTGCCGGAGGGCGTGCTGGACCAGGAGATCCAGCGGATCCTGGATCTGGGCGTGGAACTGGAGTGCGGCGTCAAGGTGGGCACCGAGCCTGCCATGGACAAGCTGAAGTCGCAGTACGATGCGGTCTACGTGGCGCTGGGCGCACAGCAAGGCGTGACGCTGGGCGTGGATGGCGAGGATGCGCCCAACGTCTTCTCGGGCGTCGATTTCCTGCGGCGCTTCCACCACGGCGAGCAGCTGGGGCTGGGCCAGGATGTGGTGGTGATCGTGGTGGGTGGTGGTGACACCGCTATCGACGCGGCGCGCATCAGCCGTCGGCTGGGCGCGAACGTGACCGTCCTGTACCGGCGCACCTTGAAGGAGATGCCGGCCATCAAGGACGAAGTGGAAGAAGCCATCAACGAAGGCGTCAACGTGGAGTTCCTGGCGGCGCCCGTCGGGTTCAAGAAGGGCGATGACGGCCGCGTGAACGCCATGGTGGCTATCCGCATGGAGCTGGGCGAGCCCGACGACTCGGGTCGCCGGCGCCCCGTGCCCATCGAAGGCTCGGAGTTCGAGATCCCGGCCAGCGCGGTCATCTCGGCAGTGAGCCAGGAACCGGACTTCACCGGGTTCGAGGACCTGATCGAAGGCCGGGACTGGATCAAGGTGGACGACCAGGGCCACACCAAGGTGGACGGGGTGTGGGCGGGTGGCGACGTGACGCGTCTGGCGCTGGTCACCGACGCCATCGGGCAGGGCCGCCACGCGGCGGAGTCCATCGACCACCAGCTCCAGGGCACCAAGGCCGAGGCGGACACGCGCAGCGTGATCGGCACGGACAAGATGCAGCTGGACCATTACGAGGCGCAGGATCGAGCCGAGCCGGCGGTGCTGGACGTGGACCAGCGCCTGGACGACCTCGAAACGGAGGTCAACCTGGGCTTCAGCATGGAGCAGGCCGTCTCGGAGGCACGCCGCTGCATGAGCTGCGGCTACTGCTTCGACTGCGAGAAGTGCTGGATGTACTGCCAGGACCAGGCCATCGAGAAGCCTTCGACGCGCGGCGTCTTGTACCCGTTCAAGCTCGGCAACTGCACGGGCTGCTCGAAGTGCGCCGACATCTGCCCGTGCGGCTTCATCGAGATGGCATGAGACCATGCGCATTCCCAGGGTCCTCGTTGCGGGCCTGTCTGGAGGCGGCGGCAAGACGCTGGTGACCGTCGGCCTCCAGGCCGCATGGCGCAGACGGGGCGTGCGCGTGGCGCCCTTCAAGAAGGGGCCCGACTACATCGACGCCGCATGGTCCGCTTCGGCGGCGGGACGGCCGTGCAGGAACCTGGACCTGTTCCTGCTGCCGCCCGACGTGCTGTTGCGCTCGTTCGGCGCGGGCGTGGCGAACGCGGACCTGGCGGTTATCGAGGGCAACCGTGGCCTGTTCGACGGCGCCGACCCGCGGGGCTCCTGCAGCACGGCGGAGCTCGCGAAGCTGCTGGCCACGCCCGTTGTGCTGGTCGTGGACTGCACCAAGGCGACACGCACGGTGGCGGCGTCCGTCCTGGGTTGTCAGCACATGGACCCCGATGTGGCGCTCCGTGGTGTGATTCTCAACCGCACGGCGGGCACTCGCCATGAAGCGGTCGTGCGGGAAGCCGTGCGCGAAACCACCGGCCTGCCGGTGCTGGGCGTCCTGCCAAGGCTGTCCCGCCAGATCCTGCCGGAGCGTCACCTCGGCCTGGTGCCCCCTGCGGAGCACGACGATCGCCTGGATGCGGTGCGCGAGGCTGGTGAGGTGGTGGAACGCTGGATCGATCTGGACGCCGTCCTGGATATCGCCCGGGGCGCGCCACGCCTGGACATTCCGGAGGCGGACCGCGCCGGCCCGGCGGGGCCGGAGTCAGCGGCACGAATCGGCGTATTCCGGGATGCGGCGTTCCAGTTCTACTACCCGGAAAACCTGGAAGCCCTGACGCGCGCCGGCGCCCGTCTCACGGGCATCTCGCCGCTGCGGGACCCGGAGCTGCCGGACGTGGATGGGCTCTATATCGGGGGTGGCTTCCCGGAGACGCTGGCCGCCGGGTTGGCGGACAACGAGGCCTTCCGTACTTCGGTGCGCCAAGCCGCGGAGGCGGGCCTGCCGATCTACGCCGAGTGCGGGGGCGCCATCTTCCTGGGCGAGGCGCTGGCGTTCCGGGGCCGGACGTACCCCATGGCGGGCGTGTTGCCGGTGCGGTTCGCGTTCCACGACCGTCCCCAGGGGCACGGCTATGCCGTGCTGGAGACGGTGGCGGAGAACCCGTTCTTCCCCCTGGGCGCTGAGGTGCGCGGCCATGAGTTCCATTACACCTGCATGGAACGGGGAGGGGCGGGAACGGACGCAGGAGACCTGACGTTCGCTTTTCGTGTGAAGCGGGGTCAGGGCTTCGGCGGGCAGCGGGACGGGCTGTGCCGAAGAAACGTGTTGGCCGCGTATACGCATGTCCACGCGCTCGCGGTGGAGCAGTGGGCGCCGTCGCTGGTCCAGGCGGCGATCCGGTTCCGGTCGCGCACGCGCGTCGAGGCAGGCTGAGAGGGACGGAGCCGTGGCTATCATCACGATCTCGCGTGGGTCCCTGAGCGGTGGCCGCGCCGTGGCCGAATGCCTGGCGGAGCACTTCGGCGTGCCGTGCGTGGCGCGGGAGGTCCTCCAGGAGGCGGCGCTGGCGCTGGGTGTTTCCGAGAACGTCATGCAGGAAGAATTCGAGACGCCGCCGGGCAAGTGGGTGCGACTGAACCGAGAGCGTGAGACGTACCTGCTGGCCGTGCAGACGGCGCTGGCGGACCGGTGCGTGGATGGCAGCCTGATCTATCACGGGCTGGCGGGGCAATTCCTGCTCCAGGGCCTGCCGGGCGTGTTGAAGGTGCGCTTGATCGCACCGCTGGAGGTCCGGATCCAGGCGCTCATCGAGCAGCATCACCGCATGCCTCGCCGCGCGGCGGAGGAGTTCATTGCCAACGTGGATGAGGAACGGCGGCGCTGGGTGAAGGTGATGTACGGCAAAGACGTCGCAGACCCCTCGCTCTACGATCTCACGGTGAAGCTGCGCGCGATGACGCGGGACACGGCCTGCCTGGCCATCGCGGAGGCGGCGGCGCAGCCGGAGTACGAGGTCACCGACGAGGTGAAAGCGGAGCTGGAGGCGTTCGCGGCGAAGTGTCGTCAACAGCTCGAGGCCAGGCTGGCCGAGGCTTGAAGGCCCGGGAGCGGGGGGTGTGAACGTGGCGATCATAGCCATCTGCCGAGGCACGAAGAGCGGCGGCACCGCGATGGCCGAATGCCTGGCGGAACGGCTGGGCTACCCCAGCCTCGGCCGGGAGGTGATCCAGGACGCCGCGGTCCAGCTGGGCGTCTCGGCGGAGCTGCTGGAGCAGAAGATGAGTGGTCGGCCGTCGCTGTGGAGTCGCTTCTCGGCCATGCGACGGGCTTACATCGTTGCGGTCCAGGCGGCCCTGGCGGAGCGCGCTGCAGAAGCGAATCTGGTCTATCACGGCCTGGCCGGTGGCCTGCTGTTGCGCGGTGCGCCCGCCACGGTGTGTGTTCGCCTGATCGCTCCGTTGGAGCAGCGCATCCAGGCCGTCATGTCCGAGTCGGAGATGGACCGGGCGACGGCCGAGCGCTACATCCTCGACGTGGACCAGGCGCGCGCCCGCTGGGTCAAGGCGATGTACGACGAGGACATCATGGACCCGGGGTTGTACGACCTGGTGATCAGGCTCGGGCCCATAACCGTGGAAGGCGCGTGCGCCGTGGTGGCGAAGGTCGTGGCACAACCGGAGTTCGCCATCACGGACGACGTACACGCCGCGCTGCACGATTTCCTCACCGCGTGCCGGGTCAGGCTGGCTCTGGTGAGGGAAACAGAGCTGCGGGCTCTGGACCTGGATGTAGCGGTGAAAGGTGGGGTGGCGGAGGTGACTGGCGAAGCGCCATTGCTGAAGACCGGCCGGGTCGGCAACCGGATTGTCGAGCTGGCGCGGGAGGTCCCGGGGGTGGAGCAGGTTCGCCTGAAGGTGGAGTGGTTCGATCCGTACCCGTAGTCGAGGGACGACGGATGGGAATGCAACACCGTCTCGCCCTGGCCTGCGTGAGCGCGACTATCGCGCTCGTGCTGCTGTTCAGCCCGTCGTGTCTGTCGGCCACGCAGGAGGGCGCCACGACGGCCGGCGAGACGGCCTGGTGGTTCTGGCCGTTCATGCTTTTCGCCATGACGTTCGTCATGGGCATCCTGGCGGCCGTGGCGGGCGTGGGTGGCGGCGTGCTCTTCGTTCCCATCGTGAGCGGCTTCTGCCCTTTCCACCTGGACTTCGTGCGTGGCACCGGTCTGCTCGTGGCCATGTGCGGAGCGCTGGCGGCAGGACCCGGCTTCCTGCGCATGAACCTGGCGAGCCTGCGCCTGGCCATGCCGGTGGCGCTCATCGCTTCCACGTGTGCCGTCGCCGGGGCCATGGTGGGCCTGGCGCTGCCCACGAACGTGGTCCAGACGGCGCTGGGAGCCGCCATCCTCGGCATCGTCATCATCATGGTGCTGGCCAGGAAGTCGACGTTCCCGGCGGTGCCTCGTGCCGATGGGCTTTCCCAGGCGCTGCGCATCCACGGGATCTACATGGAGGCCAGCTTGGGGCAGGAAGTGGACTGGAAGATCCACCGCACGGTGCCCGGCCTGGTGCTGTTCATCGTGATCGGATTCATGGCCGGCATGTTCGGGCTGGGCGCCGGCTGGGCCAATGTGCCGGTGTTGAACCTGGTGCTGGGCGCGCCGCTGAAGATCAGCGTGGCCACCAGCAAGTTCCTGCTGAGCATCACGGACACGTCCGCCGCCTGGGTTTACCTGAACCGGGGCTGCGTCATCCCGATGATGGTCGTGCCGTCTCTCGTCGGGATCATGCTGGGCTCGTTGATGGGCGTTCGCATCCTGAGGGTCATGAAGCCGGCCGTCGTGCGCTGGCTCGTTATCGCCCTGCTCCTGTTTGCCGGGGCCAAGGCGATCACCAAGGGGCTGGGACTTCCCTTCATCGTCTGACGGACAAGGGAGCCGCGACATGAGCGACAGAATCACCGGACCGACCGTCGACAGGGAGCAGCTCCTGTACGCGCGCATCCTGGCCGTCGGCATGTACGCCGGGCTCCTGCTGCTGCTCCTGACGTTCGCCCTCTACGTGTCGGGGATCGTCCAGCCGGCCGTGCCCATCGACAGACTGCCCGACTACTGGGGCATGAACGTCGAGGAGTACCTGCAGACCATCAATGCCAACTACCTGCACCGCCCGCATCACCTGGCGGGCTGGTGGTGGCTCACGGCGCTCGGCAAGAGCGACTACCTGAATTTCCTGGGGATCGCGGTGCTTTCCGCAGTGACCATCCTCTGCTTCGCCGGGATCGTACCCACGTTCCTGAAGAAGCGGGATTACACGTACGCTGCCGTGGCCGTTGCGGAAATCGTGATCCTCGTCCTGGCTGCCAGCGGCATACTGCGTGTGGGGGAGTGATGCGCTTTCTACCTGTGGGACTCGATATCCGGAACCGGGACTGCCTCGTGGTCGGCGGCGGACCGGTGGGCACCCGGAAGGCCATGACCCTGGCGCGGGCCGGTGCCCACGTGACCGTCGTCTCGCCCGAGGTCTCCAGCGAGCTGGCCGGCGAGATCGGCGCAGGCCGGATACGCTGGCTGAAGGAGCGGTTCCGGGCCGAGCACCTCGCCGGCGCGTTCCTGGCCGTCCTGGCGACCGATGACCCGGACCTGAACGCCGCGGCTGCCCGGCTCGCCACGCAGCAAGGTGCACTGACCTGCGATGCTTCGTCGGCCGGCGGCTCCCAGATCATTTTCGGCGCCCTGCTGGAGCGGGACGACGTGACCGTCGCCACGTTCACCGACGGGCGCAGTCCCGGCCGGGCCCGACAGCTACGGGACGCGATCGCGGGATTGTTGGCCGAAAAAGAGGCGGCGCAGTCGGAGCCGGTGGAGTGCAAGACCCTCCTGGTTCTGGTCGCCCATGGCAGCCGCAACCAGCGCTGGGGCATTCCTCTGGAGGCCCTGACGGCGTCCATCCGGGAGCAGATCAGCGGCTGCGCGGTGCAGTTGGCATATGCCCAGTTCGCGTCGCCCGGGGTGCAGGATGTGGTAGCGGAGGCGGTCCGGGCGGGCGTCCACAAGATCTGTATGCTGCCCTTGTTCATGACGGCGGAGGGCCATGTGGATCGGGACATCCGACCCATGGTGGCGGACCTGCAAAGGACCTACCCGGCCATCGAGGTGGCCCTGCTGCCGCCGGTGGGGCAGCATGCGCAATTCCAGCAAGTGTTGGTCGACATCGCGAAGGAGACCACGGCATGATATCGAAGGGAAACGGACTCGTCGCGAACGACGGATCCGAACGTGCGGAAGGCCGCGACGCGGCCGCGACCGTTGGCAAGGTGTACCTGGTGGGAGCCGGACCGGGCGATCCGGGTCTGCTGACGCTGCGGGGCGTGGAATGCCTGCGCCGCGCCGACGTCGTGCTCTACGACTACCTGGCCAACCCGACCCTGGTGCAGCATGCGCCCGATGGCGCCGAGCTGATCCGGCTGGGCCACCACAGCGCCGGCCGCAACCTGACGCCGGACCAGATCACGGATCTCATGGTCCGAGCGGCACTGGCGGGCCGGACGGTCGTGCGCCTGAAGGGGGGTGACCCGTCGATCTTCGCCCGCGGAGCCGACGAAGCGGGTGCGCTGCGTCAGGCGGGCATTCCCTTCGAGATCGTGCCCGGCATCACGTCGGGCCTGGCCGTGGCCGCGCTGGCGGAGATCCCCCTCACCCACCACGAGGACGCGTCCGCGGTGGCGCTGGTGACCGGCCGGGAGCGGGCGTGCAAGGAGGAATCGCACCTGGACTACGCCGCACTGGCGGCGTTCCCGGGAACGCTCGTGTTCTACATGGGCGTACGGAGCGCCGGGTGCTGGAGCCGGGCCCTCATGGAGCACGGTCGGCCGCCGGACACGCCCGTGGCCATCGTGCGCTGGTGCGGCCGGGCCGGGCAGCAGACGGTGCGCTGCACGCTGGAGACCGTCGAGGACGTGGCGGCCGCCCTGCGTCCGCCCGCCATCTTCGTCGTGGGCAAGGTGGTGGCCCGCACGCCGTGCCTGTCCTGGTTCGAGTCGCGCCCGCTGTTCGGCACGACCGTGCTCGTGGCTGGCTCCGCGCACACGGCGGAGCGCCTGCGGCAACGCCTGTGCGAGAGGGGCGCCGAGGTGCTGGTGCAGCCGGTCATCCGCATCGTCGACCCGCCCGACTGGTCGCCGGTGGACGCCACGCTGCGGCAGCTCGACCGCTACGACTGGCTGGTCTTCCCCAGCCCCAACGCCGTGGACCGGCTCATGAGCCGGCTGCTCGAGCATGGCGGGGACGCCCGCCGACTCGCCGGCGTCAAGCTGGCGGCCCTGGGCGCCGGTACCGCCGATCGCCTGGCCCACTACCATCTGAAGGCCGATGTCGTGCCCGGGAGCTACCACCCGACCCTCGTGGCTCGCACCCTCGTGCAAGGACTGATACGGCCTCGGTTCCTGCTGGCCCGCGCCCACGGAGACCGGCCGTCGCTGGCGGGGGCGCTGGTGGCGGCAGGCGCGCGCGTGGAGCAGATCGAGGTCTATGCGACGGAAGACGTGGGTACGCCGGACGACGACGTCGCCCGGGCGCTCGCCGAAGGAGAGGTGGACTGGATCGCGGTCACCAGCGTGGCCACCGCGCGCTCCCTGGTGCGGCTCCACGGGCCGAACCTGGAGACCGCACGTCTCGCCAGCATCAGTCCGCTGACGACCGCGGCGCTCCAGGAGCTGGGTTGCTCCGCGGACGCCGAAGCCATGCCGGCCACCGTGGACGGCCTGGTGGACGCCATCACCGACGCCGTGGACCCGGGCAAGCACGGCGCGGCCCCCGCCGCCGCTGCGCAGCGGAAAGCTGCGTCGCGGGCGACACGAAGCGGAACGACGGACCAGTCCTCCACGGATGAGGCGGCGGAGCCCGCGGCGGCAGAGCAGGCGTCGTCGTCCCAGGCCGTGCCGGCCACACAGGAGCCCCTGACCATCGCACCCCGGGGTTCGCCATGAGCCAGATCATCTGTGTGTCGAGGGGCTCGCTCTCCCGCGGCAAGGAGCTGGCGGAGCACCTGTCACGCAAGCTGGACTACCCCGTGCTGAGTCGCGAAGACCTCATCGAGGCGGCCATCAAAGACGGCATCCAGGTGGGGAAGCTCGAGACGAGCATGATGAAACCTCGGGCGTTCACCGAGCGACTGGCGCGGGAGCGCGACCACTACCTGGCGTTCTGCACCGCGTACCTGTGCGACCGGGCCATGGAGGGCCCCCTGATCTACCACGGCCGCACCGGGCACCTGCTGCTGCGCGGCGTCAGCCACCTCATGCGGGTGCGGGTGGTGGCGGAGGAAGAGTACCGCATCGCCGCCACCATGCGGAAGCTGAACGTCGGGCGCGAACAGGCCCAGCGATACCTGGATGCCGTCGAGGAGGACCGCCGCAACTGGGCTCGCTCCATGTACGGCGTGTCCTGGGAGGATGCATCCCAGTACGACGTGATCGTGAACGTGGAGCGCATGAGCGTCCAGAACGCCGCCTCGGCGCTCGTGGGCATGAGCCAGCTGCCGGACTTCCAGATGACGCCCGCGTCCCGCAAGGCCATGGAGGACCTGCGCCTGGGGGCACGGGCCCGTCTGCGCCTGGCCCGGGACGCGCGCACGGCCCGCGCCGCCTTCTCCGTCCGTGCGCACGACGGGGTGGTCACCGTTACGTACCTGCCCCACGACGCGGATGCAGCCCGGGACATCCCGCAGGCGCTGGCCGGGCTGGACGGTGTGCAGGACCTGCGCGCAACCATGGCCGCGACCACCATCCTGTGGGTGCAGGAAGCGTTCGACGCGGCATCGGAGACGTTCCAGGAGGTGGTGGAGATCGCGCGCAAGTGGAATGCCGCGGTGGAGCTGGTTCGTTATACGTCTGCGGTCGAGGAGGACGCGGAGCCGTCGGAAGGCATCGTCGAGACCGAGGCCGACACGGCCGTGGCGGGCATCGAAGACGATGTCGACGAGGTCGCCGATACCAGCGGCCTCAAAGCCACCCTGGACGAGCTGGCTCGCGTCGGCAAGGCGGGGGGCGGACGGTACGTGCACGGAGAGCGGCGTAGCCTGGTGGCGTCGTGCTGCGGCGCCGTCTCCTACTCCCTCGTCGTGCTGGGCAACCTGTTCCTGAACAAGGACCAGGCCGCCCGCGTGCGGTTCACCCGCGAGCTGCAGGAGTCCCTGGCCAGCCGGCTGCGCGTGCCGGTGGTGACGACGAACGAGTTGAAGAGCCAGTATCTGTTCGGGCGGCGCGACCTGGTCCGCCTCGCGGGCTTCCTGGCGTTGGTCATCGCCCTGTACCTGCTGGTGTTGTCGAACCAGGAGCCGATCCTGGCGTTCCTGTTCGGCAGCTGGTCCGGCGGGGGCTGGACGACCCGGCTGATCGTCGCGGTCGCCGTGTTCAGTTTCGTGCCCATCGTTGCCTACTCCTACGGGAGCGTGGCGCGGTCGGTGATGAAGCTCATCAAGATGGAGTGAGGGCGCCTCGAAAAGGACGCACCAATGGGAACGGAATTCCTTTACGAGCATTTCGTTCGGATCGATTTCTGGTCGGCGGTGCAGGTCGTGGTGCTGGGCATCGTGGGAGGCGTTCTCTCGGGCTTCATCGGCAGCGGCGGCGCTTTCTTCATGACGCCGGGCATGATGAACCTGGGGGTCCCCGGCGTGGTGGCGGTGGGCAGCAACATCACGCACAAGTTCGGCAAGGCGATGATAGGCTCGCGCAAGCACAGCGAGCTGGGCAACGTCGACAAACGGCTGGGCGCCTTCCTGATCGCGACGTCGTTCATCGGCATCCGCATCGCCGTGTGGATCAACAGCACCCTGTTCGAAGGCGGCGGCGACGGACACGGGACCGGCGGGTCGGCGGCGGCCGACCTGTACATCAGCCTGGTGTTCGTCTGCATCCTGTCCCTGGTCGCCATCTCGATGCTGCGTGACGCCCTCCGCGGGCGCGGCCAGGACGAGGTGGGGCCATCCATGCGCATCGCGAACCTCATCGGGCGGCTGCATCTGCCACCCTACATCCACTTCCGCACGGCGGATGTGCGGGTGTCGCTGTGGATCCTCATGATCGTCGGCCTCGCCACCGGCTACCTCGCCGGCACCATCGGAGTGGGCGGCTTCATCGGCGTGCCGGCCATGATCTACGTCTTCGGCATGCCCACGGCCGTGGCGGCGGGGACCGAGCTCTACCTGGCCATGTTCATGGGTGGGTGGGGCGCGCTCAACTACGCGTTCCAGGGCTTCGTCGACATCCGCCTGACCATGCTGCTGTACCTGGGCTCACTCATGGGCATCTACATTGGCGTCTATGGCACGAAGGTGGTGAAGGAGATCGTGATCCGCGTGGTAACGGGCGTGGTCATCCTGCTGTGCGTGGTGAGCCGGGCTGTCGCCATCCCGGCATATCTGCGACAGCTGGCCTGGATCGACATGGACCCCTCCTGGGATGCATATTTCAATATGGCGAGCAAGATCATGCTGTTCGCGGCTGGCCTGTCCGGCTGCGGCCTGATCCTTTTCCACGTCATCCGTTCGTACCGGCAGCGGCTGCGCATGCAGCAACGGCTCACGGAGGCGCGTGCGGCCTGAGGCGGGCGCGCTGAACCCATGGAAGGACGGCCAGCATGGGGGACATGAAGAAGAAGATCGAAGACTGGATGGTGCGGGTCTCGTTCGCCGAGGTGGGCGCCCCCGATCAGGGGTTCCAGGTCACCGGCATGGAATGGGACCACAAAAGCAAGCTGGCGTTGGAGCGACTGCGGATCGTGCGCAGCGAGATCGAGTCCGGCAGGCGGACGGAGGGCGACATGGCCGAAGAAGAAGGTGGGTCGGGTGGCGGCGAGCTGAGCCTGATGGTCATCGACGACGAGCCCATCGTCGGCAAGCGGTTGAAGCCGGCGCTGGAGAAGTCCGGCTTCACGGTGGAGTGCTTCGAGGCACCGGCGGCGGCCATGGCGCGGCTGGCGGAGAAGGAGTTCGACATCGTGGTCACGGACCTGCGCATGGAGGGCATGGACGGGATCCAGATCCTGGAGCACATCATGGAACACTGCCCTCGCACGCGTGTCGTGCTCATCACGGGCTACGCAACGGTGGAAGTGGCGCGTGAGGCCCTGGTCAAGGGCGCATTCGACTTCATTTCCAAACCGTTCAAGCCCAACGACCTGAGGGCGGTGATCAACAAGGCGGCCCTGTCTCTCGGGTACAAAGCAGTGACCTGAAGGCAGGGACCCGTTGGCGCCCCCGGACGACGCCGCCACCCTGGGTGCGGTGGCGGAAAAAGCTCAGCGAGCCCTGCGAGACAGACCGCGTCTCTCCATCCGCGCGCGCCTGACGGCCGGGCTGAGTGTCTGGTTCCTGCTCAGCCTGGCCCTCACCGTGGTCTCCATCATGCTCATCGGCCGGGTCCAGGCCAAGCTGCGCATTCTGGCCGCCGTCGACCGCTACACCTTCGAGATCCAGCAGGCCCGGCGATTCGAGAAGAACTTCTTCCTCTACCATACCAACCTCCAGGACGCCCTGGACCAGGTGCACGCGGCCCAGGACATCCTGGCCCGGAACCGGGAGAGCATGGCCTCCGTCATCGGCGCGGTGGCGGTGGGGACCATGAGCGAGCGCGTGGGCAGCTACGAGCAATTGCTGGTGCGCCTCCAGGGGCTCGATTCGATGGCAAACGCCTCGCTCGGCGACATCGAGGCGGAGCTGCGATTGCACGGCGCGGAGATGGTGACTGCGGCGGAAGACCTGGCCACGCAGGAACGGAATTCAGTGGCAGCCATGCTCGTGGCGGCCCAGCGCATCGCCATCGTGTTCCTGGGCGTGCTGCTGTTGCTCATCCTGTTGCTGGCAACCTTCATTGCCCGCCAGATGCTGGCACCGCTCAACCGTATCATGCTGGCCACGCGCCGCATCGCGGAGGGCGACCTCACGCCGATCACGCCCAGACGCAAATACCACGACGAGTTCTCCGAGCTGGCCACCGCCGTGAACTACATGCTCCATGAGCTCGTGCGTCGCCAGCAGCTCCTCGTGCAGAGCCACAAGCTCAAAGCCATCGGCACACTGACCGCCGGCGTGGCCCACGAGCTGAACAACCCCATCAACAACCTCATGTTGACCGCGGCGGCCCTCGAGGAGGACTACGCCGACCTGGACGACGCCCAGCGCATGGAGCTGGTGACGGACCTGGTCAGCGAGTCGGAGCGGGCCCGGGACATCGTGCGCAACCTCCTCGACTTCGCCCGTGAAAGCGAGGTGGAGCTGGCCGCGCTGGATGTCGAGCACATCATCGGCGAGACGCTCCAGCTGGCGGCCAACCACGTGAAGCTGGCGGGTGTGAAGGTGCGGGGTGAGGTGGAGGAGAACATGCCCGCCGTCTACGGCGACCGCCACCAGCTCACGCAGGTGTTCCTCAACCTGGTGCTGAACGCCCTGGACGCCATGCCCGGCGGCGGCACCCTCACCATCTGCGTCGAGAAGTCCGACGACCGCAATTTCGTGAACGTTTCGTTCGCCGATACCGGCGTCGGTATTCCGGAGACTGCCCTCGACCGCATCTTCGATCCGTTTTTCAGCACCAAGAAGCAGGCGAAGGGCACAGGCTTGGGGCTCAGCGTGTCCCTGGGGATCATCAAGCAACACGGCGGGGACATCCGGGTGGAAAGCGAGGTCGGCAAGGGCACCGTGTTCACCATTTCCCTGCCGGCTTCTCAGGTCCCGGCACGCATGGAGAGCGTGGTGCCCTGATTGCGGACCGACAACCGCGGACCGACGACCGCCGTCGGGTCGGGTCATCGGTCGCCGCGCGCCACCGAAGCTATGCCGCTTCCCGCTCCTGTTCCTCCGTCTGCTTCACCGCCTGCACGTCGAGCTCGATGTTCACCTCGTTACCCACGAGAACGCCGCCCGTCTCCAGCGCCTTGTTCCATGTCAGACCCCATTCCCGCCGATCGATCTTCGTGCTCGCGCTGAAGCCTGCTCGCTCACCGCCCCACGGGTCCTGGCCACGACCTTCGTACGTCGCCTCCAACGTCACCTCACGCGCCGTGCCACGGATCGTCAGGTCCCCGACCACCTGGAATCGGTCGCCCGGTTCCGTCGGCGATCCCTCGACCCGCTTGGACTTGAACGTCAGCTTCGGATGATTCTCCACATCCAGGAAGTCCGCGCTGCGCAGGTGAGCGTCCCGGTCCGCCACCCCCGTATCGATGCTCGCCGCGTCGATCTCCACTTCCACCCGCGACCGATCCGGATGCTCCTCGTCCACTTCGATTGCGCCGGTTAGATCCTTGAAGTGCCCGCGAACCGTCGTGAACATCATGTGCTTCGCCGTAAACTCCGTGTTCGTGTGTGCAGGATCCATGCGCCACGTCTCGCTCGCCATATGCTCCTCTCCTCCGCTGTTGCCGTTCGGGCCTGCCGCCCGTATGCAAAGGGCGTTTCTAGTTTTCTCATTACTGAGATATTGCAAGCCGCATGCCGGGATCCCGGGATCGGACACCGGCGGGCTCAGCGTGTCAGCGCGGCGCGCATCCGCCGTGACCAGTCGGCGATCGAGGACTGGATGTAGCGGGCGGTCTCGCGGTCGGTGCGGCTGATGGGGCCTTCGCAGCCGGTCTCGACGCGCACGTTGACGAATGTGGGGCCGGGGGCGTGGAGGATCTCGTCGAGGGCGGCCTCGTACGCCTCGGCATCGTCGAAGTGGAAGGTGCGGGGGAAGCCAGCGGCGCGGGCCATAGCGGCGAAATCGACGGTCGCCGCCGCCGGGATTCGTTGGTTGCCGGTGATCTCGTAGGTCCCGTTCTGTACGACCATCAGCACGAGGTTGGAGGCGCCCGCGTCGACGATCGTGGCCAAAGTGCCGAGGCTCATCAGCATGCTGCCGTCGCCGTTCATGCACAGGACGCGGCGTTGTGGTTGGGCGAGGGCGACGCCGAGCGCCAGATCGGCGGTGTGGCCCATGGCGCTGTCGGCGGAAGCGAAGTCCAGGTCGTGATCCGAGAGGCGACCCCAGGGGCGAACGACGCTCATTGTCGTGACGACGACCTCGTCGGTGCGGCGCCTTGCCAGTGGCTCCAGGAGCTGGGCCTTCGTCAGCATGACTATTCGGGAACGCGGGTCAACAACAAGGCGACGGGTCGTTCTTCCGTGCGCGCCATGTCGAACGCCTCATGAACCCGTGGCAGGTCGGCGGCGCCTTCACACAAGAAGAAGGGAACGCCCCAGGCGGCGAGGGTGGGTTCGGTGAACAGGGCGGCAGTGTCGATGTATGGGCGTACGAGCGTGTCGCGCGTGCGAGAGGCGCCGGCGGGGTCCATGCCCATGCCCTTGAGCTTCGCGTAACCGCGGCACGTGACCAGAGCCACCAGGGGCACGCCCATCCGCATGGCCGTACCCCGCAAAGCGTCGCCGCTTTCCAGTAGCGCCGTGTTCTGTAGCACGACGACGGGGCGTGCGCCTCCCAGCCAGAGGCCCGACGCGATCGCGAACGCTTCACCTTCCCGGGTCACGCGTACCAGTCTGAGGCCGTGCTCCGGTAACCGTTCGAGGAGAGGCGCCGAAATGCTGTCCGGCAAACCGACGACGTGGGTAACGCCTTCAGCGACGAGGACGCCGAGCGTATCCTCCACGCTCGGCGGCACGTTCGCCCGACCCCCGTTTGTTGCCGTCACGCCACCGGCCTCCCGCCCGCGTTCACCCCGCCGGGTCCCGGTGCGGCGGGCGAACGCGCCGAGCCGGGTCGCGCCGGGCAATGTACGCCCCGGCGCCGCGGCGCGGTAGCCGAGCCGCGGGAATCACAGCCAGGCGCGGCGGCATCACGGCATCGCGTGCGCCGTCGCGTCGCGCCGTTTCCCCGCCCCCGGCACCTCGCCCAGACTCCGTCCGCGCCCTCAGCGCGATCCCGAGAGCGTGAAGAGCGCCCCAACCTCGCCGCGGTACCGCCGATAGGTTTCACCGAAGCGCTGCAACAGGTCCCGCTCTTCGTAGGCCACACCGATGGCGATGTAGATGCTCAGCGCCACCGCCATCACCAGGTGACCGAACGTCATGTGCGGCGTCGCCCATACGCCCAGCAGCACGCCTGCCATGATGGGATGCCGGCTGTAGCGGTACATCCACTTCCGCTTGAACTCGATTGACGTGTACTTCCGTCCGGCGGCGTGCAGGTAGCCCTGGCGCAGCCCGAACAAATCAAAGTGGTCTATCGCCCATGTGGACAACAGCAGATAAAGCCAGCCCGCAGCGCAAAGGCCCCAGAGCAGCGAGGCCCACGCTCCGCTCACCAACCACACGACGTCCGGCAACGGTTGCCAGAACGACACGGTGGCGCTCAGAACCACACCCGCCGTCAACACGAAGGTGCTTCGCTCCGCCCACCGCGGCACGACACGCGTCCAATGCTTCTTGAAACCCTGCCGTGCCATCACGCTGTGGGATAAACCGAACAGGAGAACCAGACCGAGATCCACCACAAGACCCGTCGCCTCGCCGCCCGTCGCTGCCAGGCGTGGCCACGGCAGCACCTCCGCAAGACTGAGTGCCAGCCAGGCAAGTCCACCAACGCCCACCAGGTAGGCGATGAGGGCGTAGGGCAGCGCGATCAGCCTCGAGAACGCACCCGCGTTGGCCGTCGGTCGGGCATTCGATTGAAGCGTGCCAGCGTTTTCCACGTCTGACCTCCAGGTTTGAGAAACTACGGTCTCGCGCCGGCTATACTGACTAGTCGGTTTAGAGAGCGCCCCAAAAAAACTCAGTCCAGCAGAGAATCCAGATACCTGCGAAATTCGCTGATCGCCGCCGACAACCGCGTGCTGTCGCCTCGAGCACGGCCCATCACGATGCCACCCTCGATAACCGCCAGCAGCTGCGCCGCCAGCTCTGCGCCGGTGGGGACATCCGACGCGCTCGACGTGTCCGTGATCGGCTGCAGGTGGCCCGCCAACCACATCTCAAACCGCGTGAACCACTCGTTGATGATCTTGGCGATGGCCGGGCTCATGGCCGAAAACTCCACCGCGAAGTTGCCTGCCAAACAGCCGTGCTCCCACAGATCCCCCGAAACCGCGTTCACGTGATCGACCAGAGCGAGCGCGCGTTCCACGGGGTCGTCCACAGCGGTGAAGGGCCCGCGCATCACCAGCGCGGTCCCTCGCTGAAAGTACGTTTCCAGCGCCGCGATGCCCACCGCCTCCTTCGAATCGAAGAAGTGGTAAACGCTACCTTTCGCCACGCCGGCCTTCGCCACGATCTCGTCCACGGTGGTGGCGGCGTACCCTCTGTCGAGCATGAGGCTGGTTGCGGCGTCGATGATGCGTTCGCGAGTCGTCATCGCAGATAGTATAGACTGACCGGTCGGTCTAGTCAAGCCACAGGAGTGCTGGTGTGACCCGGCAGTTCCTTCGTGACCTTTGTGTCTTCGTGTGTCGGCTTGCGGCCCACAATAGAAGACGAGGAGCGACGGACCGATGGAGCCGATCGTCGAGTGCGTACCCAATTTCTCGGAGGGCCGGGACGCTGGCGTCATCAAGGAGATCACGGACACTGTCGAGCGAGTGTCGGGAGTGGATCTCCTGGATGTGGATCCGGGTGAGAACACGAACCGGACCGTGGTGACGTTCGTCGGGCCGCCGGAAGCCGTGGCGGAAGCAGCTTTCGTGGCGGTGGCGCGGGCGGCCCAGGTGATCGACATGCGCCGGCACAAGGGCGAGCATCCGCGGATGGGCGCGACGGACGTAGTGCCGTTCGTGCCGGTGTCCGGCGTCACCATGGAGGACTGCGCCGAAATCGCCCGCGGGGTGGGCCGGCGCATCGGCGAGGAGCTGGGCATCCCGGTGTACCTGTACGAGCAGGCGGCGTCGCGGCCGGAGCGCCGGAATCTTGCGCACGTGCGAACGGGCGAGTACGAGGGCCTGGCGGAGAAGCTTAAGGACCCCGAGTGGGCGCCCGACTTCGGGCCTGCGTCGTTCAACGCCCAGGCGGGTGCGACGGCGGTGGGGGCGCGGGAGTTCCTGATCGCGTACAACATCGATCTGAACACGAGCGACCGGCGCTACGCGAACGAGATCGCGTACGTGCTGCGGGAGCGTGGTCGCTGGAAGCGGGTGGGCAACACGGAGCCGTTCTACTACAAGGGCAGGGTGGTGCACTTCCCGGAAGACGGCACGTACCCATGCGGACCCTGCGATTTCGTGGGCGGCTCGTTCGAGGAGCTGGAGGCCCACTACCGCAAGGTGCACGGCGGTGACCTGCGGGCGCGATACGAATCACTGGACATTGACCCGGAGCACCCGTCCGGTCCGGTATTCACCGACGGACTGTTCAAGCATGTGAAGGCCATCGGCTGGGTCATCGAGGCATACAATCGGGCCCAGATCAGCATGAATCTGACGGATTACCACGTGAGTGCGCCGCACGAGGTGCTGGAGGCGGCGCGGGAGGAGGCGCGCAAGCGGGGTATCGTCGTGACGGGCTCGGAGATCGTGGGCCTGGTGCCGTACGATGCCGTGCGGCAGGCGGGCATCTACTACCGCCGGCGCATGCACAAGTCTCCGGGCGTGCCGGCAGCGGACCTGGTGGAGTCGGCGGTGCAGTCCATGGGGCTGCGGGACGTGGCGCCGTTCGATCCGGCGAAGAAGGTGCTGGCCATGCCGCGCCCGGACGGTCCGCTGGTGCAGCGTCGGACGCACGACTTCGTGGACGAGGTGTCGCGGGGCACGCCGGCGCCGGGTGGTGGCTCGGTGGCCGCACTGGCCGGCGCCCTGGGGAGCGGCCTGGCGTCCATGGTGGCGAACCTGGCGGTGGACCGCCCCGACAAGGACGAAGAGTACGACGCATTGTGCGACATCGCGGAACGTGCGCAGACGGTGAAGGATGCGCTGGTCCGGGCCGTAGACGAGGACACGTCGGCGTTCGACTCGGTGCTGACGGCCATGCGTATGCCGAAGTCGACGGACGCGGAGCGCGAAGCACGCAAGCAGGCCATCCAGGATGGCTACAAGTCGGCTACGCGCGTGCCGCTGCGGACCGTGGAGCTGTGCCGGGACGCGCTGGGGCTGTGCCTCGAGATAGCGCCGCTGGCGCCGAAGTCCATGATCAGCGACGTGGGCAGCGGCTCCCTCGTCGCCCTGGCGGGCCTCAAGGCGGCCGCGTACAACGTGCGCATCAACCTGCCGAACATCGAGGACGAGGCCTTCCGGGACGAGATGCTCGGGCGGTTGGGCAGCCTGGTCGAGGAGGGCGAGTTGTGCGCCGCGCAGGTGGAGCAGTCGGTGAGCGCTGCGATCGGCGCCTGACCGACAGCGATGGGCGCCGACCGGCGGCCGGCGCCCGACCTGCAAGCGCCGCTGTCCGGGTCCGGTTCAGACGTTCGCGGCCAGTCCCAGCTCCGATAAGGCTTCGTCGTCCGTCGGGATAACGGGGAAGGCGTCGCGCAATTCCGGCGGCACCTGGTGCGGCCGGCCGGTGCGCATGTCGACGAAGACCCAGAGCGTCTCCGCCCGCGCGATGGCCTTGCCGTCGTGTTCTCGCCAGAACAGGTAGCGGCGCGGCGAGCTCCGCGACCCCATGCCCTTCACCCAGGTGTAGATGGAGAGCGTGTCCCCCTCGAACGCGGGGCTCACGTACTCAATGAAATGCGAGCGGACGAACCAGCTCAGGCCGGTGGCCAGGTAGCGCTCCACCGGCCAGCCCTGCGCCGCGGAATGCGCGGTGGCGACTTCCTGCATCCAGCGCAGGTACTCCAGGTTGTTCACGTGCCCGTTGGCGTCGATGGCCTCGGGCGTCACTTCGACACTGCGGGTGTAGATCCTCGGCATGGCGCGAATATCGCAGCGACGTGCACGCCGGGCAACATGCTATCGGGGGCAGCGCCCGTGTCGTGCCGGCATTGCCCGAAACTGCTCCTGAACGACGGAGGCGTCCTTGGACCGTCCGCATCAACCGACGTGCCGGCCGCGGCGGCACGTCCGCGTCGGATTCCTGCTGCTGGCTCTGGTGGTTGCTGCCTGCAGCCCTGAGGCCAACAAGCCGTACCGGCCCGTCACGCGCGATGTGACCCTGACGGCGGTGCCGTTGCTGACGAAGGAGATGGCTGCGGTCTATCCCTTCCTGAAGGAAGACTTCGCGAAGGGTGGCGTGTTGGATGGCAAGGAGGTCTACGCCTTCACGCCCAACAGCATCACGGCCTACGCAGGCGACACGCTCGCGATCACGCTGGTGAACCCCGAGGACGACGAGCACTCCTTCGTGCTGCCCGACCGGTACGTGAAGATGCCCGGCATGTCCGTGACGCACACGACGTACGTCGTGGACAGGCCGGGCATCATTCGGATCATCTGCGCGATCCCGAAGCACATGCCGTATATGTGGGGCGAGATCGTCGTGCTGCCGGACAAGCTCGCCTACGCGGCCGCGGACAGCGCGGCCTGACGCCGGCGAGAGGCCGGCCGGCCGCGCGCCGGAGCAGGCCGCTCCGGCGCCCGCCGTCTCAGTGCGTAGGCTGCACCTCGGCGTTCTTGACGTACTTATCCAGCCACGCGACCCAGCGGGACCAGAGGTCGAGGATGGTGGCCCCCGTGGCGGGGCCGTGGGCCTCGTACGGGTACTTGTACAGCGCCGCTGTCTTCCCCAGGAAATTCAACGCCGCGAACATGCGGTCCGAGTTGATGGGGAACGTGCCCACATTCTGGTCGGCCATGTCGTGGTACATGAGGAACGCGCCCGTGATGTGGTTGGCGTAGAACAACGGGGACATCTTGAAATAGATGTCCGGCGCTTCCCAGACGTCGCGCCGCTCGTTCTGGAACGAGAACGGTGTGAGGGTGCGGTTGTAGTTGCCGTCGCCGGCAATGCCCGCCTTGAAGAACGGCGTGTGCACGAGGGCGTTGGCGGTACCGAAGGCGCCGTAGCTGTGGCCGCCCACGGCCATGCGCTGCGGGTCGATGATGCCGTCCCGATCCAGCGTGCTGATAACAGTGTACAGGTCGTTGCGCAGGTCGTTGACGTAGTTGTCGTTCATCTGACCGGACGGCCCGACGATCGGCGCATCCGGCTCGATCACGGCGTAGCCCAGCTTGATGAAGTACACCATGGAACGCACGCCCAGGTTCGGGAACGCGTTCTTGTTGTATGTGCGCAGCGTCTCATCATAGGAATCCTGGTCCGTGTACTCCCGCGGATAGAACCAGATGAGGCCGGGCAGGCGCGTGCCGGCCTTGTAGTCCGGTGGCAGGGTCACCTTGACCCGCAGCTTGAAGCCATCCGGCCGCGGGATGTCCATGATGCGCGTCGGCGCGTGCGTGATGTCCGGGTTGTAGTCCTTGTTGTTCGTCAGCTTGGTCAGGTGGCCGGCCGCATCCCGCAGGTAGGAGTCCGGCACCGTCGTCGCCGACTCGCGGGAAACGACGAGCTGCGTGGCGTTGTCGTTGAGAATGGCCACGATGCTCTCGTAGACGTCGCCCTTCTCACCTTCGTACAAGCGGGTTTTGTCACCGGTCTTGATCTGGACCCGGTCGATGAACTCGCGGGGCCCTTCCTCCAGCGGCTGCTTGGAGTAGACGGTGCCCTGAAGGAAGACGCTGGTGCTGTCGCTGGACAGTTGCGCCAGGTTGGGCTGGCTCGCGCCGCCTCCGCGCCGGAAGTAGAAGCCGCGCCGGACGGGCGTCGTCGTCACCAGCGTGCCGGGATTGTTGTAGAAGTCGTCCGGCTTGTACGTGGCGATGGTGTACGTCTTGGACGGATCGCTCAGATATACGCCGTACACCTTCCCGCCCTCGTTGCGGCCTCCGCCGAAGCCGAACCGGCGGCGCTGACCGGTGTTCCCCTCAGTGACGAAGACCAGGTCCGGGTCCTTCGTATACGTCACGTCGGACATGCGCGCATTGGCCTCGTACGCCACCGACAGGCTCGCGCTGTCGAAGGGCGGCTTCCACAGCATGACCCGGTCCTTGCGCCGAGCGCGGCCACCCTGCTGGCGGCTGCCGTTGCCCGGAGCAGCTGCCGTATCCGGACGATGTGGCGCCGGCGCCAGCTCCAGGAAGCTCAGGCCGGCTCCATCGGGCCGCCACATGGCGTTGCGCGGCTCCAGCTCCCGGGATGCACGCGTGGCGGAATCCGGCTCGACGCCCGTGTTCAACGGCGTCTCGCGCAGGGTCGCTAGCACCTTGCCGGTCGCGTCCCAGATCTGCTCCCTGGAGCCGAAGCTCGACACCGGCACGATGTAGGAGAACGGCTTGGTCATGGTCGTAACCCGGAAGTACTGGCCGTTCATTCCCACGTCCACCGACTGGATCATGGCCGGCTTGCCGATGTTGCGCACGCGCCGGTTGCCCACGTTGATCAGAGCGAGCTGCCCGGTGGTGTAGTACTCGAGCCGCGCCTTGTCCGTCGGCACTTCCAGCAGGCTCGGGTACGTGCGTTGGATGTTCTTCCCCGGTTCGGTCAGCCGGACCTCCGGCCCCGTTGCGACCGCCGGGTCGGCCGGCGGCGCACCCCGCCCCGACGGCACCAGCACCGTCACCAGCGACGTGCCGTCCTGCGTCCAGTCGAGGCTCGTATTCAGCGTTGCCAGCACCGGCGTGCGGGTGATCTGGCGTGAGCGGCCCGTCGAGACGTCGGCCACGAACACGTGCGTCTCGTTCGGGAAATGGACCAGGAACGCGATGCGGGAGCCGTCCGGCGACCACTGCGGGTCCGACACCAGGGCGCCCTGCGGCACCTGCACGGTCACCGTGTGGCCCTGCGTGTCGATCAGCTCCAGACCCTTTGCGCTGCGCGTCGTCAATGCCCGGGCACGATTGGCCGCAGGATCGATCTGGAGACCGCCCAGGTTGTAGTACGGCTTCGCGAACGCCGCGATCGATGGCAACCCTTCGTTCTCCAGCTTCACGAAATGGGTGCGGTCAGGACTGGGGTTGCTCAACGTCACATTGCGCCAGCGGGGTGCCATGACGGCGTCTCGGATCACCGCCGGAGGGGTCTGGTATGCCTCCTTCGTGATCACCGTCTCGTCCTGTGGCATCTGAGCCGTCAACGGCTGCGCCAACAGAACCAGGCCCAAGGAAAGCAATGCTGCGAACCGGATGGTTCGACATACGGAAGGTAGATTCATTGCCGCCTCCAGGAGGGTGCTCTTGTTGACGCATGCTATCGTTGCACGTCCGTTACGGCAATCGCCCGCACACCCTCAGGAATTGGCGCGCTTCACCGTCTCCGGCACCCAGCGATAGACGATCCACGCGCCCACCAGCGACAACGCACCCCCCACCAGGAACGGAAGCTCGAAGAAGAACACGGCCAGCAGTCCCGCCAGTAGTGGACCCGTCGCCAGGCCCAGCCCGAATCCCAGCGTGACGATGCTCATCTGACGTCCCTCGCCGCCCGCCGTCGCCAGGTCCGCCGCCAACGCGAAGCCCGGCGCCGCGATGGCAGCAGACGCCGCACCCTGCAACAGCCGATAGCCCGAAAGCTGCAACAGGGACGTCGCAAAGCCCAGCAGCGCCGTGGCGGGCACCATCAACAGCAGACCGCCGATGACCAGGGGCTTCCGGCCCACCCGGTCCGACAGCCACCCGAACGGCACCTGGAACACCAACCGCGCGACCATGAGCGCGCTGAACGCGATTCCGAACCCGAAGGCGCCGGTCTTCAAACGTTCATTGAACTGAGGTTCCAGCGTGGCGATCATGGTGAAGGCGGTCGCCATGAAAAACGTGGCGATGCCGACACCCAGGATGCCGGGGGAGAGCAGCTCGCGGTCGAAGACGCGGAAGGGCTTATCGGGGTGCGTCTCGGTTTTGGCGGGCACTTCGTTTACCCACAGATGGACCAGGATGGCGCCAAGCAGGAGCAGGCCGGCCGCGATGTAGAAGGACGGCTCGAAACCCAGGTGATCGTAGAGGAAGCCGCCCAGGATGGGGCCGCTGGCCAGGCCGATCATCCGGCCGGTCGTGTAAATGCCCATGGAACCGCCCCGGCTTCTGCGTGCGGTGGCGGTGGTCATGAGCGCCATGGATGTGGGCACGGTCATGGCGACACCGACGCCTTGGAACAGCCGGATCCCGAAGAGCAGGCCGAGGTTGCGGGCCCAGGCGAAGGAGAGGGTGGCGACGGCCATGATGAGCAGGCCGCCAACGATGAGCGGCTTGCGGCGGTTCATGTGGTCGGCCCAGGCGCCCGTGAGCGGCTGGATTCCGGCGTTGACGAAGCCGTAGGCGGAGATCAGGGCGCCGACGACGATGGGCTCGGGCAGGGCGGATTCAGCGTGTGCGAGCCTGGCGACGAAGAGAGGCAACAGGACGAACAGGATGCTGTTGCCGAGGGCATCGGCGAGGCGCGCCGTGGTCAGCGCGACGACGACGCGATTGGCGCCGATGGCATCGGCAATACGGCCGCGTCTCATACCGCCGGGTGCGGGAGTTCTTCCCGGTGGCTCGGCATCTATTGGCTGCTCCGGCTGATATTCAGTGCGTCGATCGACGAAACGGCGTAAAGCATGATGTACGCCAGCACATCCGGCAAGACTGCGGGGCCGGTGTTGTCGAAGTAGCGCGACTCTTGGTATTGTTCATCAAGTGTACGGTTGTGAAACAACTCGTGATTGACTTCGCGTGCGCAATAGACTGACGTTCCGGACGTTCGGCACCCGCATCGCGCTTCCAGCCGGGTTCTTCGCGCTGGTCAGCGTCGCTGCGCTGTCGTTTCTGCTCATCCGTGCGTTGCGGGAACAGGTGTTCGCCGAGGCCGTCCGGGGCTCGGAGAGCATCGCCGACGCGATCCGCCTGACGGTGCACCACGACATGCGCATCAATCGGCGGGACGGCGTTCAGGAGATCATCCAGGCCTTCGGGGGGCATGCCGGTGTCCAGGAGGTCCGGCTCTTCAACAAAGACGGTCGCATCTCCTTTTCGTCGCTGCCCGGCGAGGTTGGGCGCACAGTAAGCCGGACGGCCGAGCCGTGCGTGAGCTGTCACTCGGGCCCCGTGCCCGTGAGCGAGCTGGACCCGCGGGATCGGTCGCGGATCTACACCGACGCACATGGCCAACGAACCCTGGCGACGATCCGGGTCATCCGGAATGAGGACGGCTGTCAGGGTTCCGGCTGTCACACGACGCCGGCACGGCAGAGCGTGCTGGGCGTGCTGGACGTGGCGATGTCCCTCGAGCCGGCCGAGGCCCGCATTGCCGGCCTGACGCGGAATGCTATGTTCTTGTCGCTCGCAGCCGTCCTGCTGATCACCGGGATCCTCTTCCTGATGGTCCGGCAGAGTGTGCGGCGTCCCATCAACTTGCTGGTCCAGGCGACCCGGCGTGTGGCCCACGGGGACCCCGCGATGCCGGTGCCCCGGGGCGCTACGTACGAGATCGGCATTCTGGCGAAGTCGTTCAACGAGATGGTCGAGAGCCTGAACAACTCCAGAAGCAAGTTGGAAGACTGGGCATCGACGCTGGAGGACAAGGTCTCCGAGAAAGCGCAGGAGCTGCGCGAAGCGCAGTACCAGGTTGTACGGGCGGAGAAGCTCTCATCCGTGGGCCTGGTGGCCGCCGGCATCGCTCACGAGCTCAACAGCCCGTTGATGGCCATCATCACGTTCACCCACCTGGTGAGAAGCAAGGTCGGCAAGGACGAGCAGGCGCAGGAGGACCTGCGCATGATCGAGCGCGAAGCCAACCGCTGTGCCACCATCGTGCGCCAACTGCTGGACTATGCTCGCAAGCAGGCGCAGGAACCCGAAACCGAGCTGTGCCGCCTCGGGCCCATCATCGACGGGGCGCTGAAGCTGTTGAAGATTGAGGCGCGGAATAGCGGGATCCAGGTCGAGACGGCGGTGCCGGCCGATCTCCCGCCTGTCGATGCGAACCCGAGTCAGCTGATGCAGGTCTTCGTGAATCTCATCATGAACGCGGTGCAGGCCATGCCGGACGGCGGACTGCTGCACATCGATTCGAGTGTGGTGGATCGAGCGGACTATGCAAAGGCCGACCTGCCGCCGAGCCACGCCAAAACTCTTCTGCGCACGTGCGTGCGGGACACGGGCGTCGGGATCGCGCCCGAAGCCCTGGCCAAGGTGTTCGACCCCTTCTTCACCACCAAACCGGTGGGCCAGGGGTCCGGCCTGGGCCTGTCCGTCTCGCTCGGCATCGTGCGGGGGTATCGCGGGACCATCCTGGTGGCCAGTGATGCGGTGGAAGGGACCGAGTTCACGGTCCTGCTTCCGGTCGCGGAAATGCCCAACGAACCCGAGGCCCAATGAGCGACGAACGGACGTGGACCGAGCCCCCAAGGGTCCTGGCCGTAGATGACGAAGAGGTGGTCTGCGAGAGCATCCGACGGGTGCTCACGGAGGAAGGCTACTCCGTCCAGACCACGACTTCTTCCCGGGAAGGCCTGGAGCTCATCCGGAAGGACATCTTCGACCTGCTCCTGCTCGACATCAAGATGCCCGAAGTCGACGGCATCGAGTTCCTGCGCACCGCCCGATCGGCTTCCCCGGAAACGGAGGTCATCATCATCACCGGGTATGCCACCATCGAGACGGCGGTCGAGGCCCTCAAGCTGGGCGCTTTCGATTATCTGGAAAAGCCCGTAAGCCCTCCGCAGCTCGTGGTGGCCACCGCACGTGCGCTGGAGCGCAAGCAGCTGATGAACCTGACCCAGCGGCTTCGATCCGAGCTCGAATCACGCCACCGCATCGGCAACGTGATCTGCTCGTCCGCCAAGATGCGCAACGTCATGCGCCTCGTGGCCAAGGTCGCGCCCACCACCAGCACCGTCCTCATCACCGGCGAGACCGGCACCGGCAAGGACGTCATCGCCCGCGCCATCCATTACAACAGCCGACGCAAGGACGGCCCCTTCGTCGTCGCCGACTGCGCATCGCTCCACGAATCACTCCTGGAGTCTGAGCTCTTCGGCCACGTGCGCGGCGCATTCACCGGCGCCGTCAAGGACCGCAAAGGCCTCGCCGAAACGGCCCGCGGCGGGACCCTCTTCCTGGACGAGATCAGCACCATCTCCCCCCAGGTCCAGGGCAGCCTGCTTCGCCTCATCCAGGAACGCGAAGTGCGACCCGTCGGCTCCGACAAACCCGTGCCCGTCGACGTTCGCCTCGTCGCCGCCACCAACCAGGATCTCCAGTCGCTCGTGGAAGACGGCAGCTTCCGCGAAGACCTCTTCTACCGCCTCAGCGTTTTCACCCTCGACCTGCCACCACTTCGGGAACGCCGCGAAGAGATCCCACTCCTCGCCCTCCACTTCGTCGAACAGTTCGCCGAAGAGCTCGACAAGAAGATCGACGGCATTACGCCCCCCGCCATGGCCCTCCTCGAGGCCCATGACTGGCCCGGCAACGTGCGCGAGCTCGAAAATGTCATGGAACGCGCCGTCCTCCTCGCCGAAGGCACCATCGACATCCAGGCCATCCCTGCCAGCATCGGACAGTCCAGCGCAAACTGGGACGACGTACCCGACGACGCCCACACGCTCGCTCTCCGCAAGAAGGAGCTCCGCTCCGCCGCCGTCGATGAGCTTGAACGCATGTTCGTCCTCAAGGCCCTGAGTGCTGCCGACGGCAACGTCTCCGAGGCCGCCCGGGCCGTTCACATGAAACGACCCAACCTGCACGCGCTCATGCGCAAGCACGGCATCACCTCGCCCGATTCCGGATCCGATGCCGATGACGACCGCGACGACCCGGACGACATCCAGGACGACGACGCCGAAGACCGCGAAAACTGAGGCGTGACGCGCTGTTTCTGGGTGTATAGCTAACATATACACCACGCCCGGAGCCGCGGCACCGGGCGTTTTTGCCTCGCCTCGCCGATCCTTATAACACAATGATTTAAAACAACTTATGGAAACTGTGAATTTTCTCCCGGTTTAGGCACGCCCTTTGCTTTTGCAGAGGGTGCAGATGTGGAGGTGACGCTGCTGGGACAGCCGGTGAGCGACCGGAGGAGGACCAGGTGATGGCACGCGAAGCAGAATCGACGGTGCTGCTATCGGATCCGGAGGCGGGTCCCGATCTGGCGGCGCAGCTGGCGCCGACCGATCAGCAGGTCGCGTGGTTCGGGAGTGTGGAAGAGATGGTGCGGGCGCGGCCGTTGTCGTCCGTGGCGGTGCTTGTCCTCCGCTTCCGGCCTTTGCCGAAGGGGGTTTTGCTGGCGGCGTTGGGGCGGATGAGTGTGGAGTATCCCGAAATGCAGAAGGTAGTAGTGGTGGACAGCCCGCCTCCGTTGCCGATCGCGGAGTATCTGACGGCCTGCGGAGTGGATCTTTACTGGGAGCCGAGGGGAGGCGGTGGCGGAGATCTGGAGGCGTTGGTAGAACGGCTACATGAGCGGACCCGGTGGGTGGCGACGTAAAGGCAATGGTCGCTGACCGGAGACGAGCTCTCAAGGAGGGTGGAAAAATGAGCGGACAAAATAGAGTGATGTTCGTCGACGATGAGGAGGGGGTCCGTGTGAGTTGGGACCGGGTCCTGTCGGAGAAGGGTTTCAACGTGAAGACGGCGGTGGACGGCGCGACGGCCATCTCGGAGCTGAAGGACCATCCGGTGGACGTGGTCGTGGCGGACTGGCGGATGCCGGTGATGGATGGTCTGCAGCTACTGGAGTGGATCCAGGGCGAGCAGCCGGAAACGCGGTTCATCCTGCTGACAGGGTACGGCAACGACGAGGTGGAGCAGAAGGCGCGGGAGCTGGGGGCGTATGAGTATCTGAACAAGCCCATCAGCCCGGAAACGCTGGCGGCGGTGGTGACGGCGGCGGTGAATCTGAAGTTGATCCCGGACCTGGGTGTGGGGCCGGTGGAGCAGCAGGTGGAGCCGGCGGTGCAGGAAGTGGAGCCAACGGTGGAGGAGGCGGTGGTGGAAGCGGAGCCGGCACTCCAGGAGGCGGAGCCGGCAGCGTCGGCCGAAGCGGTGCAGCGGTCGGGTTGGGAGGTGGCCGGTTCGCTGATCGCGGCGCCACTCATGGGGTTGGCGTTCGTGCTGTTCCTGCCGGTGATCGGGTTTGCCGCGTTGTTCTGGTCTCTGGGTGGGGCGATCAAGGGGGCGGTCCGGCCCTCGAAGTCAAGGGCTTGAGGGTCGGGAGACAGCCATGAAGCGCACAGCGTCGTTGACGAAGATGACCCTGGCGCTGGTTCCGGTCATCATCTGGATGGCCGGGCCGGCCCGGGTGCGGGCGCAGAGCGTTCCTGCCGTGGAAAGCGTGTGTCAGGCGTGCCATGCCGACGCCAGCTCGAAGGTCGACCGGCTGGCGGGTCACGCGGGTTCGACCACGTGTCTCACTTGCCACCACATCGGGTATTCAAACGATTCGGCGGTCATCGCAGTCCGTCGCCTGGAAGCGTGCCGGAGTTGCCATACGGATCTCCCGGCCACGCATGAGAGCAAGGTGGGCGCGGCGGCTACGTGCACGGATTGTCACACGATCCACGCCGACACGATGGTCGCAGGTCCCGACCTCGTTTCGGACGCGGCGTGCGAGTCTTGCCATGTGGTGCGACACACGTTGCACGCGGCGGTGAAGAAGGGCGCGCCGTCGTGCACGGACTGCCACACCATGCATGACGGGACCACGTCAGTCGTGACCATGGTCTCCACGGGCACACACACGTCGGTGGCGTCAGCGTCGGTGGCGGCAGCGGCCGTGAAGAAGTGCGAGACGTGCCACGAGGGCGTGCACCCGTCGCATGGGCAGGCCGCGCGCAACGGCGACCTGCTGTGCACCGACTGTCACGAAATGGACGCGAAGACACCGACGGCCGCGGTGCCTGCGTTGTTGTCGGCGCAGTGCGAGACGTGCCACACGGCGGTGCATCCCGCCCATGAGGCGGTGGGCAAGCAGGTCCTGTGCACGGACTGCCACGACTTCGTGACGGATCCGCCGCTGGCGGAGGCGGGCCCGGCGTTGTCGCGGCACTGCGCGGCGTGCCACCCGACGGCCATGAAGGAGCTCGAGTCCGGCGGTCACGCAATGAACCTGACCGACGCGGGCGGCAATTCGGACCTGCCGACGTGCGTCAGCTGCCACAACGTGCACAGCGCGTCGGAGCAGAGCGAAGTGGGTGTTCGCCTGGCGGCGACGAGCCGGTGCATCCAGTGCCACTCGAAGCCTGTCATGGCGAAGAAGTATGGTCTGTCGACGAACGTGGCGGCTTCGTATGTGGACGACTTCCACGGCACGACGGCGGAGGTGTTGTCGTCGCATCCGGAGAAGGCGAACGGGCCGAACGTGCTGGTGTGCGCGGATTGTCACGGCGCCCACGCGGTGAGCAAGAAGCCGAAGGAAGCTCTGTCCGCCGTCTGTGCCGGTTGTCACAAGGGTGGCGACAAGAGGCTGGCCGGTGCATGGCTGGGGCACGACCGCATCGGGCCGAACAACAAGTTGGCGATTTGGGCGATCCGGCTCTTCTACTTCGTGCTCATTCCGTTCGTCCTGGCCGGATTGTTCCTGAATATCGCATTTCATCTGATGGACCAGCGGCGCAAGGGCGCGCGCGTGTGGGACGCGCCGGGTATCATGAAGATCCGCCGGTGGCTGTCCGGCAAGCGTGGGCCGGAGGAGGCCACGGTAACGCGGTTCAGCGTGGTGGAGCGGCTGGAACACCTGGCCGCCATGATCACGTTCACGACGCTCGTGTTGACGGGGCTTCCACAGATCGCGCCGACCTCGTCGCCCGGTGACTGGTTCATCCACCTGTTCGGCGGCATCGCCAACATCCGTCTTGTTCACAGGGTCACGGGCTTCACCTTCGTGGCGCTGTTGCTGATGCACGTGTCCCGGGGCGTGTGGGGCATCCTGAAGACGCACCGGCTGCCGGCGATCGTGCCGCGGAGGAAGGACTTCCTGGACCTGGTGCAGACGATACGGCACCTGCAACAGGGTGAGCCCCGTCCGAAGCTGGGCAGGTTTGATGCTTCAGAAAAGTTCGAGTACTGGGGCTTGTTCTTTGGCGGCATGCTCATGACTGTGACCGGGCTGGCGCTGGTATTCCCGGAGTTCGTGACGCTGTTCCTGCCGGGGATCGTGGTCGCGGCCATGCGTACGATGCATGGTCTCGAGGCCACGTTCGCGGTGCTGGTCGTGCTGTTGTGGCACTCCTACGGCGTCATCTTCAAGCCGGACGTGTTCCCGCTGGACACTTCGATCTTCACCGGCAAGATCAGCGTGGATCGCCTGCGCGAAGAGCACCAGCTCGAGTACGAGGAGCTTTTCCCGGAGGAGGCAGGAGCCGACTGAGGACGAAGGCGCTTGCCCAGCACGACACCGGAGCGGAACCGGCACGGTCCGCTCCGGTGCAGCTTTCGGCCCTGCCATTGTGGGTGATCAAGGGCACACGCCCCCCATCTTACGTGGACGTCCCCACCCTTTTACATTGTTGAAGAGCCCCGCGCGCGGCGGCTCGGATCCCCGAACACCCGAAATTGAAGGATGGCGAGCCCATACTCGGTTCGCTCGATGCAGCGTGACGGCGCTGCGTATGCAGTTTTTTTGTTTCTGTGAGGGAGTCACCCCATGGACGTGCACCGGGCATTCTGTTCCGCGTGCGACCGGATCGTGCCCGTGGTGTCGACGACACCGGCCGGGCGGGAACGCGCTCCTGCGACTCCGCCGAAGCTGGATACGCTCGTGTGCCTCGACTACGGCACGCGCTGCACCGGATGGATGTGCCCCATGTCCATGGGCACCGACGATGACTCGCGCCGGCTGCCGATCGTCCGGCGAACCTGACCCGATTCACGAAACCAGCCAATGCCGCCGACCGACGTCACGGACCCGCAATACTACCATCGCGTGGTGGACTGCCAGTGGGCTTGCCCGGCCCACACCAACGTGCCGGAGTATATCCGGCTGATCGCCCAGGGCCGCTACACGGACGCATACATGCTGAACCGGGAGTCCAACGTATTCCCGGGCATCCTGGGCCGCACCTGCGACCGCCCGTGCGAGCCGGCGTGCCGGCGCGGCCGGCTGCCGGGCGAGGAGCCGGTGGCGATCTGCCGCCTGAAGCGTGTGGCGTCGGATCTCCGCGACGACGTGACCGGCCTGCTGCCTGCGGTGCCGGAGCTGAAGAACGGCAAGCGGGTGGCATGCGTCGGTGCCGGGCCGGCGTCGCTGACGGTGGCCAACGACCTCATGCCGCTGGGCTACGATGTGACGATCTTCGAGAAGGCCGACCGGCCGGGCGGCTTGATGTGGTCGAACATTCCCCAGTTCCGCCTGCCGCCGAAGGTCCTGAACGAAGAGATCGACACCATCATCGACATGGGCGTGGACCTGCGTCTCAACGCGCCCGTCGAGAGCATGAAGGCGCTGCTGAACGACGACTGGGACGCGGTGTTCATCGGCTCGGGCGCGCCGCGCGGCAAGAACCTCGAGCTGCCGGGCCGCTACGACACGGACCACATCTACATCGGCATCGACTGGCTGGAGAGCGTGGCGTTCGAGCACATCGACAGCATTGAGCCTCGGGTCCTGGTCATCGGCGTGGGCAACACGGCCATGGACTGCTGTCGCACGGCGAAGCGCCTGGGCGGCGTGGACGTGAAGGTCATGGCGCGCAAGCCGCGGCCGTACTTCAAGGCATCGCCCTGGGAGCTGGAGGACGCGGAGTCGGAGGGCGTGCAGATCGTGGAGAACCACTCGCCGACGCGCTACGTGGTGGAGGACGGCGTGCTCACGGGCATGGAGTTCGAGGTGCTGCGCTCGTGGGAGGACGAGATGGACCGCGCGACCTTCCAGACGACGCGGCCCGGCGGGTTCTGTGGCGGGGACGCCGCGTGGGGTCCGGAGAACATCATCTGGGCGGTGGAGCACGGGCACCAGGCCGCCATCTCCATCCACAACCATTGCCAGGGCATCCCGCTGAGCACCCGTCCGGGTTACGGCATGAACCTGGTCAGCCAGAAGATGGGCCTGGACGAGTGGACGTACAGCAACGACTACAGCGAGGACACGCGCACGGGCATGCGGCACGTGCCGCTGAAGGAGCGGCTGGCGGCGCTGGACGTGGAGGTGGAGCTGGGCTTCGACCTGGAGCAGGCCTTGAAGGAAGTGGAGCGCTGCCTGAACTGCGATGTTCAGACGCACTTCACATCCAAGCTGTGCATCGAGTGCGACGCGTGCGTGGACGTGTGCCCGCTGAGCTGCCTGACCATCGCCCACGAGGAGCCCGAGGAAGACCTGCGCACGCGCCTCACGGCGCCCACGCTGAACCTGCAGCAGCCGCTCTACATCTCGGACGGCCTGGAGCAGACCGGGCGCGTCATGGTGAAGGACGAAGACCTGTGCATCCACTGCGGCCTGTGCGCCGAGCGCTGCCCGACGGCCGCGTGGGACATGCGCCAGTTCGCCCTGAAGATCCCCTACGCCGGCCTTGACGCCGGTGAACATCACCCGAGCCGCACCGCCCATGTCACGACGTAGTCCCGCGGCCCCGTGTCCGGCAAGAACCTGTTCCCGTCCAACATCCAGGGACTGCCCACGTGGTACGAGATTCGGGCCAGTAGCGCCGGCCATACGGGCCGGGCGGACGCGTTCGACATCTTCGTGGCCATGAACCCGGCCACGTACGAGCGCGACATCGCCGAGGTCCGGGTCGGTGGCTGGGTGCTGCACGATTCCAGCTGGCCGCTGGCCCAGTCGCTCCGGCGCAGCGACGTCAATTTCCTGGGCATCCCGCTGGCGAAGATGTGCGTGGAGCGCTTCGAGCGTTCCCGCGAGCGCATCCTCATGAAGAACGTGGGCTACCTGGGCGTGCTGTCGGCGCTGCTGGACGTCGAGGTGCCGGTGGTGGAACAGCTGCTGGAGGACAACTTCGGTCGCAAGAAGGCGCTGCTGGACTCCAACTTCGAGGCGTTCCGCATGGGCTACGACTACGCGCGGGAGCACTTCGACTGCCCGCTGCCCCTGCGTCTCGAGCGCATGGACGCCAACGGCGACGCCATCCTGATCGACGGCAACACGGCCGCGGCGCTGGGCTGCGTGTATGCCGGCGCCACCGTCGCAGCCTGGTACCCCATCACCCCGTCCACCTCCCTGGTGGATGCGTTCACCGGCTTCTGCCGTGCGCACCGGGTCGATCCGGAGACCAAGCGCAACCGCTTCTGCATCCTGCAGGCGGAGGACGAGCTGGCCGCCGCCGGCATGACGCTGGGCGCCAACTGGGCCGGCGCCCGGGCGTTCACGGCCACGTCGGGCCCGGGCATCTCCCTCATGAGCGAGCTCATCGGCCTGGCCTATTACGCGGAGATCCCCAGCGTCTTCTTCGACATCCAGCGGACGGGTCCGTCCACCGGCATGCCGACGCGCACGCTGCAGGGCGACCTGATGACCGTCGTGTACGCGTCCCACGGTGACACCAAGCATGTCGCCCTGTTCCCCGCCGACCCGAGGGAGTGCTTCGAGTTCGCGGTAAGGGCCTTCGACCTGGCCGAGCGGTTCCAGACGCCCGTGTTCGTGGTCTCGGACCTGGATATCGCCATGAACGACTGGGCGGTGCCGGCGCTGGAGTGGGACGACGCCTACCGGCCGGACCGCGGCAAGGTGCTGGACGCGAAGCAGCTCGAGGACATCCAGCACTTCGCGCGTTACCTGGACGTGGACGGCGACGGCATCCCGTACCGGACGCTGCCGGGTGTGCACCCCAACGGCGCCTACTTTACACGCGGCTCCGGCCACGATGCCCACGGCAAGTATACGGAAGACGCCGGCCCGTACACGGAGGTGGTGGACCGGATCGCTCGCAAGATCGCGTCGGCGGCCACGTCGGTGCCGGAGCCGGAGACACGAAAGGCCCACCGGGCCCGCTACGGCGTCATCACGGTGGGCGGCTGCCGGCGGGCGGTGCTGGAAGCGCGCGACCGGCTGAAAAAGAAGGGGATCGCCATGGACTACATGCGCGTACGCGGCTTCCCCTTCCACGCGGACGTGGCCGCGTTCGTCGGCAGCCACGAGTTGACCTTCGTCGTGGAGCAGAACCGCGACGCGCAGCTGCGCACGCTGCTGATGGTGGAGGCGGGTGTGCCGGCCGAGCGGCTCGTGTCGGTGCGCGCCTACGGCGGCCAGCCGCTGGCGGCGGGCGAGGTGGTGGAGGAGGTCCTGGAACAGGTGGGCGGCGTGACGAAGAAAGCCGCGGGAGGTGCCGCATGAGCCACATCGCGAAGCCGAAGGTCCAGCACCCCGGCCTGGAGCGGAACGCGGCTGGCCTGACACGGCGGGATTATGAAGGTTCCATGTCCACGCTGTGCGCAGGCTGCGGCCACGACTCCATCACCGCCGCCATCATCGAGACCTTCTACCGGCTGGGCGTCCCGCCGGAGCGGGTGGCCAAGCTGAGCGGCATCGGCTGCTCCGCCAAGACGCCGGCCTACTTCCTGGGCCAATCCCACGGGTTCAACGGCGTGCACGGCCGCATGCCCGCCCTGGCCACCGGAGCCGGCGCGGCGAACCGGGACCTGGTGTGCATCGGCATCTCGGGCGACGGCGACTCGCTGTCCATCGGCCTGGGCCAGCTTTCCCACGCCATCCGCCGCAACGTGAACATGCTCTATATCATCGAGAACAACGGCGTCTACGGGCTGACCAAAGGCCAGTTCTCGGCGTCGGCGGACATCGGCTCCAAGTCGAAGCGGGGCGAGCCGAACCGGCAGCGGCCCATCGACCCCGTCTTCCTCGCCCTCACCCTGGGCGCCTCGTTCGTCGCCCGCAGCTTCTCAGGCGACAAGCGGCAGCTGGTGCCGATCCTGGAAGCGGCCATCGCCCACGACGGTTTCGCCCTGGTGGACGTCGTGTCGCCGTGCGTCACGTTCAACGACCACGAGGCGTCGACGAAGAGCTACCGTCACACGCGGGAGCAGAACCGGCCCGTTGTGATCGCCGACTTCGTGCCGCCAGCGAAGGAGATCACGGCGTCCTACGAGGGTGGCTCGGTGCGCGACGTGACCATGCACGACGGCAGTGTCGTCCGCTTCCGCAAGGTGCCCGAGGACTACGACCCCAACGACCGCGACGCCGTCTACGCCTACTTACGGGAACGGCAGCAAGCGGGCGAACTGCCTACCGGCCTGCTCTACATCGACCCCGATGCCCAGGAGATGCACGAGGTCTGCGAGACGCTGGAGGCGCCGCTGTACAATCTGCCGTTCGAGGACCTGTGCCCGGGGCAGGCCGCACTGGAGGAGATCCAGGCGCGTTTCCGGTGATGCGGAGGGCGGCTGTTCCCGGCCGCCGCGCCCCTTCGCCGTGTGGCTTTGCGCATCACGGCTGACCGAGCTCCTGCCCTTCAGCCTTGTGGGTGCCTTTGTCCGGTTCCTGTGGGAAGACGGAAACGGTCCGGCGCAGGGTAATGCGGGTGACTTCGGGCGGCGCCCCGAGGCGAAAGGGGATGCCCCAGTAGCCGGTTCCGGGGTGGACGTAGAGGGTCGCATTGCGGTCGCGATACATCCCCATGGCATACTCGACGAAGGGAGTAACGAGGCTCCAGCGCAAGGCAGGGATGGCCAGCTGGCCCCAGTGGGTGTGGCCGGAGAGGGTGAGTTGGACGCCGCGCTCGGCCAGAGCGGGCCAGAGGAGGGGGTTGTGGGCCAGCGCGACCACCGGCGCACCGGCCGGAACGTCGGCCAGGGTGCGGTCAATGTCCGGTGCGGCGTTGACGTCCGGGAAGCTGCGGCCGGCGGGGTCTCCGGTTCCGGCAATGGTCAGAACATCCGTGCCGCGGCGCAGGATGTGGGCTTCATTGACCAGCACGCGGGTGCCGGGCAGGCGCGCGAGGGCGGGCGCGAGCCGGTCCCAGCCGGCGTAGACGTCGTGGTTGCCGGGCACGATGAAGACGCCGTCGGGGGCGGACATGGTGCCGAGTCCGGCGACGTAGAGGCCTGCATCCTCGTGTCGGTCGTCGACCAGGTCGCCCGTCACCGCGATGATGTCCGGCTCCAGAGAGCGCACGGCATCGGCGATGCGAAGCAGGGACCCATGCCAGGTCTGAGGGCCGACGTGCAGGTCGGAGACCTGGACGATGCGGAAGCCATCGAACGCCTTCGGCAGGCCGGCAACGTGTACGACGAGGTCGCGTGTGGTCAGTCGCCGCGCGCCCAGATAGCCGGCGGCAAGGAGCAGAAGGAGGGCAACCCCAGTGCCTTCCACGGCCCACGCGCCCGCGTGCAGCGGATCCCCGATGAACGCGCCGGCCAACAGGCCCACGAGACCGGCGGCCGCCAGGAACGGCAACAGGAGCTGGGCGTAGAGAAATGTTCGGACCACTAGGACGCGGAAAGCGCGCGTCGGGTAGAACGGCCAACCCCGGTACCGGATCGCGATGGCCAGGGGAATGGTGGTGTACACCACGGCGCCCAGCACCAGCCATGGAGCCCAGGGTGCGCTGCCCGCCGCCAGCGCGGCGAGCAGTCCCCACGCGACCACCTGGTACAGGGCGAAGAAGGCGAGCGCCCGCGATGCGCGACCTCGTCGGGCACGCCGCCGGTGGCCGGACGCGGGCGGGCCCGGCTGCGCTACCCGCGGCGTCGCGTCGGACGTCGATGAATCCGTTGGACGACGGCTGCGATCGTCCGACAATGGGCCGGGACGTGTTGCGGTCACGGATCGCGGCCCCCGGTCATGGCATCCTGCCTGTTGCCGGTCTCCATCTCAGGTCCTTTCTTCGACCGTTCCGTCGGCATAAGCATCCGAACCGGAAAGGCCGTGCCGTTGTTCCCGCGGCATCGCCCACCCGTCGCCTGCGCGAGTGGCGGCGGCCGCCAGCCGCGGCCGGTTCGAAGGGGAAGGTCGGCCGTTGATGGCCTTTGGCGATGTTCGCCGGCCGGCCGTACGTTTGTCGGCGTCATCGATCCAAGGAGGCTCCATGAGTCGTATTCCCACCAGCCTCGGTCGGCGTGCGTTCCTGCGCGCTACCGCGGCTGCGGGCGCCGGCCTGGCGGTGTTCGGCAGAACGCCGCGGATCTGGGCGCGCGGTCTGCGGGCAGGCGGGCCGTTCATCATCACCAGCCACACGAACGCGACGGGCCAGCATGCACTGGAGGAGGCCTGGAAGATCCTGGGCTCGGGCGGCAGCGCGCTGGACGCGGTGGAGAAGGGCGCCAACGTGGTCGAGGTGGACCCGGAGGACACCAGCGTCGGTTACGGTGGCTTGCCGAACGCCGAGGGCGTGGTGCAGCTGGATGCGTCCATCATGGATGGTCGGACGTACAGCGCCGGGGCCGTCGGCGCCCTGGAAGGGATCAAGACGCCGTCCTCCGTGGCGCGCAAGATCATGGAGCACACCGACCACATCATGCTGGTAGGCAAGGGCGCGCAGGAATTCGCGACGTCGTTCGGGTTCAAGGTCGAGGACCTGCTGACGGAGAAGGCGCGCAAGGAGTGGGTACGCTGGCGGGAGCGCCTGTCGCCCACGGACAAGTACGGTCCGCCGGAATACCTGCGGGGCCTGCCGGCGGGCAAGGGTCTCAGCCTGAACGGTCCGGTGGAGACGCACCACGGGACGGTGAACGTGCTGGCGGTGGACTCGAAAGGCGACGTCGCCGGCGTGACGACGACGTCGGGCTATGCGTGGAAAGTGCCCGGTCGCGTGGGGGACTCGCCGATCCTGGGCGACGGCCTGTACGTAGACAACGAGGTCGGCGCGGCGGGTGCGACGGGCCGGGGCGAGGACGTGATGAAGTCGTGTGCGACGTACTACATCGTGATGCGCATGCGGGACGGCCGCTCGCCGCAGCAGGCGTGCGAGGACACGGTCCAGATGATCATCGACCGCTACCGCAAGGTGAACCCGAAGTTCGTGCCGTCGGAAAAGTTCGTGGCCATCAACAAGGCGGGTGAGGTGGGCTGCGCGTCCATGGGCATCGGCGGCACGCCGCGCATGCGGGTGCAGGACCCGTCGGGCCAGCGGTTCTTCAGCGGCAAGGCGTTGTACAAGCCATGAGCATTCGCGGCGGCGACGCGGGGGAAGATGCCGCCGGTGTGGGCGGGAACCGACCCACTGAGATCGCGGCGAACGACGGCAGCGCGGCCGCCTCCATCACCGCCACCATGGCTGCCGGCGGAGCCGGGCGCCTGCTCCGGGTGCTGGGCGTGGCCTTCGGCGTGGCCGTCATCATCGGCAACACCATCGGCATGGGCATCCTGCGGACGCCCGGAGAGGTGGCTGCTCGGCTGCCGTCGGTCCCGCTGTTCCTGGGCGTGTGGTTGCTGGGTGGGGCGTACGCGCTGATGGGAGCCCTGTCCCTGGCTGAGCTGAGCGCCATGCTGCCGCGCTCGGGCGGCCAGTACATCTTTGTGCGCCGGGCCCTGGGTGCCTATCCGGGGTTCGTCGTCGGCTGGAGCGACTGGCTGTCCACGTGCGGCACGATGGCGGCCATCTCCATCGTGATGGGCGAGTACATCGGTCCGCTGGTCCCCGCTCTGGCGGGCCGTGAAGCGTATACGGCCGCCGTGGTCGTCGTCGTGTTCGGTCTGCTTCAGTGGCGCGGCGTGCGTATTGGCGACGCGACCCAGCAGATCACCAGCCTGCTGAAAGCGCTGGCACTGCTCGCCCTGGCGGTGGCCATCCTGTTCCTCGGCCGCGGCGGGCCGGGCGCCGCGACGCACGTCGCGACGGCCGTGCCCACCGGTCTGGCGTTTGCGGGCGCCGTCGTGGTGGTTGGACGGGCCCCATCTACTTCGGCGAGGAAGTGAAGCAGCCGGGCCGGGACATCCCGCGGGCCATGATCGGTGGTGTGCTGCTGGTGCTGGCCATCTACCTGTCGCTGAACGTGGCGTTCCTGCGCGTCGTGCCCATCGGCGACATGGCGGGCGACCCGTTCGTGGCGGCGACGGCCGCCGCCCACGTCTTCGGACCGCGCGGCGATACGATTATCCGCGTGCTCATGATCGTGTCGATGATCGCCGCGGTGAACGCGTGCCAGCTCATGGCATCGCGGGTCCCGCTCGCCATGAGCAGGGATGGCCTGCTGCCCAGGCGGGTGACCCGGGTGAACGCGGGCGGTACGCCGGTGCCATCGTTGATGCTGGGCACCCTCGCGGCCCTGGCTTTCATCCTGACCGGCACGTTCGACGCCGTGCTGGCTCTGCTCGCGTTCTTCTTCGTCGCCGACTACACCCTGTCGTTCGTGTCCTTGTTCGTGCTGCGGTGGCGGGAGCCGGACCTGCCCCGGCCGTTCCGCGTGCCGGGCTATCCCTGGCTGCCGGGCATCGCCCTGGTCGGATCCCTCGCCTTCCTGGTGGGTGCGGTGCTTGGCGACCGGGCCAACAGCCTCCGCGCCCTGGCACTGCTCGCCCTGGCGGTGGCCATCCTGTTCCTCGGCCGCGGCGGGCCGGGCGCCGCGACGCACGTCGCGACGGCCGTGCCCACCGGTCTGGCGTTTGCGGGCGCCGTCGTGGTCCGGATCGTTTACCGGCGAACACTGGCATCGTCTTTGCCGTGCTTCGCTCGCCAGCGATGGAGAACATCGCCCCAAACCGGTCCGCGTTGCGCGGCGCCGGCTCGGGTTCGAAGCCGGCCATCCACGACACGTTCCCGCCGCCGTGCGTCGAAAGCGGCAGTGTCGTGGACGCCGCCGGACCCATTCCGCAGGACAAGGCAGATTCGTGACTTGGAGAAGCGTGCCGCCGAGGCGCAGCGGCCCGGTATTCGATGTGCATCGCAGAGTGCAGGCAATCCGCCACAACGGAGGAACAAACGATGATGGACGCAACGGAAGCGCAGTACCGCTGCCCGCCCCGGTCATCCGGCGGCCACCGGCCGGGGGGACGCGGCCGATCCATTTCCGGGTTGGCCGTGCTCGTTGCACTTGCGGTGGCGTTTGTCGGCTGCGGCCAGCGCGAGGCTGCCCCTGCGGGCGGGCCGCCGCGCCTCACCGTGGCCGCCCTGGACAGCGTGCTCGCCGAGCTGGGCGGATCCCTCACGGACAGCCTGTCCCGCCAGCAGCGCTGGCGCATGATCAGCTCCATTGGCACCGGACTGCCCCCGGAGAACTTCCAGGTGTCCGACCTGCCTGAACCCAGGAGCTACGGTGCTGCGATGCTCCAGGTTTACTGCGAGCAATGCCACTGGCTGCCATCCCCGCAGATGCATTCCGCTGCCGAATGGCCTCTGCTCGTGAGGCGGATGCTGCTGCGCATGCACATGCTACAGGACCGGCTGGGCGGGCCACTGATCAACAACCTGGTCGGCGGCTGGATGGTCGACATCATCAAGAAGGTCGGCGTCCCCTCGCCGCAACAGGTGGACAGCATCGTGACCTACCTCGAAAGGAACGCGCTACCCGTGGCGAAGGCGGGAGAGGTCGGCAATTCGACATCCGCCCGGCTGTTCGCGGAGAAGTGCTCGGTCTGCCACCAAACGCCGTCGCCAAGCGCCCACACGGCCCAGGAATGGCAGTCCGTGGTGGCGAGGATGGAATCGAACATGGCGGAGATGGACGTCCGTCCGCTGACAGCCGACCAGGTCCAGCAGATCACGGCGTACCTCCAGGAGCACGCGAAGAAGTAGAGGTTCGTGGTCAGGACGGCGCCGCGGGCAGGCCTGCCTGCGAGGGCTGCGGCTTCGGCTTCGGTTTTCACCGCGCGGGCCCAGCCCCTTTTACGCAAAGGCGTGAGGAGCGCAAGCGACGGAAGGTTGAACCTTGCGCCCTCGAAACGGTATTGTTGAGTCGCAGGGGTGAAAGTGGAAGGGGGGGTGGACGCGGTTGGCGGTGCCGGAAGGGAATGCGGTGACGGGCAACGTCTTTGTACCGAATATCGGGCCGGGTGAGCGGCGTAAGCGGCTTCTCGTTGGTGTGGTGGGGTTCTTCCTCGGTGTCGGGGCGCTGGCCTTGCTCGTGGTGTTGTCCGTGGACCGCTGGTGGCGTCTGGCGCTGGTTCTGCCGTTCTGGATGGCGGGCATCGGGTTCTTTCAGCATCGGGACAAGACGTGAGTGAGTCTGGCATCGCGCGGTCTGCGCGACATGGACACGGGGCCGGAGCGGATCGCCGACCCGGACGAGCTGGCTCGGGTCCGGCGGCAGGCGCGGGGCGTGCACGCGAGGGCGGCGCTGGCCGCGGTGGTGTTGACCGCGTTGTCGTTGCTGCTGCCGGTTTGAGGCGCCGATGAGAAGCCGTACCGCCACGATCGGCGTGCTCGCCCTCGCCCTCGCGGCTCTGGCGACGACGGCGGCGGCGCAGGTCCCGCGCCGGGATCCGACGCCCCACAGCTCGGCGCGGCTCGTTGCGGAGCAGAACGCCATCGTGCCGGGCAAGCCGTTCACCGTCGGCCTCCGCATCGTGCTGGATCGCGGCTGGCACACCTACTGGATCAACCCGGGCGACGCGGGCACGGCTGCGACCCTGGACTGGCAAATGCCGCCCGGCTTCGTCGCGGACACCTTCCAGTGGCCGGTCCCCAAGCGCATTCCCTACCCGCCCCTGATGAGCTACGCCTACGAGGGCGTGGTGCTGCTGCCGCTGGAGATGACGCCACCGGCGGACCTGACGCCGGGCACGACGGCGCACCTGAAGGCCGACGCGCGATGGCTGGTCTGCCAGGACGAGTGTCTGGTGGCGGAGGACACGCTGGTTCTCGACCTGCCCATCGCCGCGAACGCCCGGGCGTCGCGCTGGGCGGACGAGTTCGCGAAGACGCGCAAGCTGCTGCCGGCGGACGCGCCGGCGTGGCACATGGAAGCGGGGCCCGTGGCCGGCGGCCTGGCGCTGGGCGTGACGCCACCCCCCTCCTGGGGCGACGACCTGGACGGTGCCTACTTCTACCCGCTGGACTCCCAGCTGTTGGAGCATGCGGCGCCGCAGCCGCTGCGGCAGCGGGGTCGCGAGACATGGTTGTCGCTGACGCGCTCGCCGTACCGCACCGAGCTGCCGGCGCGTCTCCAGGGCGTTCTCGCCCTTCCTCCCGGGAAGACGCTGGATGCCGCGGGCCACGTAGCCGTGCAGGTGGACGTGCCTTTGGCCACGGATACCGTACTGACGGCGGCCCCCGTGGCCGCCGCTCCCGCAGGGCCGGGTGGGGCCGGTGGGACGTCGGCCGGATCGGCGGCGCCGGGCGCCGGCGGTTCGGTGCCGGTGGAAGGATCGGGGGCGAGCGCCAGCCTGTCGTTGCTGGCCGCCCTGTTGTTCGCGTTCCTGGGCGGCATGCTGCTCAACCTGATGCCGTGCGTGTTCCCCGTCCTGTCGCTGAAGGTGCTGGGATTCGTGGAGCACGCGGCGGGCGACCGCCGCCGCATGCGCTGGCACGGTCTGGCGTTTGGCGCGGGCGTGGTGCTGTCCTTCCTCGCGCTGGCCGGTGGGCTCATGGTGGTGCGGGCGGCGGGGACGGACGTGGGGTGGGGCTACCAGCTCCAGAGCCCGCTCATCGTCACGCTGTTGATCTTCCTGATGTTCGCCATCGGCCTGAACTTCCTGGGCATGCTGGAAGTGGGCAACTCTTTGACGCGCCTGGGCGGGATCGCCGCGAACGACACCGGCTACCGCGGCTCCTTCCTGACCGGCGTACTCGCGGTGGTGGTGGCGACGCCGTGCACCGCGCCGTTCATGGGCGCGGCCGTGGGCACCGCGCTGGTCCGGCCGGCGGCGGAGGGTCTGGCCGTGTTCGCCGGACTGGGCGTTGGCATGGCGGTGCCGTACATGGTGCTGTCGTCCTGGCCGGCGCTGTTGAAGCGGTTGCCGCGGCCTGGGCGCTGGATGGAGACGCTGAAGCAGGCGCTGGCGTTCCCTATGTTCGCCGTGGCCGTCTGGCTGTTGTGGGTGCTGGGCCTGCAGACGGGCATGGGCGGAGCCACGCGGGTGTTGTTCGCCCTGCTGCTGTTCGCCTTCGGCGGCTGGCTGTACCAGCGGAGCCGGGGTGCGCGCGGGCAGGCGGGTCGCGTGGTGGCGCGCGTGGCCGCGGTCCTGGCGCTCGTGGGGGGCCTGGGCTGGGGCATGGCCTCGGCGCACCTGGCGGGGAAGGAGGGCGCGTCACCGCCCGACGCGGTGGGCGAAGACATGGCGTGGACACCGTTCGCGCCCGGTGTCGTGGCCGGCTTCCAGGCACAGGGCCGGCCGGTGTTCGTGGACTTCACGGCGGCCTGGTGCATCACGTGCCAGGTGAACGAGCGGGGCGTGCTGTCGTCGGCTCGCGTCACGCAGGCGTTCCGCGACAACGACGTGGCGCTGGTGCGGGCGGACTGGACCCGGCGGGACGCCGACATCGCGCGGGCACTGGCGTCGTTCGGGCGCAGCGGCGTGCCGCTGTATGTCGTTTATCCCGCCGACCCCGGGGCGGCGCCCACCGTGCTGCCCACCGTTCTGACGGACCGGCTGGTCCTGGACGCCCTCGACCGCACGACAAGGAAGACGGCCAGGGCCGGGATGTGACACCTTTGCCAAGGAGGTGCCATGCGCAGGATCGCGTTTGTGTCCCTGATCACGCTGCTGAGCGTCGCGCTGGTCGTCGCGCCGGCCGCGGCACAGAGTGAGCCGAGCATCGGCGGGCAGGCGCCGACCTTCTCGCTGCCCGATACGCACGGCGGGACCCACGACCTTGCCCAGTACCACGGCAAGTGGGTCGTGCTGGAGTGGCTCAACTACGACTGCCCGTTCGTGGGCAAGCACTATCGCACGGGCAACATCCCGTCGCAGCAGGAGAAATGGACGAAGCAGGGCGTCGTGTGGCTCGCCATCGTGTCGTCGGCGCCGGGCAAGCAGGGCTACTTCCCGCCCGACGAGATGAACGCGCGCAGCGAGAAGGAAGGCAGCCACGCCACGGCCGTGCTGCTGGACCCCGACGGCACCGTGGGCCACCTGTACGGCGCGCGCACCACGCCGCACATGTTCGTCATCGATCCCGAGGGCGTGGTCCGCTATATGGGCGGGATCGACGATGTGCCCTCAGCCCGGGCCGCCGACCTGGACCACGCCCACCAGCTCGTGGACCAGGCGCTCACGGAAGCCATGGCGGGCAAGCCCGTGTCGGTGCCCACGTCGCGGCCGTACGGCTGCTCCGTGAAGTACGGCAGCGAGTGAACAAGGCGGCACACGGGTTCTGGGGCCCAACATCAATCGTGTGAAGGTCCACCGGGGGCTTCCACCCCGAAGATCCCGTGCGGGTCGTGGTGGAAGTGGTACAGCTTGGCCACCTCCACCTCGATTTCCCGCAGCCAGGTGAACCGGAAGAGCAGTACGCCCAACACGACCCCCGCCGCCGGACCCACCCAGTAGACCCACCAGCCTCGCCACACGCCGGACACCACGGCCGGACCCAGCGTGCGTGCCGGGTTCGTGCTGGTGCCGGACACGGGCGCTTCCAGGAAGACCATGATGGCATACAGGAACGGGAACAAAGTGGGGGTGAAAGGTCGGAAGCGGTCGTGTCGGAGGAAGAAGAAGAGGCCGGCGACCAGCGCGAAGGTGGTGACCGTCTCACCCAGTAACGCCTGGCTGACGGCGTAGCCGGCACCGGGTGTGGTGGCGCCGAATGCCACGCTGCGGCCGATGCCGCCCCAGAGCAGGAGCGGCACCGCGCCCAGCACGGCACCCGACAGCTGCGCAACGACGTAGGCTGCCGCGTGGCTCGCCCGCTGCTTGCGCATGAGCCAGAAGGCGAGAGACACGGCCGGGTTGATGTGCGCCCCGCTCTCCTTGCCCACCCAGGACAGGGCGATGAGTGCCCCGGTGGAGCCGAACAGGAAGCCGGTGATGGCGCGGCGCACGCCGGCGTCCGGCAGCCAGTGCACCACCGGACTGCCCTGGCCGAAGTCCAGGATGACCAAGGAAAGGCCGACGCCCACCAACAATGCGGTGCCGATGAGCTCCGATAGGAAGACCGTCCAGGGCAGACGCCTACCGGCGCCGTTCATGGTCCGGACGGGCGCGGATTCCGCGCCTCAGGCACGGCGGTACAGGCCGTTGACCGACACACGCTGGCCGGCATCCATCTTCACCGTTACAGCCTCGGTGGGATCCTCCGTCATCAGGCCGCGCCGCGCCAGCTCCGCATCGATGGCGTCCGGGTCCAGCAGCACGCCGCGACCGTCCTGGAAGCCGTCGAAGACGTGAGGCTCTCCGTTCACCGGCCGCATGCCCTCCCCCGTCAGATCGGTGCCCGGTCCGAACTCTGAAAGCAGGAGCAGGCCGTCAGGCCGCAGCACCCGCGCCGCCTCGTCCACGGCCCGGTTCCATTCCGGCCAGCTGCGGGCGTTGTGCAGCACGCCCAGGGAGATGAGAAGGTCGAAGGAAGTATCAGTGAAGCGGGACAGGTCGTCCATGCCTCCGTACTGCACACGCTCCTGCGCGATCTCTTCGCCGATCAGCCTGCCGAGGCGCGTTCGCGTCTCCTCCAACATGGCGCTGGATGTGTCGATGGCGTGCACCTCGACCCTGTGCCAGGCCAGGAAAAGCGTGTTGCGCCCACCCGCGCAGCCTACATCCAGGGCTCGCTCCGGCCGTACGCGGCGCTTCTCCAATAGCGCTCGCAGCCGATGATCCGGGTCCCGTGCCGCGAATCGTTCCACCACGTCCGTTTGCTCCCAGAAGGCCTCCGCCTGCGCCATTCCGTCCATCTGCCCGGTCTCCCGTGTGTCGTGAAGGCCGCCTCGTGTTGGCTTCGAGACGCAACCTCCACACGACGCAATTCGTGTACTCAACCTGCATCTTCTGCCACCGTCGTCTCGGAACCAACGAGGTCGTGGAAACGTTCCCCGTGGGTCGGCGTGTGGCGTTTGACCCGAGGCGCGGACAGCATGGAGCATATCGGCCTGCCCGACGTTCAATCCAGCCCGTACTTCTTGATCTTGTCGTACAGGGTGCGCTCACCGATGCCCAGGCGCTCCGCCGCGCGACGGCGGTTGCCGTCCACGGTGGCCAGCGTCTGCCGGATGGCCTCCTTCTCGATGTCGGCCATGGTCCGAGCCCCGGCGTCCCGGCGGTCTGCCGCAGCCGGAGCACCGACCGGGGGCACTGCGCCCGACCGTGATGTCGCTCCTTGCGGACCGCCACCGGAGGCCGGCGAGATGGTCAGGTCCGAGCCGCGGATCACATTGCCCTCGGCGAGAATGGCGGCGCGTTCCAGCGTGTTGGCGAGCTCGCGCACGTTGCCTGTCCAGGCGCCCTCCAGGATCTGCTGGCGGGCGTCGTCGTCCAGGCGCAGTGGCGGCCGGCCCAGGTCCGCGCTGATGCGAGCCAGCAGCGTCTCGGTCAGCGGCAGGATGTCCTGCCGGCGTTCCCGCAACGGTGGCATGCGGACGGGGAAAACGGCGAGTCGGTGGTAGAGGTCCTCCCGGAAATCGCTTTCCTGGACCATGCGGTCGATGTCGCGATTGGTGGCGGCGATCCAGCGCACGTCCACCTCGATAGTGCGCGTGCCGCCGACCCGCTCGAAGCGCTGCTCCTGGAGTACCCGCAGCAGCTTCGCCTGGAGACCCGGCTGCCTGGATACCCGGCTTGAGCTCGCCGATCTCGTCCAGGAACAGTGTGCCACCGTCCGCCAGCTCGACACGGCCGCGCCGCGATGACGTGGCGCCGGTGAACGCCCCCTTCTCGTGGCCGAAGATCTCGCTCTCCATGAGCGTATCGGTGATGGCCGCGCAGTTGACCGTGACGAACGGCCCGTCCGAGCGCCGGCTGCGCCGGTGGATCGTACGGGCGGCCACCTCCTTGCCGGTGCCGCTTTCGCCCAACAACAACACGGTGGCGTTGGTGGGCGCCACCTTGTCCAGCGCTTTCACCACCGGTGCCATGGCCGGGTCGCCGTAGGTCAGGGGCGGCAGCGCGTCCTCGGTCTCCCGGCGCGACTGGTCGCGCAGAGCCAGCAGCTGCCGGTGCTCGAGGGCGCGCGACACCAACAGGCGCAGCTGGGCGGGGCTGCCCACCGGCTTCTGCAGGTAGTCGAGGGCGCCCAGCTTCATGGCCTCCACCGCGCTCTCGACGGAGCCGTGCGCCGTCAGCACGATGACCTCCATCTCCGGCTCCTCCGCGCGGGCCTTGCGCACCAGGTCCATGCCGTCCAGCGCGCCCGGCATGCGCAGGTCCGTGAGCATGACGTCGAACCCCCGCTCGTGGAGCTGCTTCACCGCTTCCAGGGCGTCCGCAGCCTGCGCCGTCTCGTGGCCGTCGGCGGACAGCGCGTCGGCGACGAACTCGCGGATGCCCTCCTCGTCGTCCACGATCAGGATGCTCGCCATCAGTCGGCTCGGTTGGGGATCTGGATGCGGAAGACGGCGCCGCCGTCGGGCGCGTTGCTCGCGCGCAGGCTTCCACCGTGCAGCTCGACGATGCGCCGCGCCACCGGCAGGCCGAGCCCGGTGCCGGTGGTCTGCGTCGTGTAGAAGGGGTCGAAGATCCGTTCGAGGTCGGCTTCGGCGATGCCGGGCCCGAAGTCGCGCACCTCGATCACCAGGCGGTTCCGCTCCCGCGCGACGCGCACGGCCGGTGGCCGATCGGTCGGCGAGGCCTGGACCGCGTTGTGGAGCACGTTCGTCAACACTTGCCGGAACCGGCGCGGGTCCAGGTTCCAGCGTTCGGGTGCGTCGTCGCTGTCCAGGACGAGCGCAGGTGCGTCGATCTCTTCGGCCGAGGTGCGGAGCAGCTCCACCGGGTCCACCGGCTGCAGGTCCAGCGGGCCGGTCCGGGCGAAGTCCAGCAGGTCGGTGGTCAGAGCCTCCAGCCGGGACGCCTCCTGCACGACGCGGTCGGCGCGCCGATACCCCGGCGATTCCGACTCCAGCCCTTCCGCCAGCAGCTGTGCGTGTCCTTTGAGGGACGCGAGCGGGTTGCGGATCTCATGGGCCAGCACAGCCGACATCTCGCCCAGGATGCTGAGCCGGCGCTGCTCCTCCAGCCTGAGCTCGGCGTCCTCGTAGCGGCGCGACATGCGCCAGAACACGAGGGCCGCCAGCATCAGGCCCGCGGCGGCGACCAGGCCGAGGACCAGCGAACGCGTGGCGCGTACCAGCAGCTGCTGGGCCGCCACCGGCTCGAATTCGACGACGAATCCATGCCGGGGTCGCTCCGGATGGCGACGGTCGGGGGGCGGCATGAACAGCATGCGCACGCGGCCATTCAGCTCCTCCATGCTGCGGCCTTCCCCGCCCACGGGTGGGGTGATGGGCTCGGGTTCCGGCGTGCCGGCGCTGGCCACCACGCTGCCGTCCCGGTCGATGAGCGCAATGTAGCGGAGGCCCGCCGCGCTCTGCTCGTTCAGGAGCGTGTCCAGCTCGGCCTCCGTGATGCTGCCCGGGCGCAGCGTCCGGCGCATCGCGCTGGCCAGGATGTCTGCCTGGCCGCGGAACAGCGTGGCCCGGGCGTTGCGCGCGCTGTTGTAGTTGGCCCACGACGCGGCGATCATGGCGATGCCGAGGGCGATGGTGGTCGCCAGCAGACCCCACCGGGTCAGGCTGGTGGTCGCGTGCGCTCGGTCGGTCGGTTCCGGCGTCATGGGATTGAAGGTACGCGCGCCCGGCCCCGCCGTCACCCGCGGCGGGACCGGGTGGCAGGAGGCTCATTCGTAGCGGAGCGCTTCGATGGGATCCAGGGCGGCCGCCCGGCGGGCCGGATAGAAGCCGAAGAACACGCCCACGGCGCCCGCGAAGACGAGCGCGATGAGCACGGTGGGCGGGGAGATCGCCGTGGCCCAGCCCATGATCTTCGCCAGCGCGGCGCTGCCCGCGTAGCCCAGGGCCACGCCCATCAGGCCGCCGGCCACGCTCATGACCACGCTCTCCACCAGGAACTGGGTCAATACGTCTGACCCGCGCGCGCCCATGGCCAGGCGCAGGCCGATCTCCCGCGTCCGCTCGGTCACCGAGACCAGCATGATGTTCATGATGCCGATGCCGCCCACCAGCAGGGAGATGCTCGCGATGGCCGCCAGCAGCATGGTCATGACGTTCGTCGTGCCCGACGCGGCCTCGGTGATCTGGTTCTGGTTCCGGACCGTGAAGTCATCCGGCTCGTTGCCCGCCAGACCGTGCAACCCGCGCAGGATCTCCCGCATCTCCTGCTGTGCCGGCAGGATGTCGCCGGGCGAAAAGGTGCTGGCCAGGATCATCGGCAGGAAGGAATGGCCCGCCAGCCGGTTCTGCACCGTGGTGTACGGCGCGAGGACGATGTCGTCCTGGTCGTTGCCCTCCGCCGTCTGGCCCTTCGCCGCCAGCACGCCGATGACCTGGACGGGCACGTTGCGCAGGCGCAGCTGCTGGCCCACGGCGTTTCCGTCCGGGAACAGGTTGTCGGCCACCGTCTTGCCCAGCACGATCACCTTGCGCATGGCCGTGAGGTCGTCCCGCGTGAAGAAGCGCCCGTCGCTGACCGGCCAGTTGCGGATCTCCTGGTAGTCCGGGCTCACGCCCATGATCATCGAACGCCAGTTGCCCGTGGGTCCCACGATCTGCGCATGCGTCATGACGACCGGCGACACCCCGGAGAGCAGCGTACCCTGCTGCTTCAGGATGTCGGCGTCCTTGATCGTCAGACGTGTGAACGTCTGCGCACCCTGGCTCACGCCACCCGTTTCCGCGGCTCCGGGCGAGACCACCAGCATGTTCGTGCCCAGGTTCTGGATGCTCTGCTGGATCTGGCGGCGCGCACCGGTGCCGATGGCCACCATGATGATGACCGCGCCCACACCGATGATGATGCCCAGCATCGTCAGCAGCGTCCGCATCTTGTTCTTCAGGATGCTCTGCCCCGCGACCCGGACCAGTGTCGTCGCCTTCATGCCGCACCTGCCGTTTCCGTTTGCGTGAATGCCGCCGCGTCATGTGCGGCGTCCCGGTGATACCGCACCGGCTCGTCCCGCAGGACGTGACCGTCCCGCAGCTCGATGATGCGCTGGGCATACTGCGCCAGATCCGGCTCGTGCGTCACCACCACGATCGTCGAGCCTTCCTCGTTCAGCTTCTGGAACAGGGCCATCACCTCCATCGAGGTCTTCGTGTCCAGGTTGCCGGTCGGCTCGTCCGCCAGCACCAGTGACGGCCGCGTCACCAGCGCCCGCGCGATCGCGACACGCTGCTGCTGGCCGCCGGACAGCTCGGCCGGGTCATGGTCCATGCGATCACCCAGGCCCACGCGACGCAGTGCGTCCGCAGCCAACTCCCGCGGCCGCAGATCTCGCCCACTGCGGTCGTACAGCAACGGCAATTCCACATTCTCCAGCGCGTTGGTGCGCGCCAGCAGATTGAAGCCCTGGAACACGAAGCCGATCTTCCGGTTGCGGATGTCCGCCAGCGCGTTCCGGTTCAGCCCGTCCACACGCACGCCGTCCAGCTCGTAGACGCCGGACGTCGGCCGGTCCAGGCAGCCCAGGATGTTCATGAGCGTCGACTTGCCGGACCCCGACGCACCCATGATCGCCACCATCTCCCCCGGCCCCACCACAATGTCCACCCCCCGCAGCGCGTGTACCGACGTGTGGCCCATCTCGTACGTCTTCACGAGGTCGTGCGCCTCGATGACGTTGTGCTCACTCATGGTCGCCTCCCCGCCTCAGAAGCCGAACCGACGGCGGTCGCCACGCTGCTGCTGGAACGGGTTCGTCGTCGCCGTCGCGCCGCCACCCACCGCCGCCACGATCACCTGCAGACCCGCCTTCAGCGCCGGAGGCCCCGTCACCACCGTGTATTGACCGTCCGTCAGCCCCGTCTTCACCGGCACCGCGTCCACCTTGCCGTCCGAACCCACGTACCACAGCAGCGCATGGTCACTGGATCCGCCGGTACCGTCGCCCGCTGCCCGGTTGGCTCCGAACCCACCCTCGGCCCGATGAGCCCGCCAGGCCTGTGCACGCTCCGCCCCGGCGGCCCCGCTGTCCGCCGCGGCTGCTTCGCGGTTCCCGCGGCTGGCTTCCCGCCGCGCCCGCAGCTCAGCCATCATCGCCTCCGTCGCCCGGAACCGTAGCGCCACGTTCTGCACCTTCAACACGCTGTCCGCCCTGGCCACGACGAAATCGGTCGTCGCCGTCATGCCCGGCAGCAGCTTGCCATCCGGGTTCTTCACATCCACGACAACGCCGTACGTCACCACGTTGTCCGTCGTGGTCGACTGAAGCCGGACCTGGCGGACCGTCCCGTGGAACGTTTCCGTCGGATACGCCTGCACCGTGAAATCCACCGCCTGCCCGTCATGGATGTTGCCGATGTCGCTCTCGTCCACCGCCGCCAGGATCTGCATGTCCGACAGGTCACGCGCGATCACGAACAGCGTCGGTGCAGAGAAGCTCGCCGCCACCGTCTGACCCACGTCCACGTTGCGCGCCACCACGACCCCGTTGATCGGCGCGCGGACGTCCGCGTACGCCAGGTTCCGCTTTGCCCGCTCCAGGCCCACCTGCGCCTGCTCGTACGAAGCCTTCGCCGAGTCGTAGTTGTATTGTGCCTGGTCCAGGTCGGCGTCCGTCACCACCTGCGTCTTGTACAGGTCCTTCGTCCGCTTCAGCTGCCGCTGCATCTGGTCCAGGTTCGCCTTCGCTTGCGCCAGGCTCGCTTGCGCCGACTGCACCTGCTGTTGCAGGATCGTCGGATCGATCTGCGCGATCAGCTGACCCTTCTTCACGTGACTGTTGTAATCCACGTAGATCGCGGAGATCTGGCCGGACACCTGCGTGCCCACATCCACCGTCTCCGTCGCCTGCAGGTTCCCCGTAGCCGTCACCACCTGCACGACGTTGCCTTGCTCCACCGGCGTCAACCGGTAGCTGGCTTCCGACGTCTTGCCACGACCCACCAACGCCCACGTGGCCAGCGCCACCACCACCAGGGCCGGGATCCAGATCTTCTTCTTTTTCAACATCGCCGCCTCCGAACGACGCCGTGAACAAATCGGTCCGCCGTGGATGAAGGCATGCGCCGTGCCATGCCCTTATGTTGTTTCATTACAATTGGTTACACAAATTGTCCGGGTGTTGCCGGGTCTGCGGATTCCGCAGGGGTCTGCAGATTTAGCGTACCGCGGATTCCTGAACACGGCCCATTTCGGACGTGGACCCGGGCGCGCAAATGGACGCGAGGACAACCAGGCTCGAGTCTCGCACCGGCACCCGCACCCGGACAGGGGTGCTTCTACAACACTGCCGGCGGCACGGAATGCTGCGGGCGCGGTTCCTCTTGCGCCCGTCGGATGCCGAAGCCGGTGTGGCGGTAGAGGCCGGCGATGAGCAGGGAGAACACGGGCCCGCCGTAGCAGAAGCAGGCCCAGGGTGCGTAGTGGATGGTGGGCACGCCGAGGGTGGTGGCCATGAACACGGCGGAGACGGTCCAGGGCATGAGCGGCTCGGTGATGGTGACGGAGTCCTCGATGGAGCGGGACAGGTTCACGCGGGCCAGGCTTCGCTCATCGTACGCCTTCTGGAACAGCTCGCCTATTACGAGGGCGGTGACGCCGCCGTGGCTGGTGAGGGCGATCATGGTGCCGCCGGCGGCCATGGTGGAGCCGATGAGGCCGAAGACGGAGCGCACGGCGGCCAGCATGCGGTCGATGAGCAGGTTGAGGGCGCCGGACACGTCCATGGCGCCGGCCAGCAGGAAGGCGGCAATGATGACGATAAGCGTGTTGGCCATAGAGTAGAGGCCGCCGCGGTTCACGAGGGTGCGGAACGCCTCGCCCAGGCTGGTGGGGTCGGCGCCGACGGAGGCGACCATGTCGGCGTGGAAGCCGCCGACGGCGGAGATCACGGCGTCCTGGAGGGCGAAGCCCTGGAGCAGCACACCGATGGCAGCGGCCACGAGGGAGGAGGCCGCGATGGCGAGAGCCGGCGGGTTCTTGCGGATGATGCTCCAGATGACGATGGCGGGCGGCAGCAGCACGAGCCAGTTGAGGGAGAACACCGAGGTGATGTCGGAGAGCAGCGTGCGTGCGCTCTGGGGCATGCCGCCGGCGGCCACCGGGACGAGCCGTGCCGCCAGCGTGTAGACGACGAGGCACAGGATGAACGACGGTGTCGCCGTGTACATCATGTGGCGGATGTGGCGGTAGAGCTGGGCGCCGGCACCGATGGCGGAAATGTTCGTGGAATCGGAGAGGGGCGACATCTTGTCGCCCAGGTACGCGCCGGACACCACGGCGCCGGCGGTCGTGGCCAGCGGCGCGTGCAGGGCGGCGGCCGTGCCCATGAGCGCCACCCCGATGGTGCCGGCGGAGCCCCAGGAGGTGCCCGTGAAGAGCGACATGGTGGCCGTGGCCAGGAAGGCGGTCAGCACGAGGTAGCGCGGACTCACCAGGCGGACGCCCCAGTACACCATGAACGGGATCGTGCCGGACAGCACCCACGTGGCGATGAGCATGCCGATGGACAGCAGGATCAGCACCGCGGGCAGCACCGACGCCAGCTTGTCGCCCGTGGAGCGCTGGATGTCGTCCCAGGTGCAGCCGTGCCGCACGGCGATGATGCCTGCCACCGCCGCAGACCCCAGGAGCACCGCCACCAGCAGCTCGGCGCTGAGCTGAAGGAACACCACCCCCGCCACGAAGAGCACCAGCATGGTGAGGATGGGCAGGAGTGCCTCGGCGAGCGTCAGGGCCCGCGGTGAGGCCGGCGGCCGTTCGGGCGCACCTGTGTCCGTTTCGGGACCGGTGGGTCGACCCGTGCCGCGATCGCTCACGACACCGTTGCCAGCGCGGCGTCCAGGTCCGCGATGAGCACGTCCGCGCCCTCCAGGCCCACCGACAGGCGGATCAGTCCGCGCGGCATGCCCTTCGCGTCCAGCTCCGCCTCGTTGTCGGGCCGGCTGGGCGAGATGGCCAGGCTCTCCACCCCGCCCCAGCTGACGCCCAGGTGGATGTGCTCCAGAGTATCCAGCACGCGGCTCACGCTCGCGAAGTCGTCGCGCACCAGCTCGAAGCTGAACAATCCGGATGTGCCGGCCAGCGCACCCATGTTCGACGCCCCGGCGTCGACGGCTCCGCCCTCCGGTCCGCTGTCCAGGGCCGGGTGATGGACCCGACGCACTCCCGGGTGCCCGTCGAGAAAGCGCGCCACCGCCAGGGCATCCGCCTCGTGCTGCCGAAGCCGCGCCGGCAGCGTGCGCAGGCCGCGCAGCAGCAGCCACGCGTCGAACGGGGCCAGCACGCCGCCGTTCAACAGAAACGAGCGGTAAAACAGCTCCTCCATGCGCTGCGCCGTCGAGATGACCGCGCCCGCGACCAAGTCGCTGTGACCCGCCAGGTACTTCGTGCACGAGTGCACCACAATGTCCGCGCCCAGCGCCAGCGGCTTCTGAAGCAGCGGTGTCGACCAGCTGTTGTCCATACAGGTGAGGGCGCCGTGCTCACGGGCCACGGACGCGATGCCCGCCACATCCACCACCCGGAACAGCATCGTGCCCGGGCTCTCCAGCCACACCAGCGACGTGTTGGGCCGCAGCGCGGCCCGCACCGCGTCGGGCGTGCCGTCCAGCAGGAGGTCGTGCTCCACGCCGAAGCGCCCCAGATGCTCCGCCAGCTCGATCGTCGGGCCGTACGTGTTGTTCACGAACAGCACGTGGTCCCCGGAGCGCAGCAGCCCCGTCATCACCGCGTTGATGGCCGCCATGCCCGACCCGAAACACTTGCACGCCTCGCCTCGCTCCAGAGCCGCCAGCTTGCGCTCCAGCACTTCCACCGTGGGGTTCTGCCCGCGCGTGTAGACGGTGTGCCGGTGCTCCGCCGACAGGCCGTCGATGAGCGCCTGAAACGTCGGGAACGTGAACAGCGATGTCTGCACGATGGGCGTCGCCGTAGGCCGGGCGCCGTCCGGCGCGCGCCAGACATACGCCGATGCGCTGCCCGCGGCCCCGGTCGCCGGGACGTCGTCGTCAACCAGGCAGAGGGCTACGTCTTCAGGGTCGATGCGCATGGGGGCCTGACCATCCGGGTCGAAGTGCACCCCGGAAGGTCCCGCGCGGCGTGTGCGCCGTCAAGCGTCGTCGCACGAAGGGCACGAGGCGGGGCACACGAAGACACGATGGGCACAGAGGTTTGGTGGAGTCCTCTTCGTTTCAGGATCTGTCGTCCGGATGACATGCCGGAAAAAGGAAAAGGCAGGGGGATCAGGGGAGCTTGAGCGCCTGCCAGCGGGTGGGTGGGCCGTTGGCGCCGGCGGCTGGCCTGACGAACAGGACCACTTTCCCGTTGCGGAAGCTCGGTCGCAGGTGTTTCCCGAGGTCGACGACGCCGGTGGTCACGGTGAAATCGTCGTCGGTCGCGGCGTCGGCGGTGTCGCGGTGAGCGGGAAGCTCTACGTCGTCGTGGAGGCGGATCTGGTCGACGCCGCGGGCGAGGATGGCGGGGACGGGTTGAGGGCCGACGAACGGGTCGGGCCAGGGCCAACCGGGGCGGTGGACGACGCGGCCGTCGTTGTTGCCGGCGCGGAGGCCGACGGCGGCGAGGGCGCCGATGATGCCGTCGCCGGTGCCGCCGAGAGGTTCCAGGTGGATGCCTAAGGACCGGGCGTGGGCGAGGGCGTCGGCCTGGTGCACAGGCTCTCGCTGGCAACGCTCGGCGAAGGAGGGGACCGTGGCTGGGATCCCGGTCTCTGCGACGGGCCGGTGGTCGGACACGGGCCGGCCGTCTTCCCGGAAGCCTCGGTCCAGGATGCACAGGCCGGGGTCGCTCCCGAGCGGTGCGAATTCGCGGATCAGGTGCCGCAGGGGGTCGAGGAGGTCGGTCGCGGTGTGGCCGGGTGCGGCGCGGACGCCGATGGATGCGCAACCGTTGTGGCTTGTGTAGGGGATGCGCGGGTCGAACAGGAGCTGGTGCCGCAGCACGACGTCGAAGGTGAAACCGGGCGGGAGCGCGTCGGCGATCCGGCGGGCCAGCTGGTTGGTGCCGGGGGTGTCCGGCATGTCGGTGTCGTCCAGACCGATGATGAAAAAGCGGGCGCCGTGGCCGGGGCCGGCAGTCGGCTGTGCGTTCCTCATTCGCCTTCCGGTGGCCGGGCCGGCGGCAGTCCGGATGCTCGTCCGCGGAAATGGAACCAGGCGCCCGCGCTGATGAGGCCGGCCAGCAAGCCGGCGATGGCGTACGTCGAGATGGCCTGGGGCCACCAACCACCGAAGGGGCGGCCGACAGTGTTCTGGATCGTCAGCACTTTGACGGTTCCCCGGACGACGAAGGCCAGGGCATTGCTTGCAGCGCCGCCCACGATGAACGCCCCGTACAGGCGCGCACCCCCGCGCCCCCAACGCAGTGAAAGGTCGAGCAGGGGGCCGGTGGCGAGCAGGCTGGTGAGCGCGCCCACGCCGCCGGGGTGCACGCCCGCCAGACCGAAGCCGCCGGTGAAGGCGAGGGCGCTGAGGCCCATGAGGGTGCCCGCGCGACGACGCGGGACGAGGGCGAAGCCGAGCGCCATGGGAAAGACGGCGAACAGGATGTGATGGCCGGGAATGCGCAGGTGCAGGTCCACGAAAGCCGTGAGGGCGGCCGCCACGGCGCCGAGGCCGATGAGGGTCAGGACCTCGAGGACGCTGACGCGCCGGCTGGAGGCCAGGCTCCCCAGTCTGGACTGCCCCCGGAGCAATTCGTCCAGTGGCAGGACGCGGGCCGGGCTGGCTTCTCCGTTCCCTCCCGGGCGACTCCCGAAGTCACCCATCGTCTCCTCTCGGTTCAATGCCGTCCTGGCCGGCCGTGCGTCGAGCGCAGTCCGGCTTCACCCCGCCACACAACCTCGTCCGGCTCGACCTCACCGGCTCACCAGCGCACCGACACGCCGCCGTACATCACGCGCGTGGCCTGCGGCGAGCCGTACTGGTCCTCGTATGCCACGTCCAACAGGTTGTCCGCGCCGACGTACAGGCGCGCCCGGCCGGCCAACACCGTCTGCGAGACGTGGGCGTTGACAATCGTGAACGCCGGCAGCTTGGCCTTCTCCACCGGCGCCTGCCGGGAATAGTAGAACTGGTCGCCGACGCGGAGATAGGACGCGGCCAGCCTTGTTCCGAACGCGAACCGGTACTCGCCTTCCGCGGCGATCCGGTGCCGCGGCCGGTACTGCAACTGCTGCCGCGTGGCGCCGGGCGAGTAGTCCCGCGCATCCAGAAAGGAATAGCCGCCCCGCAGCGACAACCGCTCCAGCGGGTGCGTCTCCGCCGTCAGCTCGATGCCCCGCATGCGGTACACGTCGAAGTTCGCGAACGGCTCACCCTGCGCCGGCCGCTCGATGTAGTCCCGCACGTCCATGCGGTAGAGCGTGAGCCCGACGCGAGAGCCGGCCGGCAGGGTGTGGCTCACGCCCAGCTCGTAGACGTTCGCCAACTCCGTACGCAGGTTCGGGTTGCCACCGTTCTCGTCGTACAGCTGGGAGATGGTCGGGAAGCGGAACTTGTGCGCCGCCGACGCACGTACGCGCATGCCGGGCACGACGTCGTAATACGCGGCCGCCATGGTGCCGCCCGCGCCCGTCGTGCCCACCGAGTCCCGGCTCAGCCAGTCGTACATGTAGCCCGCCACGAAACCCAGACGGTCCACGGGCCGGACCTGGTACTCCAGCGCCGTGCCGTAAATGCCCAGGCTGCGGTCGTCTGTGTAGTCCCGTACGCCCCACGTGCGCGGCGTGCCGCCCAGCGACACATCGCGGATGTCCAGGTTGGTGCGCCACCCGTCCCGTTCACCGGACAGGGCCAGCGTCGCGCGACCCCACCTGCCTTCGACCGACAGCTGCGTCTCGGCGCCCCGCAGTGACGTCCGACTGGCCTGCGTATGCGTGCCCTTCACGGTAGGATCCGACATCGAGCTGTACGTGCTGTCGTCGTAACGCGCTTCGTTCTCGTTCAGCGCGTTCAGATAGGCCCAGCTACGAACCTGGACCGCCCCGCTCACGTCGTAGGAGCCAGCCAGCTGCGTGAAGTCCCCGCGCCGGTCCGTCACCCGGTCGTACGTCGTGCGGTTCACGAACGGATCACTGCCGCTGATCAGGCCCGGCGGAATGCCATAGCTGCCATCACTGTGGCCCATAGACAGGCCCAGGTGCACACCCGCCGCCGGAGCCGCGGATGCCAGCCCGAAAACGTTCACACGTGCGTGATCGCTGTTCAGTCGCTCGCCGGGTGTGGTCGCGCCCAGCGTCGGCGAACCCGTCACCGACGGGTAGCCCGCCGCCGACGATGCACTGCCGGTCACCAGCACGTCCACGTTGCCGATGCCCCCGCTCACGACACCCCGCACCAGCCGTCCATCCGTCTGCCGCAGCTCGCCCGACACCTGCCCGCGCAGACCCGGCATGCCCTGCTTCGTCACGATGTCGATGACACCCGCCAACCCGCCCTGGCCGTACAGCACCGACGCCGTGCCCGTTACCACCTTGATCTTCGCGATGTTGTCCACCGGGATGAACGACGGATCGAACTGGCCGTCGTACGTGGAATTCAGCGGGACGCCGTTCAGCAGCAGGATGACGTGCCGCGAACGCAGCCCCCGCATGTCCACCCGCGGCACCCCCGCGCCACCCGTGCGGATGTTCAGACCCGGCAGCAGGGCCAGCGCTTCGTCCAGCGTCTGCGCTCCCGTCGCCTGGATCTCCTTCGCATCGATCACCCGCACCGTCCCCCCCAGCTCCGAGACGGGACGCCGCGCCGTCACCACCAGCTCTCCCAGCTGGAACACCGGCGCATTCTGCGCCGCCGCCGATGTCGCCAGAAACAAAAACGCCGTCCCTCCCAGGAGCAGCGCATGTCCCACGCGTGGCCCCACATGTTTCACAACCATGTCGTTTGTCTTCCCTTTTCACGCGCGAAGAGATGAAAAGCATAGACCGTCGATCGCGTCGGAACAAGCCAAGGAGCTCGCCATGGTCGGGCGGCTTGACTGATCAAGAATCATTGATATAATGAGGTCTGAGCCCTGCAACCCGGAGGAGCGAGTGCGGTACGCGCTGATCGGCGACATACACGGGAACCTGCCGGCGCTGGAGGCGGTGCTGGCCGCCATCGACGCCCGCGGTGACGTGGACGCGGTGGTCCACCTGGGCGACCTGGTGGGGTACGCGCCGTGGCCGAACGAGGTGGTGTCTCTGCTGCGGGCCCGGGCAATCGCGGGCGTGGCGGGCAACTACGACTCGACGACGGCTACGGACTACGACCATTGCGGCTGTGCGTACGAAGACCCGCGGCAGGAAGAGCTGTCGCACTTGAGCTACGGGTGGACGCGGGAGCATGTGACGCCGGAGACGAAGGCGTACCTGGGCGCGCTGCCGTTCCGGCTGGACCTTCGTCCGCTGGGCGGGCACCGGGCGGGGCCCACGTTGCGCGTGGTGCACGGTGCGCCGACGCTGAACACGTTGTACTGGAAGGAAGACCGCCCGGACTCGTTCTGCACGAAAATGGCGGAGCGCCTGGGTGCGAAGTCGGGCGATGTCGTGTCGTTCGGCCACACGCACTTCCCCTGGCAGCGGGCAGTGGACGGCGTGCATTTCGTGAATGCCGGCTCCGTCGGCCGGCCGAAGGACGGGGATGCACGCGCGTGCTACGCCATGGTAGAGCTGGGCAGGGACGAACCGCGGATCGAGATCGTACGGGTCGAGTATGACGTGGCGAAGGCCGCCGCGGCGATTCGGGCCAGCGCATTGCCCGACGAGTTCGCCGAGGTGCTCGAAACGGGCGGGGCACCGAAGCGCGTCGGGGTGGCCTGAAGGACGAATTCGAATTCGAATTCGTGGTGGGGCGAGGGTGGTGAGGCGAAGCTGGTGAAGGGAGACGGCATGACAACGAGGACCATGAGAGCGACGGCCGTGAAGAGGACCTTGGCCGATGCGGATCTTGCCCGGCGTTTCCAGGCGTTGGCGGACGAGAAGCGTCTGCGGATCCTGGACATCCTGCGTGATGGTGAGCATTGCGTGTGCTATCTGACCGAAGCGCTGGATGTGGCCCAGTCGCTATTGTCCTTCCACCTCAAGACCCTGAAGGATGCGGGCCTGGTGTCGGACCGCCGGGATGGCCGCTGGGTGCATTACTCGCTGATACCGCAAGCGGTGGCGGAGCTGGAGGAGACGCTGGGTGCCCTGCATGCGGACGCTCTGACGTGCGACGGGCAGGGCGGCACGTGTTGCGGTTGATTACACGGAAGGCACGACAAGCACGTGTCTTCGTGTGCCGTGTTTTTTTGGAAGAAATATTCAATTTTCGTTGATATGGAGGCCGACAGGGGGGATGGTGACGAGTTGAAGGACGTGGTGCGGCGGCGCTACGGTGAGGCGGCGTTGCGGGTGGTGAGCGGGCAGGGTAGCGCGTGCTGTGGCGCGACGGCGGCATGCGATTGCGGTCCGGACCCGATCACGTCGGACCTGTACGAGGCGGGCGAGGCGGCGGTATTGCCGGAGGATGCGGTGTTGGCGTCACTGGGCTGCGGCAACCCGACGGCCTTGGCGGAGCTGCGGGAGGGTGAAGTGGTGCTGGACCTGGGTTCGGGCGGTGGCGTCGACGTGCTGTTGTCGGCGCGGCGGGTGGGTCCGACGGGCAAGGCGTACGGGCTGGACATGACGGACGAGATGCTGGCGCTGGCGCGGTCGAACGCGGCGAAGGCGGGTGCTGAGAACGTGGAGTTCTTGAAGGGTGAGATCGAGGCGATCCCGCTGCCGGACGCGAGCGTGGACGTGATCATCTCCAATTGTGTGATCAATCTGTCGGGGGACAAGCCGACGGTGCTGCGCGAAGCCTACCGGGTGTTGAAGCCGGGCGGCCGTTTCGCGGTGTCGGATGTGGTGGTGCGGGGCGACGTGCCGGCGGCAGTGCGGCGCAGCATGGAGTTGTGGGTGGGGTGTGTGGCGGGGGCGCTGGAGGAATCGGAGTTCCGGGGGCTGCTGGAAGAAGTGGGTTTCGAAGCCGTCGACATCGAGCCGACGCGGGTGTACCGGGCGGAGGATGCGCGAGCGTTCCTGGAAGGTGCCGGCCTGGACGCGGACGCGGTGGCGCCGGAGGTGGACGGCCACTTCATGGCGGCGTTCGTGCGGGCGCGTAAGCCGGAGGCGTGAAGTGGCGACGCGTCGTCTTTCCTTTGTGGACCGCTACCTGACCCTGTGGATCTTCGCGGCCATGGCGGTCGGGGTGGGCATCGGGTACGTGTGGCCGGCGGCGGTGTCGTCGTTCACGGCGGCGACGGAAGTGGGCACGACATCGGTGCCGATCGCGGTGGGCCTGATCCTCATGATGTATCCGCCGCTGGCGAAGGTGCGTTACGAAGCACTGCCGCGGGTGTTCAGCAACTGGAAGCTGGTAGGCATCTCGACAATCCAGAACTGGATCGTGGGCCCGGTGGTGATGTTCCTGCTGGCGGTGGTGTTTCTGAGGGGCCATCCCGAGTACATGTACGGTGTGATCCTGGTGGGTCTGGCCCGGTGCATTGCCATGGTCCTGGTGTGGAACGACCTGGCGCGAGGCGACCCCGAGTACGCCGCCGGCTGGGTGGCGTTGAATTCCATCTTCCAGCTGCTGTTCTATTCGGTTTACGCGTACCTCTTCATCACGGTGCTGCCGCCGTTGTTTGGTCTGAAGGGCCTCGCCGTGCATGTGTCCATGGGTGCGGTGGCGCGCACGGTGGCGGTCTATCTGGGCATCCCGTTCTTCGCCGGCATGCTGACGCGTTTCGCGCTGGTCCGGCTACGGGGCCGGGAGTGGTACGAGGGGCGCTTCATCCCGCGGGTGAGCCCGCTGACGCTGGTGGCGCTGCTGTTCACCATCGTCGTGATGTTCTCGCTCCAGGGTCACAACATCGTGGAGATCCCGTGGGACGTGCTGCTGATTGCCGTACCACTACTCCTCTACTTCCTCGTCATGTTCTTCAGCTCGTTCTGGATCGGGCGCCGGATCGGGGCGGGCTACAGCAAGACGACGACGCTGTCGTTCACGGCGGCGAGCAACGACTTCGAGCTGGCGGTCGCGGTGGCGGTAGGCGTGTTCGGCCTGGGCTCGGGTGAAGCTTTCGCGACGGTCATCGGACCGCTCGTGGAGGTGCCCGTGCTGATTCTGCTGGTGGGGGCGGCGCTGCGCATGGGTCGATCGATGATCGATGATCGACGATCGAAGAGGGCTCCCGAGGTCAGCCCGGTGCCGGGTTCTTGAGCGGGCGTGTCTACGGGTAAACCGGGGTCGGGGGTGCGGGAAGGAGATTGATGGGGCATGACCCGGCGTGCGCATGGGCTGGCGACGCAGCGCCCGGCCCCGTTCGTACGCCGTGAACGACCGGCGATCGTCGATCGTCGATCATTGACCATCGGGGCGGCCGACGCGGGCCGCCCGGAGGGATAGACGATGAAGGGCACGATCGAGGCTCCGTCCGATCAAGAAGCGGAACGGGTCGCGGACGCACGGGCCGGAGCGGAGGCGCAGTCCGGAGAAGGGGAACGAACGGCGGCGGCGCGGCCGACGACGGCAGTCGGTTGGTGGGGGCGTTGGCGCGCGTGGCGCGCGGGGCGGGCCGGTCGGGTCATGGCGACCGACTGGAGTCGCGAGTGGCGTCCACTGGTATGGATCGTGGCGGTGTTCGCGGCCGCCTATTTCCTGCCGGTGGACGCCGTGCGCTTTCAGGGCGGGGTCACGGAGGCCTTGGCGCTGACGCGGGATTACGCACGGCTGCACGTGCTCCTGTGCCTGGTGCCGGCCTTCTACATTGCCGGCGCCATCTCGGTGTTCCTGAACCAGGGCACCGTGCTGCGCTACCTGGGGCCGACGGCGCCGAAGCCGGTGGCGTACGGCGTCGCCTCGGTGGCGGGCACCGTGCTGGCGGTGTGCTCGTGCACGGTGCTGCCGCTTTTCGCGGGCATCTACACGACGGGTGCGGGCCTCGGCCCGGCCACGGCGTTCCTCTACTCGGGTCCGGCCATCAACGTGCTGGCCATGGTACTGACGGCTCGCGTGCTCGGGCTGAAGCTGGGCGTGGCGCGGGCGGTGGGCGCTGTCCTGTTCGCGGTGGTCATCGGGCTGGCCATGCACGTGCTCTTCCGGCGGGAGGAGCACGACCGTGCCGCCGCGGCGACGTCGCCGGTCGCAGGCGACGTGGATGCCGCGGGTCGTCCGCTATGGCAGACCGTCGTGTACTTCGCCCTCATGATCGGCATCCTGGTGTTCGCGAACTGGTGTGCGCGAACTGGGGCCGGCCGGACACGACGGCCGGGCTGTGGCACGCGATCTACTCGGCGAAGTGGGTCATCACGGCCCTGCTGGGCCTGGGCCTGGGCGTCACCTTGACGGCCTGGTTCGGGTTGCGCCGCCTGCACCTCGCCTGGATCACCGGTGTCGCTCTCGCGCTGGCCGTGCTGTTCCCCGGCCGGCCCGTGTTGCCGTTCGCCACGGCGACCGTCGGCCTGTCCATTGTAGCCAGCCTGAGCGACGGCGAGCTGGGCGACTGGTTTGCCGCATCGTGGGGCTTCGCCAAACAGATCCTGCCACTGCTGCTCATTGGAATCCTGGTGGCGGGTTTCCTCCTGGGCCGGCCGGGGCACGAGGGCGTGATGCCTTCGGCCTGGGTGGCGCAGGCCGTTGGTGGCAACTCCATCGCGGCCAACCTGTTCGCCTCCGTGGCCGGCGCGTTCATGTACTTCGCCACTTTGACGGAGGTGCCTATCCTCCAGGGCTTGCTGGGCAGCGGCATGGGCAACGGGCCGGCGCTGGCGCTGCTGCTGGCGGGTCCGGCCCTGTCCCTGCCGAGCATCTTGGTGATCCGGAGCGTGCTGGGCGGGCGCAAAACGCTGGCTTTCGTGACGCTGGTGGTTGTGATGGCCACGATCACGGGCGTGCTGTATGGTGCACTCTGACCTGCGTGGAGACATGTCGATAGAGAAGATCCAGGTGCTCGGCACCGGCTGCCCCAAATGTCAGAAGCTGGAAGAGAACGCGCGCGCGGCGATTCGGGAGCTGGGCCTGGACATCACCGTCGAGAAGGTCACGGACATCGCGCAGATTGCCCGGATGGGCGCTATGATGACGCCGGCACTGGCCGTGGACGGTGCCGTACGCTCGGCCGGGCACCTGCTGTCGGTGAACCAGGTGAAGACCTTGTTGCAGGGCTGATTCTGCGGCGGTTTTCGGGCTCGATGGATTGAGAGAGGGCGCGGCGCTATCTTGGGGCGGCCGGCGGCGGTCGTCGGTCAACGGTCGTCGGTCGCAAGACGGAGGCTTGCATGGCATGGGTGGCGCTGTTCTTCGCCGGCCTGCTGGAGACGGCCTGGGCGATGGGGCTCAAGTACTCGCATGGGTTCACGCGGCCGTGGCCGACGGCGTTCACGCTGGTGGCCATGGCGGGTAGCCTGTACCTCCTGGGTCAGGCGGTGAAGACGGTGCCCATCGGAACGGCGTATGCCGTCTGGACGGGCATCGGCGCGGCGGGTGCGGTGGTGCTGGGGATCATCCTGTTCCACGAATCGCGCGATCCGGCGCGCCTGTTCTTCCTGGTGCTGCTGCTCACCGCCCTGGTGGGCTTGCGCATCACGGCCCGGGCCGGAGGGTGAGCCGAGGACTATGATGCCATCGCCGTCGTCCCCTTCGGCGGCCTGGCGCTGGACATCACGTCGAAGCCGCCGGCCACCATCGAGTGGGAGTGAGATCCGGCGGCGTGCGGGAAACTAACGTTTTCCCCGGCCCGCGCGTCCATCCCTACGTGCGTCGCACGACGGTGCGCTCCTCGTGCCGCCGCGCGTGACGCGTTCCATCTCGTTACAGAGCGAAGGGGGAAGCATGGCCATGGAGCGGAAGGTCGAGCTCCTGCTCGCCGCCGGGGTCGTCGTTCTGCTGGCCGCGGGTTGCGCGACGGCCCATCCGACGATGGCGCCGGCGGGGATCGACCTGCGAGGCTCGTGGGTGATCGACACGGCCGCCAGCACCGGCCCGGGTTTTCGTCAAGGGCGTGGCGGGGAGACGGGGCAGCCGGGCCAGGGGGAGCCGGGAGTCTGGGGACGTGGTGGACGTGGCGGCTTTGGCCGGCCGGGCGGGTTCGGTGGTGGCATGCGCGGCGGCCGTGGTCGTAGGGGGGGCGGTCGGTACGATCCCGAGAGGATGGCGCGGATGCGCGACGCGATGCGCGCGTTGATGCCGTCGGCGAACCAGGTGGACGTGCTGGAGGCCGACACGTTGGTGCGACTCCAGTGGGGCGACGGCCGCACGATGGATCTGTCGACGAACGGCAAGAAGCACGAGGCAGACTGGGGCGACCTGAAGGTGGCCATGAAGGCGAAGTGGACGGACGGCGCCCTTGAGCTGGAGCGGAAAGCGGAAGGTGTGACGGTGGTGGAGCACTGGATGCGCAACCCCGACACGACGCGGATGACGGTGGATGTGAAGGTCAGCGGCCCGTTCCCGCGGGCGCTGCAATTCGTCCGGGTCTACAACCTGGAAAAGAACGGCTCCTAGCTCCGCGGTCCTACGTGCCGGCGGGCCAGAGAGGGCGGGCGGCGCGATCGCGTCGCCCGCCCTTGCGTCGGAGCTCCTGGAGCGTCAGGCACCGACGGCGTGGAAGCCGCCATCCACGTGAACGATCTCACCGGTGGTGGCGGGGAACCAGTCGGACAGCAACGCGACGCACGCCCGGGCCGCGGGCTCCGTGTCGGTCAGGTCCCAGCCCAGCGGGGCGCGGTCCGGCCAGTACGCGAACTGCTGGAACCCCGGAATGCTCTTGGCGGCCATCGTCCGCAACGGCCCGGCGGACACCAGGTTGACCCGGATCTTCTTCGGGCCCAGCTCACGGGCGAGGTAACGAGCGGTGGACTCCAGCGCGGCTTTGGCCACGCCCATCCAGTCGTACACGGGCCAGGCGACGGACGCATCGAAGTCGAGGCCCACGATGCCGCTGCCTTCGGCCAGGATAGGCGCCGTGGCCTTCGCCAGCGCCTTGAGCGAGTAGGCCGAGATGTGCAGCGCGGTGCCGACGTCGTCCCAGGGCGTGTCCATGAAGTGCCCGCCCAGCGCGGTCTCCGGTGCGAACGCGATGGCGTGCAGCACGCCATCCAGCTCCCCGCCGATCTCCTCCGCCAGCCCGTCCAGGTGCTCCTGGTTCGTCACGTCCAGCTCCACGGTCCGGACGGGTTGCGACAGTCGCTTCGCCGTCCGCTCGGTGAGCCGCAGCACGCGGCCGAACGATGAGAGAATGACCTCGGCGCCTTGCTCCTGTGCCAGGCGGGCCACTCCGAAGGCGATGGAGGCGTCGTTCAGCACGCCCGTGACGAGTACGCGCTTGTCCTTCAGGATCATGGAGGTACGGGGTTCGGGTCCGTGAGGTTCAGGCTCACTCGTGCGGCCGTAGGGATACCCAACATACTGCCGTCGCGCCAGTCCCGCGCGCAATCGCAAATGAAACGGGCCGGCCCCGCAGGGTCGGCCCGTTCAGCTGCAATGCAGCCTATTCGCCAGTCTCAGGCATCGAGACGAACGACGTTCTCCGCCGCAGGCCCCTTCGCGGCCTGCACGACGTCGAACTCCACCCGCTCGCCTTCCGCCAGCGTCTTGAAGCCGGCCGCCTGGATCGACGAGTGGTGCACGAAGCAGTCCTTGGACCCGTCTTCCGGCGTGATGAAGCCGAAGCCCTTCTGGTCGTTGAACCACTTCACGGTTCCGGTGGTACGCATACCATCCTCCTGGTGTTGTAGATGTCCAGGTTCGGGCTCGCCGTACCAACGGAACATCTAACAAGTGCGGAAAAACGTCCGCACGACGCTCACGAGCGAAAAAAAGGACCGGGACGGCTGCGTCCAGGTCCTTTCGTACTCTGGCCCGGGAACTCCCCGGGGTCGCTCGTAGCGCAAATAATCGCGGAAAACGCGTCGGACGTCAAGGGGGGGCGCCGCGGTGAATCGCCCGCTGCGCCCTTTCGGACCCGGACCCGCACCCGTGCACGCAAGCGGATCACAGGAGAATTCCGGCACGTGACTCGCATTCGCACCGGTATCCGGGCTCGGGTTTTGTCACGAGGGATGCTTGCAGGCGCGTGGACCGCGGCCCATGCTCAATTCCATGAACGACACCGTGCGCGAGATCGTGGAGCGGCTGGGCCTGGAGCGGCATCCCGAGGGTGGCTATTTCCGGGAGACGTACCAGGCCGCTCTGTCCGTCCGGCACCCTTCCGTGCAGGAGGGTGGGGGGGCGACGCGTCCGGCGGGCACTGGCATCTACTTCCTTCTGCCGGCAAGCGAGTTCTCGGCATTCCACCGTGTGACGCGCAGCGACGAGCTCTGGCACCTGTACGCCGGCGACCCGCTGGAGCTGCACCTGATCCACGACGATGGCGCCTACGAGATCCGGCTGCTGACCGCGGACATGACGCAAGGCGAGCCCATGACGGTCGTGCCGGCCGGCTGCTGGCAGGCTGCGCAGGTGGCCGGCAGCGGTGCCTGGTCGTTGTGCGGCTGCACCGTCGCGCCCGGTTTCACGTACGCGGATTTCGAGCTGGCGTCGGTCGCGTCGCTCATCGAGCGGTACCCTCGGCACGAAGGGGTGATCCGGCGGTTCACGAGGTGAGCTGCGGGCCGCTCGCTACGCTGGTGATGCAGGCCGCTCGCTGCGCTCGCTCAGGCCGCTCGCTGCGCTCGCTCAGGCCGCTCACTGCGTTCGCTCAGGCCGTTTACTGCGTTCACTCAGGCCGCGCTCAGGCGTTGGCTGCGCGCAGCGACCGGCGTCAGTGGGCTTCCAGCCGCTCCCTGAGCAGCGCCTGTACCGTCTTCGGGTCTGCGCGGCCCTGCGTCTTCCGCATGACCTGGCCGACGAAGAAGCCCAGCAGGCCCTCCTGCCCGGCGCGGTAGCGCTCCACCTTGTCCGGGTTCGCCGCCAGGAGCTCGTCGATCACGGACGTCAGTGCGTCCCGGTCCGCGATGCGTGTGAGGCCCTGCTCCTCGACGTAGCTGCGCGGATCGCCGCCGTGGCGGGCCAGGTGGCCCAGCACCTGGCGGGCGCTGTTCTGCGACAGCGTGCCGTCCTCCACCATCTGCACCAACGCCGCCAGCTCTGCACCGCCGAACGGTAGGTCGGCCGCGTCCTGCTTCTCCAGCTCTCGCGGCAGCTCGTTGATGATCCAGTTGGCCGCGGTCGTTGGCGGGGCATCGGCGCGCACCGCCTCATCGAACAGCTCTGCCAGCGAAGGGTCGATGGCGAGGACGCGGGCATCGACGACGTCCAGTCCGAGTTCGTCGGCGTACCGACCGAACCGGCGCACCGCCGCATCGTTCCAATAGTCTGTCAGCTCCGCCAGCACCGCTTCGCGGGTGAGAGGCTGGCCGCCTTTGACTACCGATTCCCGGACCTCGTCGCCGGGCTTCACTCCGTCTTTGAGGTGCTCCGTGGGGACCTTCTGCTCCTGGACCGCTTCGCCGGCCGTCGTCCCGTCCTGGAGTTGCTCCTCGCCGGATGTTCCCTCCCGCAGCCGGTCGCCGGCTTTCGTCCGGTCTGTGAGTTTCTCGGTGACAACTCTTTCGCGTAGTGAGACGATCTGGTTGAAAATCAGCGCCTCCCCGCGCCCGTCCACCGGATCGCGCCAGAAATAGCCCTGGCGCTCGAACTGGTAGCGAGTATCCCGGTCGTCGTCCGTTAGGCTGGGCTCGACGCGGGCACGCGAAAACGTGACCAGAGACTCCGGGTTCAGATTGTGGAGGAAGTCCTCCCCCTCGGGCGCGTCTGCCGGATCCTTCTTCTTGAAGAGGCGGTCGTAGAGGCGCACCTCGGCCGGCAGGGACACTGGTGCTGGCACCCAGTGGATGGTGCCCCAGACCTTCACACCCTCGGGCTTGCCGTCGAGCGAGTCGGGCAGATAGCTGCAGCGAAGCTCGTGGATGGTGCCGTCGTCGTCCTTCACGACGTCGTCGCAGCGGATAATGAACCCGTGCCGCAGGCGCACATGGCGTCCGGGGGCGAGGCGCCGGAATCCGTGCCGCGGCGTTTCCTCGAAGTCGTCGTGCTCGATGAGGATCTCGCGCGTGAACGGCACGGTGCGGGACCCCTCCCGGTCCACGTCCCGGGGGAAGTACGGCGCGTCCAGCTCGACGACGTCTCCGTCCGGCATGTTCTCGATGACCACGCGCAAGGGGTCCAGCACGCACATGACCCGAGGCGCCACGGAGTTGAGATCGTCGCGGATGGCGAACTCCAGCTTGCCGATGTCCACGATGGAGTCGGCCTTGGCGACGCCGATCATGTCGGCGAAGCTGCGGATGGCGGACGGCGTGACGCCGCGGCGTCGCAGCGCCGCAATCGTCGGCATGCGCGGGTCGTCCCAGCCGTCCACGTGGCCCTCGTTGACCAGGCGTAGCAGGCGGCGCTTGGACAGGACGGTGTACTCCAGGTTCAGCCGTGCGAACTCGATCTGCCTGGGCTGGGCGGCGATCTCCGTCTCGCGGACCAGCCAGTCGTAAATCTCGCGGTTGTTCTCGAACTCGAGGGTGCACAGCGAGTGGGTGATGTCCTCGAGGGCGTCGCACAGGGGATGCGCGAAATCGTAGAGCGGGTAGATGCACCAGTCGTCGCCGGTGCGGTAGTGGTGCGCGTGGCGGATCCGGTAGAGCAGCGGGTCGCGCATGATCATGTTGCGCGCGGCCATGTCGATCTTCGCCCGCAGCACGTGGGCGCCATCCTCGAACTCGCCTGCGCGCATACGCCGGAACAGGTCCAGGTTCTCCTCCGGCGGCCGGTCGCGGTATGGGCTGTCGATGCCGGGCCGCGTGACCGTGCCCCGGGTCTCCCGGATCTCCTCCTCCGTCTGGGAGTCGACGTACGCCTTGCCCTTGCGGATGAGCACCTCGGCCAGCTCGTAGAGCTGCTGGAACCAGCCGGAGGCGTGGTACAGGCGGTCGTCCCAGTCGAAGCCGAGCCAGCGCACGTCCGCCTGGATGGCTTCGACGTAGCTGGTGTCCTCCGTGGTGGGGTTGGTGTCGTCGAAGCGCAGGTTGCACAGGCCGCCGTATTCCTCGGCGACGCCGAAGTTCAGGCAGATGGACTTGGCGTGGCCGATGTGCAGGAAGCCGTTGGGCTCGGGCGGGAAGCGCGTGTGGATGCGCGCGTGCTTCCCGCTCGCCAGGTCCGCCTCGATGATGCTGCGGATGAAGTCCCTGCCCGACCTGTCACTGCCTGCCATGCTCCTCCCTGTGTCAGCGGCCGCGGCCCTGCGTCATCTGCTGCACCTGCGCCCAGCCATCTTCCGTCCACGCCGGCGCCTGGGCGTCGGTGCCGATGGTGTTGCCCAGGTAGAACACGAGTCGCGCGATCCGTGCCAGCTTGTCGTTGTCGATCTTCGACGCCTCGTCCGACGGCCTGTGGTAGTCGTCGTGCAGGCCCGTGGTGAAGAAGATGGCCGGGATGTGCTTGCGCGCGAAGTTGAAGTGGTCGCTGCGAAAGAAGAACCGCTCCTCGGGCCACAGGTCCGGCGCCACGGTCAGCCCCAGCTCCGGGTGCGCGTCGGCGACCTGGTGCGTGAGGGGTCCCAGCGACGAGTACTCCTGGCCGATGGCTACCACGCTGTCCGGCGCGTTGCGGCCGATCATGTCCATGTTGATGTCAGCCACGATGACGCTGTCCGGCACAGGCGGATGGTCCGCGAA
>JARRJS010000054.1:0-18577 GCA_037388885.1 Gemmatimonadota bacterium
CGTCATTGCCGATGATGTCGACGTGCGTGCCGGGCCCGACGCCACCGAGGCCGCGACCGTGTGACATCCGCCCCTGAATCCTGTGCCTCCGGCCCGAGGATCCGGGTGGCTGCCCGACCTCGTGGCGCACCGTATCGGCCACTGCTTCGGGGGTCTCGACCACCAGCTCGTCGTGGACCTGAATGAGCAACCTGGCTCCGGGCCCTTCCTCCTCGAAGCGACGGTGTAAACGAATCATGGCGACCTTGATGAGGTCCGCGGCGCTCCCTTGGATGACCGTGTTGATCGCCAAGCGCTCGCCTAGCGCTCGCACGTTGCGGTTGCGCGACTGGACCTGCGGCACCGGCCGCCTGCGACCCAGGATGGTCGACACGTAACCGTGCTCCTCGGCGAAGGCCACGCACGCCTCTAGGAAACGATCGAGCCCCGCGTAGCGCTTCTTGTAGGCTTCGATGAAAGCCGCGGCGTCGCCGGTGGGGATGTGCAGCGTGCGCGCCAGTCCGTACGCGGTCTGCCCGTAGACGATGCCGAAGTTCACCGTCTTGGCAACGCGGCGCTGCTCGGCGTCGACGTCCTCCAGAGGCACCCCGTACACCTGAGAGGCCACGTGGGCGTGGATGTCCAGCCCATCACGGAACGCCCGGACCAGCTCGGCGTCCTCCGAGAAGTGGGCCAGCATTCGCAGCTCGACCTGAGAATAGTCCGCTGCCAGCAGCAGCGCATCGTCGCCGCCCGCCCGGAAGGCACGGCGGATCTCTCGGCCGGCTTCGGTGCGCACGGGGATGTTCTGGATGTTGGGATCGCTCGAGGACAACCGACCGGTTGCTGCGCCGGTCTGATGGAAGCTCGCGTGCAGCCGCCCCGTACGCTCGCTGACCAGGCTCGGCAACGGCACCAGGTAGGTGCCGAGAAGCTTCGTCAGCTCGCGGTACTCGAGCAGCAACGCGGGCAGCGGATGGTCGCTGTCGACGCTCAGGGCCTGAAGGACCTCGGCGTCGGTCGACCGCCCGGTCTTGGTGCGCTTGACCACTGGGAAGTGGAGCTCGTCGAACAGCACCTCACCAAGCTGCTTGGGCGAGTCGAGGTTGAACTCGCGACCGGCGGCAACGAACGCCTCCTGGCGAAGGTGCTCGATCCGCGCCGTCAAGGTCTCGCCGTAGTCACGGAGGTGCTCCCGGTCGAGAGCCACACCGGCCTGCTCCATGGCGGCTAGCACACGCACGAGTGGCATCTCCACGTCGCAGAAGAGGGCGCGCAGATCGTTGTCGGCAGCATCGATCCCGGCGTGCAACGACTGGTACAGACGCCAGGTCACCTCGGCGTCCTCGGCCGCATACTCGGAGAGCTGCTCGAGCGGCACGTCCAGCATGCTCTTCTGATGCTTCCCCTTGCCGATGAGGGCACTGATCGGGATGGTGGTGTGCCCCAACAGATCCCGGGCCAGATCGTCCATGTTGTACGCCCGGCGCTCGGGGTACAGCAGCGAAGCGGCGATCATGGTGTCGAACAGCGGGTCGGCAAGCGATAAGCCGGCGCCGTGGAGCACGATCAGGTCGTACTTGAGGTTCTGACCCACCTTGAGGATGCCGGGATCGGCGAGCCCGCCTCGCAGGGCCTCGGCCACCCTCGCCGGGTCCAATGCCGGACTCACACGGCTGCGCACTGGCACGTACACGCCCTCGCCGGCCTCCCACGCGAAGGAGTAGCCCACGATGTCGGCGTCCGCGGCGCGCAGCGACGTGGTCTCGGTGTCCACCGCGAACGCCCGCCGGTCGCTCAGCTGCTTGACCAAGGCCTCGAGCCCGTCCGCGTCCTCCACCGTGCGCCACCGCCTATGTCCCGCGCCTGCGACCGCGTCAGCGGGCCCGGCGGTCACCGTCAACGGTGCCGAACCAGCAGCTTCGCCGATCCCCGCATCCTCGGGCAGCTGCTCGAGGAGCGAGCGGAATCCGAGCTCATCGAACAGCGGCCGCAGCGCCTCGCGCGACGGGGTGGGAGCCTTGCAGGCCCCGAGCTCGAACGCGATGGGCACCTCCGCGTCCAACGTGACGAGCTTTCGGGTGAGCGGGACACTCTCGGCATGGGCCTCGAGGTTCTCGCGGAGCTTCGGACTAAGCGTGTCGAGATGCGCGTAGACCGCCTCGACGCCGCCGAACTGGTTGATCAAGCGCGCTGCGGTCTTCGTGCCCACGCCTTTGGCTCCCGGGACGTTGTCCACGCTGTCGCCTGTCAGCGTCTGAATGTCGACGGATTGCTCGGGGCCATAGCCGCTCTTCTCCCTCAGCTTGCGCGGGGTGAGCAAATCGCCGCTCGACGGGTCCCACAGGCGCACCCGGTCGCTGAGGATCTGATGCAGGTCCTTGTCCTTGCTGGCAATGCGAAGCTCGACGTCCTCGCCGTCGAGCCGCCGCGCGATCGTCGCGATGACGTCGTCCGCCTCATAGCCCTCGCGCTCGAAGATCGGCACCCCGAGCGCTTCGAGAACGGCGCGAACGCGCCGGTATTGCGGCTCCAGGTCCTCCGGTGAGGCCTCGCGGTGCTCCTTGTAGGCGGGGTACCACCCCTTGCGCAACGTGGTCGCGTCGCTCACGTCGAATGCGACCGCCAGGTAGTCGGGGCTCTCCTTGAGGAGGGTGCTCAGTAGCAGCTGCGTGAAGACGTACACCGCCTTCACCGGCTCGCCCGCCGGTGAGGTGAGCGGCCTGAACGGCGCGTAGTACGCGCGAAACAGCTGGGCGTGGCCGTCGATGAGGTAGAAGGTCTTCACATGTACGTCCCTGGGCGCCGCCAGTGTTCGGAGCGGGTAGTCTACCACCTACCCCACCCGCCACCGGGTCGCCCGGGCGGGCGCCAGGACAGCCGTCCCTGTGCCCGCCTGCGCTGTGCGGGCGATGATGGCCGCGGCGAGCCTCACGGCTCCTGCCACGGTCCGCGCCTCCGCCACCCCCGGTCGTCCGGCGCGGACCGTGGGACGCCTGCGCGGACGCTGCGTCCGTGGGGCGTCTCATCCCCTTTCGGCCTCCCGGTCACGCCCGCGTGCGTGGCCGGGAGCCTTCTCGATCGGCTTTGGGAACTCGAGCGCGCCGTGTTCAGTCGTACATGGCGCCCGCCTGTGAACCGACGAAGGGGGGCACCGGATAGCCAAGGAGCTTGCGGATGGCCGTGATCTGACCGATGTGGAGATAGTAGTGGCCGCTGACCCGCGTGAGCAGGGTGCCCACGTTCTCCCGCTCGAACAGGGACCGACCGTGCACGTGCGTGTGCAGCGCCGCTTCGTCGAGCCCCGCAAGCCACACGTCGGCCGTCGCCGTCACGCGTTGCCACGCCTGGTACACCGTCTCGAAGTCGGCCGCGGCGGCCGGCTCACCGTGGCCGAACGCATCGAGATCGGCCACCGCAGGCTCACCTCTCGCGGTGAGCCAGTAGGTCTGCTCTTGCCACGCCAGGTGACCCACGATCCAGGCGACGCTGTTGAGGCCTCCCACGCGGTGTTCCAGATCCGCGATGGACATCCCCTCCACCGCCCGTCGCAACTCCCGCCGCGTGTGCTGCACGTAGCGCACCAGATGGTGGGCCCCGCTGGTCGGAGCCTGCGCCAGATCACCGTCACTGGAGCGTTCCACGCTGCACCTCCTCGCTCCAGCCCGCCACACGGGCTAGCTCCGGTACTTTAACGCCTCCATCAGCTCGTCGACGATGGTGTCGGTGTCGCCACGCTGCGCCGCGGTGGCAACGTGGTCGCGCACATGCGAGCGAAGGACGGCGTCATTGACCTTGCTCAACGCTCCCTGCACCGCCTTGATCTGCTTGAGCACATCGACGCAGTACACCGACGGGTCCTCGAGCATCCGGAGCACCCCCTCCAGATGACCCTTGGCGCTCCGCAGCCGCCGCACCGACTCCTCGCGTGTCGTGGGGTCCAGGTGCATCCCGTGCTCGGCCGCGTGCGCACTGCGTGGCAGCCGCTCCGTTGTCGCCGACACGGGCCGCTGGGGCGCCATCAGCCGCCCTGCACGGACGCCTGATAGCCCTCTTCCTGCACTGCCGCGATCATGGCCTGCACGTCTGCATCACCGTCCACCACGGCCCTGCCGCGCTCGAGATCGACCTCCGCCTTGGTGACGCCTGCGACGGACTCGAGCGCCTTGGTCACCGCCATGACGCAATGATGGCAGGTCATACCTTCGACTTTGAGATTGGTCATGCTGACGCCTCCTCGGCGACTCGTCCTGCCCCTACCTACTGGGGGTGGGTATGCTCATCATAGCGCCCTCGCGCCGCCCTCTCAAGCCGTCCCGACACCACTTGCGTGGCCAGCCCGACATCCGCGTTGGGAAGGCGGCCTAGCCTGGCGCAGCGTGCCAGGCGTTGGCTACGCCACCCCTCCCGGGTGGGGCTTCGCCACGGCGCTTGACGGACCGGGCCGAGCGGCGTATGGTGCGTCTGATTTAAGCACATGCTTAAAGCAGCTGCTTAAATCGGAGGACGAGGCGACTGCGATGGATGGCGACGACGCCCGCGCGAACCAACACGAGCCGCTCGTGGCGCCGCCGACTGACCGCACGTCGCTCGACCCGCGCGGTCGCATCCTCGGGGCCACCAAGCAACTGCTCGCCGAGATCGGATGGAGCCGCACCACCACCCGCAAAGTCGCTGACCGGGCGGGCGTGAACAACGCTCTGGTGCACTACTATTTCGGAACGAAGCGTGCGCTGCTGTTGCAAGCCGCGACGGACGCACTGATGACCGAGTTCAGCGGCGCCATCGAGGCGTTCGAGCGCCACGACGACCTGGGGCGTGGTCTCCAGGACGCGCTGGTGTGGCTCGAGAACGCCGCCCGCGCCAACGCGGCAACGCGCATCTTCGCCGAGCTGATGCTGCAGGCCAGGCACGATCCCGCGCTGCAAACCACCATGCGCGTCATGTTGCGGGAGTTCCGGGAGCTGGTCGCGGCCAAGGCCATGGCCCAGGGCCTGCCGCCAGCACGCGCCACCGGTCTGGCGGCCGTGGTGGCCGCGGTACTGGATGGACTCTACCTCCACGCCCTGCTCGACGCGGAACTCGACGTGCCCGCAGCCGCGCACGTCCTCGAGCCGCTGCTCTCAAAGGAGGCACCATGACGCACGCTCCCAAGCTGGAACCGACCACGCCGGCACGGGGCGCGGTTTCGCTGCGCGACGTGACCAAGGTCTATGACGGCGGTGCAGTTCCCGTGCGCGCACTCAAGGGCGTCGACCTCGAGCTTCCAGGCGGCACCTTCACGGTCGTGCTCGGTCCCAGCGGTTCGGGCAAGACCACCTTGCTGAACGTGATCGGCGGCATCGATGTGGCGACCAGCGGCCAGGTGCGCGTCGATGGCGAGGACATCGGCCACGGTGACGAGCGCGCGCTGACCGCGTATCGCCGCGGCACAGTCGGCTTCGTCTTCCAGTTCTTCAATCTGGTGCCCACGCTCACCGCCCTGGAGAACGTGGCGTTGATCGCGGAACTGACCGGCGGGAGCGGCGGCGCCACCCAGCTCCTCACCGAGGTGGGCCTGGCCGACCGCCTCGGTCACTTCCCGGCGGCGCTGTCGGGCGGCGAGCAGCAGCGCGTCGCCATCGCGCGCGCACTCAGCAAGCACCCGAAGCTGTTGCTCTGCGACGAGCCGACCGGCGCACTGGACCTCGACACCGGTCGCAGCGTGCTCGGCCTGCTTCGGCGCATGAATCGTGAGCGTGGCCTCAGCACCATCCTGGTGACGCACAACAGCGCCATTGCGCAAATGGCGGACCGCGTGGTGCGGATGCGATCCGGGGCCGTTGTATCGGCAGAGCCCGTGGACTCGCCCTTGGAAGCCGAGCAGGTGAGCTGGTGAGGCTCTGGTGGCGAAAGGCCGTCCGCGACATCGGCCGGCGGCGGGGGCAGTTCATCGCGGTGATCGTGACCAGCTTCCTGGGCGTGGCCCTGTTCGGCGCCTCTTTCGACGCCTATCGCAACCTGGTCACCTCATACGACGCACTGTTCGCTCGCACGCACTTCGCGGACCTGACCGTGGCGGGCGGAGACGTCCAGGGGTTCGCTTCCGAGGCCCGCAACACCGCCGGCGTCACCGCGGTGTCCACGCGCACGGTGACGGAAAGCTACGCCCGCGTCGGCAACCACCGCTTCATCGTGCGGCTGGTGGGGCTCCCCGCCGAACGCCAGCCGGCGCTTGACCAGGTGATCGTGCTGCGGGGCCGCTACCTCGATCCGGCCCGCTTGACCGGCATCCTGTTGGAACAGCATCTGGCCGACTACTACCATCTCGGCCCCGGCGACAAACTGGAGGTTCGCACGCCACTCGGTTGGGCAAGCCTGCCCATCCTGGGCGTCGCCGCCTCACCCGAGTACCTGTGGCCTGCACGAAGTCGCCAGGACGTTCTGACTCTGCCACAGGACTTCGGTGTCGCGTTCGCACCGCTCGGGCCGCTTCAACTCATGTCGGGCGGCAGTGGGCACCAGGCGCTGCTCACCGTCGCCCCCGGGCCGGATCACGCCGCGCGGCTCACCCGCCTCGAGCAAGTGGCGCGCGATCACGGAGCCACCTCGATCACGACCCGCGCCGACCAGCCGTCGAACGCGGCGCTCCACGAGGACATCGCCGGCTTCGGCGAGATGGCGTTGATGTTTCCCATCCTGTTCCTAGGCGCTGCGGCCTTCACGGCGTTCGTGATCATCAGTCGCCTGGTCCACAGCCAACGCTCGCTGATCGGCACGCTGCGCGCCAACGGCGTGCGCCGGCGCGCCATCCTGTTCCACCATCTCGGACTCGGCGTCGCCCCTGCAGCCGTCGGCGGCCTGTTGGGGGGCCTGGCCGGCGAGGGGCTGGCACTGCTGATCTCACGGATGTACACGGGCGCGCTCAAGATCCCGATCACCGTGATCCACCCCCACCCGCTGGTGGCATTGACGGGCTTTCTGATGGCGGTGGCCGCGGTCGCGGTGGCAGCGCTCGCGCCTGCACTCGACGCTGCGCGCGTTCCTCCCGCCGAGGCCATGCGCGGCGTGCAGCCGGTGATGCGGGGCGGTCCCAGCCTGATCGAGCGCGTCGTGCCGTGGCTGTCGCGCCTGCCGGCATCCGCCAAGCTCGTGCTCCGGGGCGCCGTGCGCAACCCCGGCCGCAGCCTCACGACCATCGCAGGGGTAGTGCTGGCGCTGGTGCTGGTGATGGTGTCGCTCGGCATGCTCGACACCACCAAGGTGCTCTTGTACCGCCAGTTCGACCGCATCCAGCAACAGGACGCCCAGGTGTACGTCTCCGGAACCGCCAACAGCTCGCTTCAGCAGCGCTTGGCGGCGCAGCCGGGCGTCGCGGCCGTCGAGCCCGCGCTGCAGGCCAAGGTCGTCGTGCAGGCCAACGGGCATAGCTACGACACCGCCCTCACGGCCTTCCAGCCCGACACCCGCATGCATGCCTTCTTGGGTCGGCGCGACCGGACGCTCACCCTCCCCGCGCAAGGCGTCCTGCTCGGATCGGCGTTGCGCACCAGGCTCTCTCTGGGGGTCGGCGATCCCGTCACGCTCGACCTGACGGACCTCCACCGCAGCGTACACACCACCGTGGCGGGCTTCGTGGACGAGCCGCTCGGCACCTTCGCCTACGCCGCTCTGCCGTTTCCCGCGACCCCGGCAGCGAGCGGCGCGAGCGCCTCGCGGGCGGCCGCGGATGCCATCGCCCCCAACGTCTTCTACGTGCGCTACGCCGCCGGCGTCGACCGATCGAGCCTGCGGCAGCGGCTCCAGGCGCTGCCGGGCGTGGTTGCCGTCATCGACTCACGTGGCCTGAAGGCGGCCGCCGACCAGCTCATGGGGCTGTTCTACGTCGTCGTCGGCGCCATGCTCGTCTTCGGCGCGGCCCTCGCCTTCGCGCTCATCTTCAGCACCATGACGGTCACCATCTCGGAGCGGTCGGCCGAGCTCGCCAACCTCCGCGCCGCGGGCGTCAGTCGTGCCCAGATCGCCCGCATCGTAGGCGGCGAGAACCTCGTCCTCGTCTTGCTCGGTCTGGTGCCGGGGTTGGTCCTTGCCTACCTGACGGCGGCGGTGTTCATGGACTCGTTCAGCAGCGACATGTTCCGTTTCGACCTGCACGTCACGCCGCTCACCTGGGCGGTGGCCGTGCTTGCCGTGGTGCTCGCGGCCCTGGCATCGCAGCTGCCCGCCCTGGGCAACGTCAACCGCATGGACCTCGCCGCCGCCGTGCGCGAGCGCGGCCAATAGCCGCTGCCGGGAGCGACCGACCGTCAGGCTGCGTGTGCGGGCGGCTCGCCGTCTTCCTTCGGCGTGCCGACCGATCCGGCAGGCTGATCGTTCGAGGCGCCGCCCTCGGCGGCCGGAGGCGCCGGCGCGGCAGCCTCAGGCGCGGCAGCCTCAGGCGCGGCAGCCTCCGTCGTGGCCGGCTCCGGCTGCGGCGTCGCAGGTTTCTCCTCGCGCACCTCTTCGAGCCCCTGCTCGAGCCCCTTCCTGAAGTCACGAACCGCCTTGCCGAGGCCGCGTGAGACCTCAGGAAGACGCTTGGGGCCGAAGAGCAAGAGAACGACCACGAGGATCACGAGAAGCTCGGGGACTCCGAGCGAACCCATTTGCACCGTCTAGCGCCTCCTCGTCCGTACGGCCGCCCCTACTGGGACGGCGGGCTGTTGGGAACCTGCTTGAACGCCGCCGGTGGCTTGAGCCCCCGCCAGTTGAGCTTGCCGTCACGTACGGGCGGCCAGATCACCGCCGTGGCCTCACCGGCCACGGTGATGGACTTGACCGGCCCGAAGTAGCGCGAGTCCTCACTGCCTCCCGATGAGCGGTTGTCGCCCTGCACGATGTAGTAGCCCTTGGGCACGGTCATGTCCAACACTTTGGGCGTGCCCTCGGGAGTGCCCGGCGGCACCTTGATGTTGTCCACCACCTTGCCGTAGAACAGCTGTACGCGCGGATCGGAAACGGAGACACCCTGCGGTTGAAATGACGCCGAGGGCAGCATCGGCACCGGCGTGCCGTTCGGAGTGCGGTCGAAGCCCATCACCAGATCGGCGACCTTGCCGTTGCGCACGATCACCTCCGGGAAGTCGACGGGGGCGATGTTGATCAGGCCCGAGCGGGTGATCCAGGATTGGTTGACCGGCGTGTCGTTCACGTAGACCTGGCCATCTACGACCCGGTAGTGGTCACCGGGGCGGGCGATGACACGCTTGATGAAGAAGCTGCGCTTGCCGGTCTCCAGAGCCGTCGGTGCGTTGGCCGGCTCGCGCAGCACCACGATCGTGCCGCGCGGGTAAGGACCCAGAACGCCCATGCGCCGCAGCCAGGTGTCGTACTTGGGTATGAACACGCGGTCGCCGGTGAGCAGCGAGCGCAGCACGTTGCTGCTGCCCACCCCACCGTTCAGGGTGGGCTCCATCGAGGAGCCCACGACACCGACCGTCGTGAACAGGAAGGTGACGACGAGGTAGGCGATGACCAGCGCCTCGAGGTAGCCCCGCACCTCACGCCACACACGTCGCTGCCAGCTCGGCTTCTTCGCGGTGGTGTCCTTTGAGCCGCCGCGGCGCCGGGCGGAATTCGAATCAGACATAACGGGCCAATCTACCGGTGAGATCCGTGAGAAAGGCGAGAGCGCCGCACCAGACTGGCGACGCCGGCATCGCGCGTCCGGGACATACGCCCCTGGGATCGAGGCCGATCATTCCCTAACCTCGACGCAGTTTGCCAACAGCATACGGCGCCGTCGCGGCCGGCAGCGGCCAGAGCGACGATTGTCGAGTTCAGGACGTAGAAAGGAGGGCACGCCATGGCCCAGGGCGTTGTCCGGCGGTTCAGGGTGCGCAGGGACGCCTACGGTTGGCAGGTGGGCGGTGGAGAACGGCGCCTGGCTCGCGGCACGCTGCTGGAAGGGCGGGTCGTGCGCCGAAACCCCCGGGCGCGGCGCGTGGTCATCGACACCGGTGACAGCATGTTGACCCTCAACGAAGAGGACCTGGAACCGTTCACCTGAGTTCACGGCGCGGCATGCTCCACCGGAACCAGGTGCGCCTCGGGATCGAGCCCCTCGCCTTCCAGGACCAATGCCGCCAGGCCGCCGTCGCTTCCCACACCGTGCGACTCGCCGGCGTGCCAGAACAGCGCCTCGCCGGCCGCCACCGGCGTCCGCCGCCCCGCAGCGTCCAGCGCCCAGCCCGCCCCCTCGACCACCAGGAACAGCTGATCGACGACCGCGTCGTGAATGCCGATCTGCGCCTCCGGCTCGAGCCACAGGCTGGTCACCACCAGCCTTGCCGGAGTGTGCTGAACGCCGCGCGCGACCACCCCCCGACTTCCGTAGGCATCGACTGGATGGCCGGTCGCGCGATCGAAGCGAAAACGTCGCACGGATGAATCCTACTCCCTGCGGCGCCGTGCCGGTTCCCCTCCTGTCACGAGGGGGCCGCCTCTAGGACATCCGACACTTGCCGCCGGCGGCGGGGCGGCGCATCATCGCGCGATGTCAGGCCCTGGAGGGGAGAGTCTTGTGAGGAACGCCGTGGTGGTCACCGGGCTCAGCAAGCACTTCGGCGAAACCGTTGCCGTCGACGCCGTCGATCTCGAGGTCCGCGAGGGCGAGCTCTTCAGCCTGCTCGGCCCCAACGGGGCGGGCAAGACCACACTCATGAGCATGCTCGCCGGCCTGCTGCGGCCCGACGCCGGCCGAGCCACCATCGCTGGCCATCCGGCCGGCAGCGCCGCGGCGCGCGCGGCGCTCGGCGTGGTGCCACAGGACGTGGCGCTGTATCCCGATCTCAGCGCACGCGAGAATCTCACCTTCTGGGGGCGCATGTACGGGCTCGGCGGCAACGCCCTTCGCAGACGGTGCGACGACCTGCTGGCGATCGTGGGGCTGGCCGAACGCCAGCGCGACCGCGTGGACACCTTCTCGGGCGGCATGAAGCGGCGACTCAACATCGCCGCGGCTCTGTTGCATGCGCCGGAGGTCGTGATGCTCGACGAGCCTACCGTGGGCATCGACCCGCAGAGCCGACGCGCCATCCTCGATTACGTGCGAACGCTGAACCGCTCCGGCACGACCGTCCTGTACACCACCCACTACATGGAGGAGGCCCAGGAGCTCTCGCACCGCATCGGCATCCTCGACAAGGGTCGTCTCATCGCCCTGGGCACGCACGAGGAGCTGGTGCGCATCGTCGGCGAGCGCGACGTGATCGACCTCGAGCTCGCCAGCCCGGCCGGTGCCACCGAACCCCACGAGGCGTTCGACGGCCTCCCCGGCGTGCGGGTCGAGGTTCCATCGCGTGGAGACGACCACGTGCGCCTGCTCGCCGACGACAGCACCACGGCGCTGCCCTCGCTATTCGCGCGTGCCGCTGCCAGAAACGTTCCCGTGCGTTCCGTGGTCATCACCGAGCCCAACCTCGAGTCGGTGTTCCTGCAGCTCACGGGCCGCGCGCTGAGGGACTGAGCGACTGTGAAGCTCGCGGCACTGGCCTGGAGAGACGTGCGCCGTCAGTTCCGCAGCGGACTGTTGCTGGTGATGATGCTGGGCGCCCCCCTGCTCCTGACCGGGCTCATCTACTTCGCCTTCAGCTCCCCATCCGGGACGCCCGAGATCGCCACGGTCACGCTGGCAGTCGCCGACCTCGACGTGCCGCCCGCCGGGGCCCCTCTGGCCGCAGGGCGCATGCTCGTGGCGGGACTGTCACGGCCCGAGCTCGCCCCGCTGCTCCACATCGTCACCACCGATGGCGCCGATGCGGCACGCGCCATGGTCACGCGCGGCGATGCCGGTGCAGCGCTGGTGATCCCGGCGGACTTCAGCGCCGCGATGCTCGACGCGGTCCCCTCGGCCACCGCCTCGCTCTTCACCGACCCGGCACGCCCGCTCGGTGCGGGCGTGGCCCGTGACGTCGTCCAACGTGCCCTCGATACGTTCTCCGGGAGCGCGCTGGCGGCGCGCCTGACCGCCGTCCACGTCACCGGACCGGCCGCGAGCGCGCTGGCCGGGCGAGCCGCGACCAACTTCGCCATGGGCGCGACGCGTGCGATGAGCAACCGCGCCGTCGACGTGGCGATGCCGCAAGGGGATTCCCCTTCGTTCGTCACGCGCATGGCAGCCCAGGTGATGGGCGCCATGATGATCTTCTTCGTGTTCTTCACCGGTGCCTACGGCGCCTCGAGCTTCCTGCGTGAGCAGGAGGAAGGTACGCTGGCGCGCCTCTACACCACGCCCACGACCACCACCACCGTACTGGCCGGCAAGTTCCTGGGCACGGCAGTGACGCTGCTGGTGCAGGTAGCGGTGCTCCTGAGCGTGTCGTCGTTGGTCTTCGGCATCCGCTGGGGCCGACCTCTGCCGGTGGTCCTGGCCAGCGCGGCGATGGTGCTGGCCGCGGCCGGCTTCGGCGTGCTGCTGGTGGCCTTCGTGCGCAACAGCCGACAGACGGGCCCCATGTTCGGCGTGGTGTTGACGGTCACCGGCATGATCGGCGGCCTCATGACCTCGACGTTCACCAGCCTCCCGGCCGGGTTCGAGCTGGCGTCTCGGTTCACGCCCCAAGGCTGGGCGATGGCGGCGTGGCGCGCCTGCCTCGACGGCCGCGGCGTCGCCTCCATGGCCCTGCCACTGGCGGTCACCCTCGCCATCGGCGCGACCTGCCTGGCGGTCGGCGTGCCGATCATGAGGCGACGCTTCTCACAGGGGGCGGTGTCGTGAAGCTGCTGGCGATTGCAGGCAAGGACCTGCTGCAAGTGGTCCGCGATCGGCGTTCGCTCATCTTCCTGCTGCTCATGCCGGTGGCCTTCACGCTCTTCTTCGGTCTGGCCATTCCCAGCACCGGGGCCACCACGCACGACGCCCGCATGCAGCTCGGCGTGGTCGACTCCGATGGCAGCGTCCTGTCGCGGCGGCTGCAGCTCGGGCTGGCGGACGCTGGCGCGGTGAGGCCCGAGACGCTCGACCGCCTGCAGGCCCGCTACATCGACGACCTGGTGCGACGCGGCGGCTACGCCGGGGTGCTGCGGATCCCACCGGGATGGGGCGCGGCGCTGGAGGCAGGCACGCCCGAGGCCGTCACGCTGGTCGCTGACGGCAACACGCAGGACGGACTGGCAGCCGTCCAGGCGGTCGACGCGGCGGTACAGCGGTTCCTCGCGGCGCAGCGCGTGGCGGCCACGGTTGCAGGCACCTTGGCGGTGGGTGGCGGTGCGATCCAAGGCGGCGCCCCCGATGTCGCCGGCGTCCTCGATGCCTGGCGGTCGCCACCGCTGGCACTGGCCGTCGAGACGGCACGGGCCGGAGCCGTCGGAGCCTCATCGACGAACGAGGGCCCCTACGACCAGGCGTCGCCAGGCATGATCGTGCAATTCGCCGTCTACGGCCTGATCCTGTCGGCCATGGTGCTGGTCATCGAGCGCAAGAACCGGGCGCTCGCACGGCTGGCGACCACGCCCACCTCCCGGGCCGTCATCCTGGGCGGGCACACGCTGGCCATGGTCGCCCTGGTGCTGGTACAGGTGCTGGTGCTGGAGGCCTTCGGGCAGTTGGCGTTGGGCGTGCACTACCTCGCTAGTCCGCTCGCGACGGGGCTGGTGAGCGTCGCGTTGGCGCTCTGGGCGGCCAGTCTCGGCATGCTGCTCGGCGCCTTCGCCCGCACCGAGGAGCAGGTGGTGGCCTGGTCCCTGATAGCGATGTTCGTGCTGGCCGGGTTGGGCGGCGCCTGGTTTCCGTTGGAGGTGACCGGGGCGGCATTCCGCACGGTGGGCCACGTGATGCCCACCGCCTGGGCGATGGACGCCTACCGGGCGGTGCTGCTTCGCGGCGCGGGGGTGGCGCAGACATGGCGGCCGCTGCTCATTCTGCTCGCCTTCGCCGCGCTGTTCCAAGGGGTCGCCGTGTGGCGTCTGGCTCGACGCCCCGATTGACCCGACGCTGTCGCCGACGCGCAGCGGGCTGGCCGCGGCGGTTGCGGAGGCGTCAGCCGCGACCGGCGAGCCGGCTCGCCGCTGCTAGCATGACGCCATGCCGCCAAGCGATCCGCGGGCGCCCAAGGGGCGCGGCGCCCGCTTCGACCCCGTCAACCGTTTCACCGAGATCGAGATCGTGCTCGACCCCGAGGAGATCACCGAGGACGATCTGAAGGTCAGGACCCGCTACCTGCACGACACCTCGCGCACCGTCATCAGCACCAACAGCAGCCCCGACGTCGGCTTCGACGCCAGCGTCAACCCGTATCGGGGCTGCGAGCACGGTTGCAGTTACTGCTACGCCCGCCCGACCCACGAGTACCTGGGCTTGTCCGCCGGCCTCGACTTCGAGCGCGTCATCCTGGTCAAGCGCGCAGCGCCGGCGCTGCTCGAACGGCAGCTGGCGTCCAGGCGCTGGCATCCGCAGATCCTCGCCCTCTCCGGCGTGACCGACCCGTACCAGCCAGTGGAGCGCAAGCTCGGCATCACGCGCGGCTGCCTCGAGGTGCTGGCCCGCTTCAGGAATCCCGTCGGGCTGATCACCAAGAACGCCCTGGTGACGCGCGACGTGGACGTTCTTGCGGAGATGGCGACCTGGAATGGCGCGCGCGTGACGCTGTCGATCACCACCCTCGACCCGTCGCTGCGGCAACGACTCGAGCCGCGCACCAGCACCATCGAGAGGCGACTGGACGCCGTCGCCCGGCTGGCCGAGGCCGGCGTGCCGGTGGGTGTCAACATCGCCCCCATCATCCCCGGCCTCACCGATCAGGACGTGCCGGCGCTCCTCAAGCGAGCGGCCGAGGCCGGCGCCAGCCACGCCGGCTACACCATGCTGCGCCTGCCGGGCGCCGTCGGACCGCTGTTCGAAGCGTGGCTGGAGGCCAATGCGCCCCTGCGCAAGGACAAGATCCTCCGCCACGTGCGCGAGGCGCACGGCGGCGATGCCGACGACACGCGCTACGGACGCCGCATGCGTGGCAGTGGCACCTACGCCGAGCAGGTGCGCTCGCTCTTCCACCTGGCGCGGCAACGCGCCGGTATCCCCGCCGACATCCCACCGCTCGCCACCAACCGCTTCACGCGCCCGAGCGAGTCGCGGCAGCCCGCGTTGTTCGGGGCGCCTCGCGAGTGACGCAGCCGATGCCGCGGCCGCGACCGGCCCGGGCGCCACCGCGGTAGCCTGTGGGGACGCCATGGCGCGACAACCGTCCCAGCCTCAACCCACGCTCTACGAGACGGCCGACCAGGAGCCGTTGGCTGCGCGCATGCGCCCGAGAACGCTGGACGAGTTCATCGGCCAGGGCAACATCGTCGGGCCGGGTCGGCTGCTGCGGCGCGCCATCCAGGCCGACCAGCTCAGCTCGGTCATCTTCTACGGTCCGCCCGGCACCGGCAAGACCACGCTCGCGCGCGTCATCGCCAACTCCACCAAGGCGCACTTCACGGCCATCAACGCCGTGCTCGCCGGCGTCAAAGACATCCGAGAGGCGGTTGCGGAAGCACAGGAACGCCGGCGTGCGGGTCAGCGCACCATCCTCTTCGTCGACGAGGTCCACCGCTTCAACAAGGCCCAACAGGACGCACTCTTGCCGTGGGTGGAGAACGGCACCGTGGTCCTCATCGGGGCCACCACCGAGAATCCCTACTTCGAGGTGAACAAGGCGCTGGTGAGCCGGAGCCGCATCTTCCAGCTCGTCCCGCTCACCGAGGCGGAACTCAAGGAGGTGGCGCGCGCCGCTCTGCGTGACGCCGAACGCGGCTACGGTCGCTGGCACGTGCGCCTGGACGAGGACGCCCTGGATCACCTGGTGAACGTCGCCAACGGCGACGCCCGGGCGGTCCTGAACGCCCGGGAGCTGGCGGTTGAGACCACCGAGGCGGATGGCGAGGGGAGCGTTCACATCGACCGGGCGGTGGCCGAGGAGTCCATCCAGCGGCGCGCGGTCCTGTACGACAAGGAGGGCGACGCCCACTTCGACACCATCAGCGCCTTCATCAAGAGCGTGCGCGGGTCGGACCCGGATGCTGCCCTGTACTGGCTCGCCAAGATGGTGTACGCCGGGGAGGACCCGCGCTTCATCCTCAGGCGCTTGCTGATCCTCGCCAGCGAGGACATCGGCCTCGCCGACCCCCATGCCCTCGGCGTGGTGGCGGCGGCCGCCCAGGCCTACGACTACGTGGGGCTCCCGGAGGGCCGTTACCACCTCGCTCAGGCCACGCTGTATCTGGCGACCGCGCCGAAATCGAACAGCGCCATGGGCTTCTTCGATGCTTTGAGCAGCGTCGAGCGGGAGCGCGAGGCGGAGGTACCCGATCATCTCAAGGACGCCAGCCGCGATCGTGAGGGCTTCGGCCACGGTGAGGGCTACCTGTACCCGCACGCCTACCGCGACCACTGGGTCGCTCAGCAGTACCTGCCCGAGGCGCTCCAGGGCAAGATCTTCTACCAACCGAGCCAGATCGGCTACGAGGCGCGCATCCGCGATCAGGTGGCAAGGCGTCGTGAAGCGCAGCTGGAGGCCATGCTGGAGCCCGATGCGTGGGGATCCGGCGCCGGGCGACTGGCGCCGCCGGATCGCACGCTGGACCGCTGGCTGCAGCGCACCGTGTCGCAGGCAGGCGAGCGGCTGGGCGCCGTGCGGGACCTGCTGTTCGAGGTGGCACGGCCGCAACGGCATCACGTCGTGCTCGACCTGGCGGCCGGAAGCGGCCTGCTCACGTGGGAGGCGTTGCGGCGCGCGCCTGAGGGGCAGGTGTGGGCGCTCGTCGAGACACGTGTGCAGCGCGAGGCGATGGAGCAGCTGGCGGCGCGGCTGCCCGAGCTGCAACGGCCGGTCGTCATGGTCGGGGCGCCGGCAGGCATCGACGGAATCCTGCAGGCGGCGGTCGCCGAGCACGACGCTCAGGGCCTACGGTTCGACGTGGTGCTGGGCCGCGGCGTGCTCGCGGGCCTGCTCGACCCGCAATCGTTCTTCGAGGCGCTCGCCCGCTGGAGCGCGCCCGCCGCCACCGTGGCGCTGGCCGAGCCTCACCCTCGACGTGCGCAGCGCCTTCACAGCCTGGCGGACTGGCGGGGCGCCGTTCGCCTGGGCAAGAAGGTGGCCGCGGCCGAGGAGCGCATCTACGAGGCAGGCTCGGCATCCCGGTTGCGCTGGGAGCCCGACCACGCTATCGAAGCCGCACGTGCGGCGGGCCTGGAGGAAGCGAGCGCCGTGTCACACGAGCTCGACTCCGAGCAGCGGCTGGCCGCCGCCACCGTGGAAGGCTGGTTCCGGCGCGGTGCGGAGGGCTCGCCGAGCTACGCGGACCATCTTCGCAAGCTCCTGTCCGATGAGGAGGTCGACGCCGTCGAGGCACGCTACCGGCGCCAGCTTGTGGACCGGACCCTGCCGTGGCGTAGCGTGTTGGTGATCGTGCGCACGCTGGTGCCCGCTTCCTCCGAGCCGCGAGGAGGCTAGCCTCGCTGTTGTCGACGCTGGCCACGAGAAACCATGGCGGATTCTGACACCCGACCCCTGCTCGCCGCAGCGGACCTCCGCCGCACGGTCGAGCAGCGCGTGCTCTTCGACTCGCTAGCGTTCACGCTCGACGCCGGCGAGCGCGTGGCGGTGACGGGACCGTCCGGGAGCGGCAAGACGCTGTTGATGCGCACCCTCGCGGGCCTCGAGCCGTTGGAGGCGGGGGCCGTGCGCTTCCTGGGCCGTCCGCTGCTCAGCTGGCGCATGCCCGAGTATCGCAGTCGCGTGATGCTCCTACCACAGCGCCCCAGCCTTCCGGAGGGGAGCGTCGAGCAGGCGCTCCGCGCGCCCTTCGCATTTCACGTGCACCGCGGGCGGCGGTATCGCCGGGAGCATGCACTGAGCTTCCTCGATGGTGTAGGCCGCGGACGGAGCTACCTCGAGCGTCCCACCGAGACGCTGTCCGGCGGCGAAGCACAGCTCGCCGCGCTCCTGCGGGCGCTGCTGCTGGAACCGCAGGTGCTGCTGCTCGACGAGCCGACGGCATCGCTCGATGCCGCAGCCACCCAGGCGGTCGAGGCGTTGGTGAGTGCCTGGCTCCAGGAGCACCCGGAGCGCGCCTACCTGTGGACCAGCCACGACGAGGAGCAGGTGCGGCGCGTGGCCACGCGCCGCGTGCAGGTCGGCGGCGACTGATGCCGGCCGCATATCTGACCATCGGGCCGGTCCAGCTGGTGCTCGCGGCGCTGTTGCTGGCCGTCAACCTCGGGCTGTCGGCGTGGCTGAGGCTCGGCCTGCAGCGCTCGCTGCTGGTAGCAGCGACTCGCATGGTGGTCCAGCTTCTGCTGGTGGGGCTGGTATTGCAGTTCGTGTTTGCGTTGAACCGGCCGCTCCCGCTGCTCGGCATCGCCCTGGTGATGGCAGGGCTGGCGGGCGTGGCCGCCGTCAACCGCACCCGACGACGCTTCCCGGGCATCTTCTGGGACAGCCTGGTGACGGTCGTCACGTCGGCGTTCCTAGTCACCGGCGCGTCGCTCGTGGGCATCCTGCGGGTGCGCCCCTGGTTCGAGGCGCAGTACGCCATCCCGCTGCTGGGGATGGTCCTGGGCAACACCCTCAACGGCATGTCGCTGGCGCTGGATCGCTTCATG
>JARRJS010000054.1:18590-19777 GCA_037388885.1 Gemmatimonadota bacterium
AGTCTGCGTACGGGCATGATTCCCACCATCAACGCCATGATGGTCATGGGGGTCGTGAGCTTGCCCGGGATGATGACCGGCCAGATCCTGGCCGGGGCGGCCCCCACCGATGCGGTGCGCTACCAGATCGTCATCATGTTCATGATCGCGTCGGCCACGGCGCTCGGCGCCCTAGGGGTGAGCTTGTTGGCGTTCCGGACCCTCTTCGACCGGCGCGACCGGCTGCGGAGCGAGCGGCTGCGCCGCGTAGGCAGCGGCAACGAACGCTGACGACCGACGGCCATCTGGAGGGTTCACGATCGCCATTTCCAGGCAGAGCGCCGCCGTCGCTACCCGCCGTTCGAAGCCGCGGCTCGCCAGGTGACGTCCTCGATGCGCCCGTATGCGCGCAGCGCCTCCAGCGCCTCCAGCGTCAACACGCCTTGCCACTCGCGCTGCGCCTCCGCCCAGGCGTCCGGATAGGCGCCCCAGCTCCAGTTCGGCGACCAGGCACCCTCCTCACCCTGGGCCGCGACGAGGACGTCGAGGTTGACATGCACCACCTCCGCGAATTCCGCCGCCTGCTCACAGGCGGCGCGCACGCGTGCACGTGAACCGACCGCCAGGCCCGGTGCCTCGAGCAGCGCCAACGCAGCAAGCAACTCGTGCATGTCGAGCTCCCGCGTTTCCACCGCCCGCACGGTGTCCTCAGCGACCTGACCGAGCCAGTCCCCATCGAGCGTGTCCTCGAAGTGCAGCAAGCCGGCCACCAGGGCCGCACGCGGGTTCACCAGATAACGTCCGAAGCGTTCCTCGAGGCCGGCCTGCCCCCACCACGGCGCGTGCGGATAGGCACCGACGTCGTCGGGCACGATGCGCCAGGTCCAGCGCTGCGGATCCAGGCTGCGCTCCAGGTAGGCGCGGGCCGCTTGCACCTGTGGGTGCTTTCCGCCCACGCCCAACGCCGCCAGCCGCAACAGTGCCAGCGACGTCGCGAGGGCGCTCGAGCTGGGCGTGCGCAGGTCCGGCTCCAAAGCCCGTCCGTAGCCCCCGTCGCCGTTCTGGTAGGCGGCCAGTGCCTTCACTACCGAGGTCGCTGGCGCTTCCCCGAAGCTGTGGCGAAAGCACGCCGCCTCGAGCGGCCGCGCCTGCTCCTGGAGAAAGCGGACGGCACGCTCGCACGCCTCACGGCTGAGCATCGCCATGCT
>JARRJS010000055.1:0-30485 GCA_037388885.1 Gemmatimonadota bacterium
GCTCCTCGGCGCTCAGCGGCGCGTCGGTGTCGTAGAACCCGTCCACGAGCACCTTGCCGTTCTCGTCCTTCATGCTGGTGAGCAGCCGCGCCAGCATCTGGCCGGGCACCGGTGCCCAGTTGCCGTAGTGACCGCTGTGCAGCGGCCTGACGGCGCCGTAGACCGTCACCTCCATACCCGTCACGCCGCGCACGCCGAACGTAACCAGCGGCCGGCCGCTCTGGTGCACCGGCCCGTCGCAGAACAGCCAGATGTCGATATCGTCGATCCGGTCGCGGTACTGCTTCAGGTACTCCGCCATATGCGGAGAGCCGGCCTCCTCCTCGCCGTCCAGGAAGAACTTGATGTTGGACGTCGGGTGGATCCCCGCGGCGCGGTACGCGTCCAGCACCGCCAGCATGGCGCCGATGGGTGCCTTGTCGTCGCCCGATGACCGGGCGTAGATGCGCCACTCCGGGTCCACCGCCTCGCCGGCGTCCGGCAGGGGCCGCGCCCGGCCGCCTGCCTCCATCGCCCCCGTGTACAGCGTCGGCGACCACGGCGCGTGGGTCCAGCGCGTGCTGTCCACCGGCTGGCCGTCGTAGTGGGCGTAGATGCCGATGGTGCGCGTGGCGCCCGGCGTCTTCAGCTCGCCGTAGACGATGGGCGACGCACCCGGCTGCGTGAGCAGCTCGGCCGTCACGCCGCGGTCCCGGAACCGGTCCCGGATGTAGGTGGCGTTGCGCCAGATGTCCGCGGAGTCCCGCGCGACGTTCGGCATGGACAGCAGGGCGACGTAGTCGTGCAGGATCTCCGGCCCGTGCGACTCGCGGTACGCGTGCGCGGCCTTCTGGCCGGGCGACTGCGCGGAGATTGCGCACGGAAGGAGGAGGGCGGTGAAAAGGACGGCGGCTGTATGGTTCATGGCGTGCCTTCATTGACGGGGTGACCGGGCGACCCCGGTTGCGTCCGGGTCCGGCCCCGATGTCGTTCGGGGCGGGACCGTCCGTGCCGTTCGCAGCAGGGAGACGGGGAGCGTTGCGCGCTTCGGGCGAAGATCGGGGTGCGACGGCGTGATCACGGCCTCCTCCGCCGCGTAGGCCGGCGAGGCAGCAGCCCCCCGCGCATTATCACCGCCGGGAACCCGGACCTGCTACCTGCTACCTGCTACCTCGGTGCGATTGCGCTCGACAGGTGAACAGTCCAGCGGGAAAACACGCGTGCGCGCCGACGCGCGCGAACAATTCTCCGAGGGCCTCGACGAGCTCAGGGCCCATGCCGTGATGTCACGGCGATGGCGCCGTACATGTTCCCGCTTCCATAGCGTACCTGCGCCTGGCGCGCATCGTAGAAGCGCATGGATTCGATGGCGTCGGTGTCGATGTTGGCAAGTGCCCCGACCGTGCCGAGTCGCACATCGTCTAGGTAGACGATGATCGTCGGGTTGCCGTACTGCGACAGGCTGTCGTGCCCGCGAACGCGCAACCACATGGGCCGCTTCAGACGGACCAGGTCCAGGGCGTTCATCTGGCCCGCTTCGGCGATCTCACTCCGCGTCAGCACCTCGCGCCCCCCCGTCCTCTGGGTGCCTGCGGTCGCACACGCGGGCGCCCAGAAGGTCGCGGCGGCGAGGGTGAGCACGGACAGAGCGGAGGCCCAACGTCTGGTTTTCATGTTGATGCCACTCCTGTACGGTGGGGGTCAATTGACTCGCCGACGGCCGGCAGGCAGGCGGGGCGCGCACTTGCGCCGGAGGCCGGAGGATGTCGGCCCGACTTCCTCGAAGCTACCGTAGCCTAGCCCAGGGAACGGGTCAGGTCAACGTCGACAGCGAGGTGCGCCGGCGGCGCCTTGAGGTGTGGACAGATCAGTATTGACACTGAAGAGGCAAGAGTGAATTGTAGGAGGACCTACCGCAAACAATGGAAGCGGCAAATACCTAAACCGCTCGTCGTTTGCCGCTGCTCGGATAGCGATTCAACACTGGACCTCAACAGCGAGCATCGCGAACAGGACCTGACTTGTTTGTCACCCCACCAATTGTGAATGGCACCGCAGGCCCCCAAGTGTCCCCGTCACCGGCGTGCACGGGTACGGCTTCGAGGGCTTTCGCGGTGCAGGATCTTTGAAAGGAGGACCGATTGAGCAAGTGCATAGTAAGCGTCGAACTGTAGTGTAGCGGCCACATTGGAAAAGGAAACGGACTACTATGAAACGTAAGTTAGTGTTCTTCCTGTCAGGATTTCTCCTGCTCGTTCCGGTTGCGGCGTTCGCCCAGACCGGAACGGTGATGGGGGTCATCACGGATCAGAGTTCGGGCGACCCGATCCCCGGGGCGTCCGTCCAGATCCGTGCCCTCAATGTAGGAGCGCTGTCGAATGTCGACGGTCGGTTCGTGCTGCGTAACGTCCCCATCGGCACGCAGACGGTGGAGGTGAGCCAGCTCGGCTATGCTACCGTCCAGAAGTCGGTGACGGTGACCCCCGGGGAGCCGACCATGGTCAATTTCCAGCTGTCGGTTGAGGCGTTGCAGCTGGACCGGATCGTCGTGACTGGTCAGCAGATCGAGCGTCAGAAGCGCTCGCTGGGCTACGCGGTCTCGACGGTCAGCGGCGAGAAGGTCAACGAAGTGCAGCAAACGAACTTCGTGAATGCCCTGCAGGGCAGGGCGCCGGGCGTCCAGGTCACCAGCATGTCGGGTGACATCGGGGCGTCCACGCGTATCACGATCCGCGGCGTATCATCGCTCTCGGGCGACAACCAGCCGCTGTTTGTGGTGGACGGCGTGCCGATTTCGAATGCCAACATCGTGGCGAACACGAGTGAGAGCCGTCTCAACGGCGCCATCGACGTGGGCAATCGCGCGTCCGACATCAACCCGGAAGACATCGCGAGCATCACGGTGCTGCGCGGCGGGGCCGCGGCGGCATTGTACGGGGACCGCGCCAAGGATGGCGTGATCCTGATCCAGACCAAGAAGGGTCGGGCCGTGCACGGCCAGACGGTCACGGTGAGCAGCACCATTCAGTCGTCTTCGCCGCTGGTCATGCCGGACTTCCAGAACTCGTACGCGCAGGGCAACCGGGGCGTGTACCAGAACACGTCGCTTAACGGCTGGGGCCCCCCCATCGCGGGCCAGCACGTGACGGACCTGCACGGCGATAGCACCACGCTGATCGCGTACCCGAACAACGTGCGTGACTTCTACGACACCGGGCTGCTGGCGGTCAACAGCGTGTCGCTGTCGTCCTCCAGCGACAACGGCGATTTCCGCCTCGGTGTGACGCACCAGAACCAGAACGGCCTGGTGCCGAACTCGAACCTGAAGCGGACGTCGGTGAACCTGAACTCCGGTTACAACCTCCTGCCGAACCTGCAGGCGCGCCTGTCGGGCACGTACGTCACGACGCACACGCTGGGCAAGGCCGTGGCGGGCGGCAATGACCCGAACGTGCTCACCTCGCTGATAAACGGGCTGCCGCGCACCTTCGACATGAACCAGCTCAAGAACTACAAGGACGCGAACGGCGACCAGATCTCGCTGGACAACTTCACCAACAACCCGTACTGGATCGTGAACGAGAACCCGTTCACGGACGGGATCGATCGTCTGATGGGCAGCGGCGTGGTCCACTACTCGCCCATCGAATGGATCACCTTGACGGGCCGCGCGGGCCTGGACCGCTACACCGAGAGCCGCCAGAACCAGAACGCCAAGGGCACGATCGGTCGTGAGCAGGGTCTGTTCTCGCAGGACGTGATCCAGAGCCAGGAGCAGAACTACGACTTCCAGGCCGAGGTGAAACGGAACCTGACCGAGGACCTGAACCTGACGACCGTGCTCGGCTACAACTACAACGACCGTACCCTGCAGATCCAGCGGAACCAGGCCAACGAGTTGACGGTGGCCGGGCTCTACAACTTCGCCAACGCGCTGAGCAACTCGCCGGCGAACCATTTCGAACATCGCAGGCTGTTCGGCGCCTACTTTGACGCCACGCTGGGCTACAGGCAGTACCTGTTCCTCGAGGCCACGGGACGGAACGACTGGTCGTCCACGCTGCCGAAGGACAACCGCTCGTACTTCTACCCGTCCGTGAGCCTGAGCTTCATCCCGACCGCGGCCTTCAACATCGCCGGCGACATCCTCAGCTACGTGAAGCTGCGCGCGAACTATGCGCAGGTGGGTAGCGACGAGGCTCCGTACCAGCTCGACTTCCTGTACAACCCGGTGTCGGGCATCTTCGGGCAGTACGGAACGGGCAACAATTTCCCATTCGGCGGTCAGACGGGGTTCAACGCCACGAACACCATCCCGCCGGCGAACCTGAAGCCGCAGCGGCAGTCGACGTACGAGCTGGGCGGCGAGTTCCAGTTCTTCAACGGCCGCGCCGGCATCGACCTCACGTGGTACGACATACGCACGGCCGACCAGATCATCTCGATCCCGATCCCGCAGAGCACCGGCTTCGGTGCCAACCGGACGAACATCGGCGAGGTGTCGAACAAGGGCATCGAGGCGGCGCTGAACCTGACCCCGGTTCAAACGCGCTTGATCAACTGGGGCCTGAACGTCAACTACACCCAGAACAAGAACAAGGTGGTGTCGTTGGCGCCCGGTCTGGAGTCGCTCATCATCGCGAGCGGGTACAACGGGCTGCAGGTGAAGGCCGTGCCCGGCCAGTCCTTCGGACTGTACGGCCCTGGCTTCCTGACGGTCACCGACAGCACATCCAAGTACTTCGGGATGCCGATCATTGACCCGGCCACGGGTCTCCGGCAGTCGGGTGCCATCATCCGCCTGGGCGGCATCGATCCGAAGTTCCAGGTCAGCTTCAGCAACACCATTTCGGTAGGGGACGTGTCACTGAACGCCCTCGTAACCTGGCGGCAGGGTGGCACGCTGTACTCCAATACGGTGCGCTCATTGCGCTCACAGGGCCTGGCCAAGGAGACCGCGGTCAACCGTGGCGGCACGTTCATCGACGAAGGCGTGATCGACAACGGTGACGGCACGTACCGTCCGAACGACGTGCCCACGCAGAGCATGCAGGCGTGGTGGCAGGCGTACGACAACGCCAACTACTACGGCGGCGCCCAGTTCGACGCGTCGAACGCGCGCCTGAGTCAGCTGGCGCTCGACTGGAACGTGCCGCGGAAGTGGCTCGCCAAGACGCCGTTCGGGAGCCTGCAGGTCGGCCTCCAGGGCAACAACCTCTGGCTGTTCTACAAGAAGGTCCCGCACATCGACCCGGAGACCGGCCTCTTCGGCTCCGCTTCCAACGGACAGGGGATCGAGTTCAACCAGCTCCCGACCGTGCGGTCCTTCGGTCTGAACATCCGAGCGCGCTTCTAATGAGAGGAACAGTCATGCGAAAGCTCAGGCCTCTACTCATATTGCTGCTGGCGGTGCCGGTCCTCGCCGCCTGCGGCGACGTATTCGACCTCAACATCAACAAGGACCCGAACGCGGCCACGTCGGTGAAGGGGGACTACCTCATGCCGACGGTGCTGACCACGATGGCGGAGAACAAGTCCATCGAGTTCGGTCCGGACATGCAGTTCTTCACGCAGATCTGGGCGTCCAACGGCTCGGCCGGCGTGTTCACCGAGCCGGAGACCTACAGCCAGATCAGCCCGTACACCACGGGCAACACGTGGGGTGCGATGTACACCACGGTGCTGAAGAACCTGAAGCTGATGAAGGACCAGGCGATGGCGGCCGACCCGCAGCAGGTGAACACGGCGGCGCAGTCGATGATCCTGTCCGTCTACACGTTCTGGATCAACACCATGCTGTGGGAAAAGGTGCCCTTCACCGAGGCGACGGACGGGGTCGACTTCCCGCACCCGCACTTCGATGACCAGGAGACCATCCTGACCGGCCTGGTGGCGAAGCTGGATAGCGCCGTTGCCATGGTGAAGCCGAACGGCCCGCCAGGTGTGACCGACGGCGACCTGATCTACGGCGGCGACATGAACCTCTGGGTCCGGTTCGCCAACTCGCTGAAGCTGCGGGTCCTCATGGAGCTCAAGAGCGGCGGCGACGCCGTGGACGCGCAGATCACGGCGGTTCTCAGCCAGCCGTTGATCCGGGCGAACAACCAGGAAGCCGACATCCCGTTCTTCGACACCACGGGGAACGAGAACAACGTCTGGAAGCTGAACAACATGTTCGGCGGCTTCATCGACGTCGGAAACGGGAACGGCTTCCTGTTCGCGGGGAAGTCGCTCGTGGACCAGATGCAGAACGTGAGTGACCCTCGGCTCAGCACCTATTTCGAGTTGCCAACGGACCTCTGTGGTGCGGGCAATACACCGGCCACGACCTACATCGGTCAGGCGGCCGGCCACTTCGACTACTGCGGTGCTCAGATCGCGACGGTGAGCCAGAACATCATCCGGCGGGACTGGCCGAGCCGGATCCTCTCGGCCTCGGAAGTCTGGTTCAACGAGGCGGAGTTCAAGGCCTCCAACGGTGACCTGAATGGCGCCTTCACGGCGTACCAGTCGGGCGTGCAGGCGGCCCTGGACTATTTCGATGGGAAGCCGGGCGCCATCGCCACGGCGGACAAGACCGCGTACATGACCTCCCTGGGTACGAGCTTCGCCGACCAGGCGACTGCCCTGGACGCGATCCATGACCAGCAGTACATGGAGGTCTTCGACCGGGCGCCGGAGAACTGGGCCCTGTGGCGGCGGACCCATTATCCGAGTCTCCCGCTGCCGCAGAACGCGGCGCTGGGCGACATCATCCGGCGCTACCCGTATCCGCCGAACGAGCTGTCGGCGAACCCGAACGCGCCGACCAATCCCAATGGGCCGGGGCTCTCCTCGCCCATGTGGTACGAGGGCAACTGACGCGATCCCAGACGAGAACAGGTGACCATGAGAATCTTAGCTATCATTGGTGCTTTGGCGGTGGTCGCAGGGATTGCTGCCGCGTGCCAGGACATCACGAATCCGGTCGAGCAGTTCGGCACGTTGGGCCCACCGTGGGTGCGGTTCAACCCCACCGAGGCGAGCGCACCGAACACTGGCTCCTGGGCGCCCGTAGTGTTCCAGGCGCCGAGCCGGCCGGAGGAAGACATCACAATTTCCTACGCCATGGACGCTGCCGGTGATGCTGTGGCCGACAGCGACTACATGATCGTTGCCGACAGCGGGAGCACCACCGCCGCCGGGTCGGCCGGCACGGTGACGATCGCTTACGATCCGAATGCGGAGACGCCGACGGACACGATGTGGGTGTATGTGCCCAGTACGGCCACCATCGGTCGCCAGCTGATCATCGACATGACGTCGGCGCAGGGCAGCAAGTCGGACTCCGTGATGGTGGGCTACCTGGGCGACTACACGCAGTTCACGCTCACCGTGACTGCGGGCCCGGCGACCATCACGACCGGTACGTACAGCGGCTCGATCACCGGGGACCTCGGCAGTGGCACTCTGGACATCGCCATCAGCGACAACCCGACCACGATCAGCGGCACGACGTACCGCTACGTCATGGACGACTTCGCGTGGGGCGCCTTCGGTGGCGCCATACCGTGGGGCTTCAACGTCCTGACCGATGGGTCCGTGCAGTTCTCGCCGGAGGACGCGGGAGGTAACGGCGTCACGGCGAACATCACGGGCACGTACGACTTCGCCACGAACACGCTCAGCTTCGACACCGAGTTGACGTGCTGCGGTGGTGAGGGTTTGACGTGGAGCACGACGGTGTCGCACCCGTAGCCGGAAGAAGAAAACGGGGCCGGAAGGTCCCGGTGAGGGAGAGGCGGAGCCCCTGGCTCCGCCTCTCTTTATTTTGCCCCGGTCCCGGATTCGACCGGATACGAGACATGCAGGTGGTCCGCCGTACCGACGTGCCTCAGGGTCCGGAAGCCCAGAGTCCGGAAATACACCACCGTGGCCGTGTTGCGCAGCCAAGACCGGCCGTTCGTGCGAAGGTCCGCAGCGTGGACGTAGCCATCGACCTGGCGCAGGTGCAGGGACCGCTCGTTCGCCGGCAGGCCCATGGCGGCGTAGTCGTCCACGCGCCGGGCGGCGTCGGTGACGAGCAGGTCGCCGTCCAGCAGCACGAGCGTGCCCAGCGCCAGCCGCAGGTGCGGGTGTAGCGACCGGTACTCGGCGCGCACGGCGTCGTCCTTGGCGTGCGTGCCGGACAGATAGAGCAGCCCGTACAGGCAGTATACGCCGACGAGCAGGGCGAGGCCGCGGAGCAGGAAGCGGGAGACGTGGAAGCGGCCACGCAGACGACGGTTCGCCACCGCGGCGTACCCGGCCAGCAGCAGGAACGTCGCTGCCGCTGCGAGAGCCAGCGAGCCCCACGTCCCCGTGTCGACATGCAGGTAAAGGAATGTGGTCGTGCGGATGAGCACGAAAGACGGCGCGACGATGGCGAGGACGACGACGCCCGCGACCGACAGGACGCGGCGTGCCAGCCCGCGCGCCGGCCGGCCACCGACGACCACCGTTGGCGACCCACCGTCGGCTGTCGGCGCCGACGCACCGCGAGCGACTCCGGCGTCATGCTCCCGGCGGATCTGCCTGCGCAGCCGTTCCAGGGATTTCCGTTCGGAAGGCTCGAGGGTCATGCAGCCGCCGTGAAGGGGTCCGCTTGCCGCCACCCGGCAGAGCTTCTGACGCCACTACGTTGGCCACGGGCGACCGAGTTTCCCTCATTCGTCGTTCCGTCGCCCATCGGCCCCGGGGTGGCAGGGCGCAACCACGGCGGCGCCACGGTTGCTGCAGGTAGCAGGTCTGAGTTACCGGTGATTCGGCCTTCGCGGCGGGACTGCAACCGTCGTCGCGCAGGCTTCGCGGGATCACCCTGCTGCAGGGGAGAAAGGCGTACGCCGCTAAGGTGGCAGTCCCGCCGCGAACGTTCGCAACCAGGACACGCTGACCTGCCACCTGCTACCTGCTACCTCAGGCTCAGCCGCCGCTCATTGCGCTGGCCACGATCTTCGCGCCGGCCTTGATGCCGCGTTCGTCGAAGTACCCCTTCTTCATCTCCAGCGCGTACTGGAACCGACCGCCGGAGTCGTAGGTGGGGCACTCCCACGACATCTCCTTCACGCACGGCTCCATGTCCAGGATGTTGAAGATGGCGCCCGTACTGTCGGCGAACGCGATGCTCAGGGGCAGCGGTGTATCAAGCATCCAGAAGCTGCCCTGCTGGGGCGACGGGTAGATGAACAGCATGCCGCTGGTGTCCGGCATGGATGTCCGGAACATGAGCCCGCGCTCCCGCTGGTCCTCGTTGTTGGCGATCTCGATGCGGATATGGAAGCTGTCGCTGCCCTGGATGATGTACGCGCTGCCGGAGTCGAATTCCACGGGACCCGCCCGATCGGGCAGCTCCAGCTTCGAGCCGTTGAGCGTCATGCTGGTGGTCGTATGGATCGTCTCGCCGCCACGGTGGCAAGCCTCACCCGTACCGGCCAGCAGGGCCAGCACGACGACCGCTGGGATGGCTCCTCTCATGGTACGCTCCCGGGTGCATGGGCGCCCGCGCGGGCCTTCGTCCGCCCGCCGTGTTCTCCGGACGTGGTCGCGCCGAGTCTATGTCCCGACGCGTCCCTGTGTCAATGTGATCCCAACGCCGCCCCGCTGCCACCAGCGGGGCCGAGGGGTCGACCATGAGGCCGTTCCCGGGAAGCTGCGCTCGCCAGAATCCTGCCGCGGGCCCGTCGCCTTGCCTCCCCCGTCGTGGTAGTGTGGTGGGGACGGAGCTTCCTCGCCACGCCGGAGCAGGGTAGTGGACGTTTGCGGTATGCCGGCGCGCGGATTGCCACAACCGTCGAGTGCACCTCGATCGCAGGCGAACGCAAGCAATGAAAGGGGGGTGGCCTTGGCTATCCATTTCCCGCGGCCGTTCCAGCACCGGCATCCGCCCGTGCGCAGCGTCAACGAGCTGGATGCCGAGCAGGCGACGGTGGGCCAGCGGGCGGCCGACGCGGTCGCGCGCGTCGTCGGCTCCTGGCCGTTCATCCTGACCCAGTCCGCCATCCTCGTCGTCTGGGTGATCCTGAACGTCGCGGCCTGGCTCCAACACTGGGACCCGTACCCGTTCATCCTCATGAACCTGGTTCTGTCCCTCCAGGCCGCGTATACAGCGCCCATGATCATGATGAGCCAGAACCGCCAGGCGGCGCGCGACCGGCTCGAGGCCCACAACGACTACCTCACCAACCTGCGGGCGGAGGAAGAGATCCGTGCCGTGCTGGACCACCTGGCGGCACAGGACAGAGCGTTGCTGGAGATCCTCCAGAAGATGTCAGGCAACGGGGGCGGCCATCCTCTGTCGTCGCCCCAGTCCTACGTTGAGGGGGCGACCCCTCCCCCGCCTCCGCCCCGCCCCCAGGGCGACGGGGAGACGGGGAACGCAGGCGAGGCGGGCTTGCCGGCGTGAGGAGGCTCCGCGGATGACGGCTTCCCTCTCGTCGCGCATCAAGGCCGAGGCGCGACAGCTCGGGTTCGAGCTGGTCGGGGTGGCGCCGCTGCGAGCCAGCGAACACGCGGCCTTCTACCGCCGCTGGCTGGAACAGGGCCACCACGGGTCGATGGATTACCTTGCCCGGGAGGACGCCGTGGACGCGCGCCTGGACCCCACGTCGCGCTGGCCCGAGCTGCGCTCGGCTGTCGTCGTCGGCCACTTCTACGACGGCACCATCCCTTCGTCTCCCCGTCTCCCCGTCTCCCTATCGCCGTCCGAGAAGAAGGCCGAGGGTCACCCCGAACACAGGCCGGGCGCGACGAGCCCGGCTTACGCGGACTTTGCCCGATACGCGAAGGGCCGAGATTACCATCGCGTCGTGAAGAAGAGGCTGCTGGCACTGCTGCACTGGCTGGAGAACGAGACAGGCGAGGCGCTACCTGCGGCCCGCGCCTACGTGGACGCGGGCCCGGTCCTGGAGCGGGAGCTGGCCCGGCGCGCCGGCCTGGGCTGGTTCGGCCGCAACACCATGCTGATCCACCCCCGCAAGGGGTCGTACTTCCTCCTGGGCGAGCTGCTCCTGCCCCTGGAGCTGGAGTACGACGAGCCATTCGAGGCCGACCGCTGCGGCAGCTGCCGCGCCTGCCTCGACGCCTGCCCCACCGGCGCGCTGCTGGGACGGGACGCGGACGGCGCGCCCGTCATGAACGCCAACCTGTGCATCTCGTACCTGACGATCGAGCACCGCGGGCCCATCCCGGAGGAGCTGCGACCGGCCATGGGCAATCACGTGTTCGGGTGCGATGTGTGCCAGGAGGTGTGTCCGTTCAACAACCCGAGGTTTGCCAGTGGTGAGGTGGACCGGGAGTATCGGGTGCGGCCCGAACAGCCGAATTCGAGTTCGAATTCGAGTTCGAATTCGAAAATCGGAGGGGTGGGTTCGCGGCGCTCCCCCTTGCTCCCGGGTACTGAAGCTCCATCGCTCGTTTCGCTGATGCGCATGACCCGGGAGGAGTGGGATCGGTGGACGCGCGGGTCGGCAATCCGGCGGGCGGCGTACGCCGCGTTCAAGCGTAATGTGGCGGTGGTAATGGGGAACTGGCTGGCTTCAATGGAGGAGCCGCCTGAGGCGGCGGTGGCGGTGCTGCGGGAGGCGGTGAACGAAGAGGAGCCGCTGGTGCGGGAGCACGCGGCGTGGGCGCTGGAGCGGTCAGGCTGGTGAGCATCGGCGGGCGAGGTCCAGGGTCTCGAGAGATACGGAATCCAAACGCCGTTTCGGTAACCATCGGTAGGATGGGTGTGGAGGCGCGTGGTCATCTGTTCATCCTGCAGCTCACCGACGCCAGAACGGGATCGTTCGGACCGTGTGGGGTGGGGCAGAACTGCCAGGGTCGAGTGATGGAAGACTTCAACACCGACTGTCTCAGCGGGGCATGAGCGCCCGGGCTCGTCCTGTGGACGTCTCGGATATCCCGGCGATCAAGACGAAACGGAGGGTCCCACCGGGGCCCTCCGTCGTGTCGTCCAGCCATACCCGGACGTCCGTGCCTCTCAGTTGCGCGGCCCCGCAATCTGGATGTGGAGGTCGCCACCGGGGTCGATGGGGAACATGACGGTCGGCGGGAGAGGATCCGCGTCTGGGACCTCGACCCACATCTGACCCAGATCCGGTTGGAGGCGGCAGAAGTCCGGCCCGGATCCGGGCTCCCACGGCGGGCTGGTCCGACCCGTGAAGAGGTCGGCATGCCCGCTGTTCTCGCGGGCGGTCTCCGACATCGCGGCCGGGGAGCGATCCATCATCTGGAGGATGGAGTAGTGGGTGCCCCAGTTGGCGTCGGGCCGGCCGGACCCGATCCACGCCTGGCGGGTGCCCGGGTCCACCGAGACGCAAACCACCTGCTCGTGAGACACCAGGGGAGGATCCTCGCTACCGGCCCACTCGAGGACCACATCGTAGGAGCCGCCCGAGTTGCCATCGCGATCGACCCAGGCGTCGAGGTTCCTGATGGTCATGGGGCCGAAGAACGACCAGGAGTGCTGTGGGGATACGAAGTCGCCCGTGACCCGGTAGGCGATCCGCCCGACCGCCGGAACCTGCCGGTCGAGGGCGTTGGAGGGTGCCCAGGCGGCAGGCGTCAGCTCGACCGTGGTGGGCTGATCCACGCAGGCGACGAAACCGACGGTGGCGAGGATCAGTGGAAGATTGTGCGTGCGCATGGTACGTGCTCCTTTCTGGGATGCGGCGTCGTGATTGAACGGCAGCGGAGCCATCGCTAACTTGAACGTATCGTAGGCGCACGATCTGACCTTCCTCAACCCTGGCTCTGACTGACGTCTCTCCTGACAGGTCTCCGGGGATGATCGAACTGCTGGCGTTCGGTTCATTGCAGGTGCGGCACTCGGCCACGGGTCCCGTGGGGCCCATCCTCGCCCAGCCCAAACGCGCCGCGCTGTTGGCCTACCTCGTCCTGGCGCGACCCCGTGGGTACCATCGCCGTGACGAGCTTCTGCGCATGTTCTGGCCCGAGCTCGACACGAGGAGGGCGCGGAATTCGCTCAGTCGCGGCCTCTCGTTCTTGCGTGGCGCTCTGCCCGAGGACGTGATCGCGACGCGTGGCAGTGAAGAGGTCGGTGTGGATCCAGCTTCGGTGCGATCGGATGTCGTCCGGTTCGAGGAAGCGGTCGCCGCCGGGCGCAACGGAGAGGCCGTGGCTCTGTACCGTGGGCCGCTCCTCAACGCCTTCCACGTCTCCGACGCTCCGGAATTCGAGGATTGGCTCGCGGGCGAGCGCGAAAGGCTGCGTGAGCAAGCATCGCAGTCGGCGTGGGCCGTGGCTCGGTCCTCCATCGATGCCGGGCGCTTCACGGAGGCCGCGCGGATGGGCCAACGTGCCCTTGCACTGTCGCCCACGGACGAGAGCGCAGTGTGCGCGTTTCTCGCGGCGCTCGCTCCGGGCGACCGCGCGGCGGCGGTTGCGTTCTACGAGAAGTTCACGAGGATGCTGGGGGAGGAGCTCGACCTCGAGCCGGCCCCGGAGACCGCAGCGCTCGTGGCATCCATACGGAGCTCCACCTGGGGACCGCCGCCCGCGTTGAAAGTCTCCGCGCATCCGGACCTTTCGGGAGCCGATGGTGCCCGCGCATATGATCTTCCACCCTCGACCCCGCCCGGTTCTGCCGCGGTGCCGGAGCTTGGCGATCCACGCCGGAAGGTCCGGCGGATTGCGCGGTGGTCGCTGACGTTCGCTGCTGCTGGCCTCATCGCCGCGTCCGTCTGGGTCCTCTCGACCCGGTGGCCGCCTACGGGGGAATCCCAGGCGATGCGGATCGCGGTGCTTCCGTTCGAAGGACGCGGGCTGCCAGCCGCGGATTCCATCCTCCCCCAGGGCATGACGATGGAGGTCATTCGCGTTCTGTCGAGCGTGGGCGAGCTGGAAGTGCTGGACTGGGTGACCGTGCGGGGTCGGGCCGCTTCGTCGGTGGACGAGATCCGCGAGGAAGGCCGAAGCCTCCGCGTCGAGAGCGTTCTGGTGTGCACGCTACTGGAGGTGGACGGCCATCTGCGTGCCGTGGTGCGCCTCGTTCGGCCGGAGTCCGGGGTCGTAGTCTGGGCCGTGGCCATCGAGCGCCCGAGGAGCGCGGTCATGGAGATCCCGACGGAAATCGCCATGGAGACGAGGCAGCGGCTCGGTGTGCACGTCGCGGAAGCGGAGCCAGCGGCGGTCGGCGCGGAGGCCACGGCTGACACCGCTGCGTATCGGCTGTACCTGCTCGGGCGCAAGCACTTCGACGAGCACGATGTGGTGAGTCAGGCCCGGGCCGCCGCGGAATTCCAGGAGGCGATCGACCGTGATTCCACGTTCGCGCTGCCCTACGTGTGGCTCGGGTTGTTACGGCTCTCCTGCGTGGAAGGAACACCTGTATCCGGACGGGATCTGTGGCCCGAGATCATCCAATACGCGAACCGCGCATTGGCGATCGACAGCACGCTCGGCCAGGCTCATGTCCTGCTGGCCTACGCTCACGAGGCGTGGGATTGGGACTGGGTGGCAGCGGACGAGGAGTTCCACAAGGCCGTGGAGCTGAATCCGAGCGACTCCGATGCGCGCATCTGGTATGCCTACTTCCTCAACAACGCAGGCCGCGGAGCGGATGCCCTCGTTCAAGCCGCGCGGGCTCAGCGGCTGAATCCCGGCAGCGCCTATGTCACCGCCAACCTGGGGGCACGCTATTACTACCTGCATCGGTGGGACGAGGCTCAATACTGGGCAAACGTGGCCCTGGAGCTCGATCCCGATTTCTGGGTCGGTCATTGGCTGAAGGCATTGATCGCGCTGGCTCGAGGAGCCCCGGGCGATGCCATCGCAGCGCTGCGGCGGGCCACGGAGTTGTGTGGCGATGAGTTTTGCGTAGCCCATTGGCGGGCGATCGCGTTCGCCCGGGCCGGGCGGGCCGACTCCGCTCAATCGATCCTTCGAAGGGCCGAGGAAGCCTCACGAACGCGGTATGCCCCTCCGTGGTTCATGGCGATACTCCATCTCGCCAACGGCCACATGGACCGCTTCTGTGAGGAGCTGGATCGGGCGTGGCAGGAGCGGGACCCGAATCTGCCTTATTTGGTCGGAGGCGACTGGGAGTTTATCGGCCGGGGCGTCGACGATACGTGCGTGCGCCGGCTCGTGCGCAGGGCGGGCGTGGAACGCTGGTTCAGGCCGGCCCCCCCGAACGACTGAGCCCCCTCACAGAATGATCCGCACCCCTCCCAGATCCTCCACACGGTGGGGGAAGCGGTCGCCCGGCGTTCCGATGAACATGGCGGACTTGGGCTCGCCGAGCCGCTGCGACAGGCGCTCGATCAACTCGGGCCCGAACGTGCCCTTCACGGCCAGGACGATGTACCTCGCCACCTGGGACACACTCGCATTGGGCTTAGGGGTCAGGCTGACCGCCTCCCGCTGGAACTCCTCGCTGCACGTTCGATGCGGCGGGCCGGCTACGACGGGCACTTGCGCAACATCGCCATGGCCATCGGGAACTGGCTGACAGAGGCCGACAAGCCGCCGAAGGAGGCGGTGGCGGTCCTGCGGGTCGCCGCTGAGGAAGACGACCCGCTGGTGCCGGAGCACGCGGCGTGGGCGTTGGAGAGAGCAGGATAGCGGTCGACTCTGTCAGGCGGCTCCCCGATCGCAGGGTCATGCTTTCGCGAAGACCGGCATCACCCTGGCCTCGCCGTAGTCCTCGATCGGGTCCACGTTCCTCAGGCGGTCCATGTCCTTGTCCGAGATCACGAAGTCCACGTCGGCGTTGTCCTTCATGTGCGCCGGGTTCGCGGTCTTGGGCAGGGGCAGAAGGCCGAGCTGAAGGGTGTAGCGGATCGACAGCTGGGGTACCGAAACGCCGTACCTCCCGGCCATGTCCGCCACTTCCTGGTTCTTCAGCAGCTCCCCGTGGGCAATCGGCGAGTACGCCTCCACCAGAATGCCCTTGTCCTGGGTGTACTGAATCAGCTCGGCCGGCGTGTTGCTGACGTGCGCCAGGATCTGATTCACCATTGGCTTGATGGAGCAGGACTCGAGGATGTTGTCCAGGTCCCGCTTCTCGAAATTCGAAACTCCGATGGCCCGGAGCGTCCCCGCTTCGTACGCTTCCTCGAGCGCTCGCCACGCCTCGCGGTTTCCTTCGAAGTGGGGGTCCACGCCATGGAACTCCGCCCACGGCTTCGGGCTGTGAATGATCATCATGTCGATGAAGTCGAGCCCTAGCTTCCGAAGCGACTCATCGATGGCTGAGACCGCCTCCTCGTACGACTTCATCTCGGCGGCCAGCTTCGTGGTCACGAAAATGTCTTCGCGGGCCACGCCACTGGCCCGGATTCCCTCCCCGACTCCGCGCTCGTTGCCATAGGCCTGGGCGGTGTCGATGTGGCGATAGCCGATCTCGATGGCGTCCTGAACAGCCTGTTGGGCGTCCTCGTCGCTGATCATCCAGGTGCCGAGTCCCAGCTTGGGGATCTCCACGCCGTTGGCCAGTGTGTATGTCTCTTCCAGAATCATGAGTTCAGTCTCCTTTGCCGGCTTCGTACTCTTCGTCGCTGACCTTCTCGAGCCATTCCACCGCCTTGCCGTCCAGCTCCTCCTGGATGGCGATGTGGCTCATGGACTCCGTGGCTGACGCCCCGTGCCAGTGCTTCTCGCCGGGCTCGAACCAGACCACGTCACCGGGGCGGATCTCCTCGATGGGACTGCCCTCCCGCTGCACCCAGCCGAGGCCGGACGTCACGATGAGGGTCTGGCCCAACGGGTGCGTATGCCACGCCGTGCGTGCTCCCGGCTCGAACGTGACGCTCGCGCCCGCCGCACGGGCCGGCTCGTGGGCCTGGAAAAGCCCGTCCACCCGGACAGTGCCGGTGAACCAGTCCTCCGGTCCCGGCATCGACGGCAGTGAATCCTTGCGTGTGATCTCCATGTCGTTCCTCCTCCCCGTAGACGTCCTGGCTGACGGGCTCCAGCCTGTGTTCGAGTTGCGCCGTCGGTCAGTGTATGTAATGTTGCGGCGGGCTACTGTTAAGAGAACATGGCTTGCGCTTAACGCGGTGTTAAGGAGATTGAACAATGCAGGCAGATCTGAATGGCCTGTCCGTCTTCGTGGCCGTCGCGGAGGCGCAGGGGTTTCGTGCCGCCGGGCGGGAGCTGGGTGTAAGCGGGTCGGCGGTCAGCCAGGCGATCAGCCGGCTCGAAGAGCGGCTGGGAATCACGCTCGTGGAGCGGACCACGCGCAGCGTGCGCCTGACGGACGCGGGTGAGCGGCTCTACGAGTCGGTCCGGCCTGCGCTGGACGAAGTGAAGGTCGCGGAAGAAGCCGTGCGGGCACTGGGGGAGGAGCCCCGCGGGACGCTGCGGTTGAACGTCTCCCGGGCCGCGGAGAGCTTCCTGAGCGGACCGGTCCTCGCCGGATTCCTGAGCCGGTACCCCGAGATCCGGTTGGACCTGGTCGTGACCGAGCACACGGGTGAGATCGTCGAGTCGGGATACGACGCTGCGATCGGGCTGGGCGAGGTGATCGCACAGGACATGGTGGCCATGCCCGTGTCCGACGAGCTGCGTTTGATCGTCGTGGGCGCACCGGCGTACTTCGAGGAGCACGCCGTCCCCAACCACCCCCGCGACCTTGCTGAACACATCTGCATCGACTGGAGGCCCGGCCCCGACAGCCCGCCCTATCGGTGGGAGTTCACCGAAGGCGACCGGGACTTTTCCGTGTCCGTGGACTCGCGGATCGTCACGACGGATCCGACCCTCAACCTGCGCCTCTGCCTTGCCGGCGTCGGGCTCAACATGACGTGGGAGAGCTGGGCGAGGCCGCACGTTGAGGACGGCGAGCTGGTCCCCGTGCTCAAGGAGTACAGCCCGCCCTTCCCCGGCTTCTACCTGTACTTCCCGCGCCGGCGGCAGCGATCGGCGGCGCTGCAGGCGCTGATCGACTTTGTGCGGCGGGAGGCTCGAGGGTAGCGGCGCTCGCTATCTCTCTGTGCTTATTGTGGCCGGCGTTCGGGGCGAAAGGGGTTCAGGAATGCCGGGGCCGCTCGATGGCCGCAGGGTCCGTTGTTGACCGGTCCGACAGCAGTTTCTCCTGGAAGTCGAGCCTCTCCTCGGTGAGGGAGAGCCTGGCCTCCAGCTGCTCCTCTGTGACCGCGACACGGGCCTCAAGCCGTTCGAGCGCGGACCGTAAGGCTGTAAGCTCACCCCCGGAGGCCCCCCGCTTGGCGGCCGCGGCCGCCTCGAGGTAGTGACCGAGCCGCTTGGAGACAGGGCGCAGGAGGATGACTCCCGCGGGGACGAGGAATAGCAGGCACGCGACTATGCCTACCAACAGTGCTTCGATGCCCGTCATGGGATCACGCTCCGGTTGAAGGCTTACGCGGTGCGCCGCAGTCTCTGTCAGATACGTTACCGCGCGGATCGGGGTTTCGCCGAGGTCACCGCGAGATTTCTCGCTTGCGCATATAGCATCAGGTCGCTCTCTTCTCGAGAGTTTCCCGCAGCGCCATGGCCGCAGGCTCGGACCGCTCGTCCCGCACCGCAACCCCGGATCCAGGTGGGAGAGCACGTCACGTGGGCGCTCGGCGCGCTCGACGCCCGCGGTCGAACAGGCTCCTCGACCGGCCACCGCGAAGTCCTGGCCCCCAGGCGCACTACGAGCTCACGGCCACCAGCCGGCACAGCCCCTCCTCCGCCCGCTAATGGTCCGGCCGGGTGCCTGAGCACGCAACGGCTTCATGACCGGCCGGGCGGTCGCGGTGAACGGCGGCGGGCTGTTCTTGTGAGCGGTAGTCGGGCAGGGGACATTTCCGTTGCCCCGTCAGGCGAAGGTGGCCGATACCCCAGTTGGCCACGCGTAGCGACGGCGATCACGACTGCGACGAGAGACAGGATTACCAGGACGGCGGAATACAGGCCACGCCCGACGGCGACGGCGCCGCCCGTGAGTGAATCGGTGAGAACAAGCGGGCCCCAGAAGTCGGTGGCCGCATGCCATATGATTCCGGCAACCAAGACGCTTCCCCCGGTGCGATTGAAGAGCCAGGACATGATCACGGAACTGGCGACCGTACCCACGATATACGGGAGCAGGAATCCCAGGCCCAGCGAGCCTTGCACGGAGGTGTCGTTGAAGAAGACCGGGAGATGCCACACTCCCCAGACGGTTCCGATCACGATGCTGGCACCCAACGGCCCCAGCCAGCCGTCTTGGAGGCGGGGAAGCAAATAGCCGCGCCAGCCGAGTTCCTCGCCAACGGGACCGTTGACGGGGAGAAACACGATGACCAGGAAAACCGGCGCGAACAGGGGTTCGGTGCGAAAGACGCCGAAATGCGGGACCGTTCCTCCGAAGACGGCGAACGCGCCCAGTCCAACCAGGTATATCCCGAGCATGCCGCAACAGGCCCAGGCCCACCAGACCCAGCCCACGCGCCAGCGGACGGCGGACCGTATCAGTGCCATGCCCGCCCCCTTGCCGCCGTGCGCGAACGCCATGACCAGTGCCAGGGAAGACGGAATGGCTGTCAGGACATCCGGAGACCCCAGATACCATGGGATCCAACTCAGCCCGATCACCAGGACCAGAAACGCGGAAACTTCGTTCTCTCTGAGAAATCGCGACATCGACACCCCCCGCCGACGAGGTCAGAGGATCTGCAGCGTCGTGATCCGCTGCTGGCCATCGATTACCGTACGGGTCACGATGTCGGTAAGTTGCTGTGCAGGCGTGTGACCTGGAAGAAGTAGTCTACGCGCAAGCCCACCCTCCCTACCTGGCGTAGCCACTGACGGTTCTGCCCCCGGTCCGCAGCGGGATCTCGAAACAGGTGAGTCGACACATCTCCCAATGGAGGTGTGCCCGTCCAATAATCCGAGGTTCGCGGTCAGTCAGTTGGACCGGCAATATCGGGCGCGGTCTGAACGGCCGAATTCGAGTTCGGGTTCGAATTCGAAAGTCGATGAGGAGGGTTCACAGCGCGTCGGCTGGCTTCCGGGCACGGACGGTCCGTCGCTGGGTCGGGTTGGACCACGGATGTCTGGTCTGTGTGCGCGCGAGTCGCGTCGAACCCGCGTCCACCCCCACCCCAAGAAGTAGCCGATGCCCGCAAAAGGTAGTCTATCGACCCGGCTTCCGTCCTCCCCCGCACCCTCGCTCACGCTCCGGCTAAGTGCTTGCCGCCGCCGCCGGTTACCCACGAACGCCCCCGAACCACGTCATTTCGGGTCGAGAATTGCTGAAAAGAGTCATTTAGCTCTTCTCAACCGGCCTTACGAAGTGACCAGGAGGCGTGTCATGAGATCGAAGAGCCATTTCGCAGGGCGCATCGCCCTGACCCTTCCGCTTGTCACGCTGATGGCGCTGGGCGCCTGCTCGGACACGACCGGTCCTGCCGACGCGCAGCCGGATCCAGTGGTGCAGCCCGCGCGCCTGGCCGCGCCACTGCAGACGGTGTACTCGATGAGCCCCGGCCTGCTGACCACGCTGACGAGCGATGCCGTGGCGGGCCCGCGCTGGTGCTCGTACACCCAAGCGTGGTTCGATCCTTCCAGCGAGACGTGCCTCTGGCGCAGTCAGCAGCCGCCCTACGGCTCGGTGACGACGGAGGAGACCGACATCATCGTGAGCGCCGAGGCCACCCGGGCAGCGCCGTTCCTGTGGACCGCTCAACCCGACCGGCCCAATCCGTTCCCGGAGACCGGCGACTTCACCGTGGATCTCCGTCTCTCTATGGAGCAGCTCGCGGGCTACGGGACCGGCGTGTTCCTCTCGGATTGGAACCCGGCGACCCTGAAGGGAGGGGACAGTCCTTTCAGCTCGAGGGTGATGGAGGTCTGGGCGGACGGAAGCGGGCTACGGGCGTATTTATTGGGCACCCGGGTGGACGTGCCGGGTCCCTTGTCGGAGCACGAGTACCGCCTCGTCTACGAGAACGGAGCCTATTCGCTGTTGGTGGACAGTGAGTCGGTGGCGGGTCCTGTCGAAAGCGACCGGCGGCCGAACGCGATCTGGATGGGGAATCCGACGTTCACCTGGGCCTCCGGTAACTGGACCGACTTCCGGGTCTCGCAGCTGACGATCGGGATCCCCGCGGCCGATGTGGTGGAGGTGCCGGTCGATGTCAAGCCCGGCGACTGCCCCTCGCCGGTCAACGCGCGAGCGAAGGGGATGCTGCCGGTGGCGATCGCCGGGACCGCCGAGCTGGACGTGAGCCAGATCGACCCCTCCACGCTTCGGCTGGCAGGTGTTGCACCGGTCCGCCACGCGTTCGAGGACGTCACCACCCCCGTGGAGCCGTACACCGGCAAGACGCTGGACGTGTGCACGAGCGCGGGTCCCGATGGGATCGAAGACCTCACGGTGAAGTTCAGCAACCGGGACGTGGTGGAATCCGCCCTTTTGGATGCCACGGTCGGCGACAGCGTCACCCTGGAGTTGACGGGGACGCTCCTGCCCGAGTTTGGAGGCACGGCGATTCGCGGGGAGGACGTGGTTGTGGTGCGCGGCCAATTGAGCCGAGCAGCGGGCTGACCGCGCGGCATCAGCGGTCGTGCGAAGGCGCCACGGGGGAGGCTCTCCTCCGTGGCGCCTATTCGTGTCGACCCTGCTGGTGTTCCTGGTGGGGTAGCCGTAACCTCAAGGCGAAGGCGCGACCGCTCACGTCGGGGAGGGAGCTCCAGATGCATCCCCCGAAGACCGTCCGGACCGTCCAGTCCACCTGTTACATGTGTACGGAGGACTGCCCCATCACCGTGGTGACGGACGGGGAGGAGATCCTCGAGGTCCAGCACCCGGAGTGCCCCCGGGCCGAGGGAATGCTGGAGCAGCGCAACAGCCCGGACCGTTGGAGCCGTGCCCGGGCTCGGTCTCACGCCGGCGAGCCCTGGCAGGAGGTGAGCCGGGGAGAGGCGGTGGCGCTGGCGGTGGAGAAGCTCCTGGAGGTGAGGGAGCGATTCGGACCGGGGTCGGTGGCCTTCGTGTCGGGTTTCACCAAGGAGGCCCGGCCGTACCTCAAGCGCCTGGCCCACGCCTTCGGATCCCCCCATTACCTGACGGAGTCCAGCGCCTGCTTCGCCTCGGGCTATCTGGCGGCGGCGGTGACCCTGGGCCAGGAGTACGACTACTTCCTGGGGCCCTCCCGCACCCGCTACGCCTCCACGAAGTGCCGTTTGGTCTGGTCCGCCAACCCGGCCCAGAGCCGACTCCCGTATGAGCGGCACCACCTCCTCACCGACGCGGCCGACGTTCCCACCATTGTCGTGGATCCCAGGCGCACCACCCTCGCCGAGGTGGCCCGGCTGCACCTCCAGCCGCGTCCGGGGACCGACGGCGCGCTGGCCCTGGGCCTCGCCCACGTAATCCTGGCCGACGGGCTGGAGGACCGGGACTTTCTCCTGCGCCACGCCCACGGACTGGACGAGTACCGCGAGTACGTCGCCGCCTTTCCCCCGGAAGAGGCCGCCCGCATCACGGGTGTCCCCGCCAGCGCCATCGTCGAGGCGGCCCGCCTCTACGCCACCTCCCGACCCGCGCAGATCACCGTTTCTCCGTGCTCCACGGTCCACCACTCCAACGGGTTCCAGGGACACCGGGCCATCCTCCTCCTGGCGGCCCTTTGCGGGAACCTGGACGTGGACGGGGGGAACCGTCCCTGGGGGCATCGCGTCCGGGAGACGGACGTCGATCTGCCCCCGGAGGAGGTGGCGGCTCTGGAGCCGCCCCTGGGCGCCGCGGAGCATCCTCTCTTCGTGGAGGGCTACGACGAGGGGCAGGCCATGCGCCTCACCGGCGCCATCGAGGCGGGGAAGATCCACGCGGTGTTCTCCGTGGGGATGAACGTGATGATGTGGCCCAACTCGGGCCGATTGAGAAAGGCTCTCTCCGCGCTGGACTTCTTGTCGGTGTGTGACTTCTTCCCCACGCCCACCAGTGACCTGGCGACGGTGTTCTTCCCGGCGGCGACCCACCTGGAAAGGGAGGCCCTCGTCGTGTCTCCCACGGGCCGGATCCAGCTCCGCCCGGTTGCCGTTCGTCCCCTGGGGGAAGCCCGGGGGGACACGGAGCTGATGTTCGAGATGGCGGAGGGGCTGGGCCTGGGCGAACGGTTCTGGGCCGGAGACGTCCGGGCCAGCTACGACGCCCGCCTGGAGAGGCTGGGGCTCACGGCCGCCGACCTGCCGGACGACGGGGAGCCCGTGATGGTGAAGGTCGAAGACCCAGGGGAGCGGGCCTGGCTCCGGAACGGCTTCGGCACCTCCACGGGGAAGGTGGAGTTCGTCTCCACCATCCTCGAGGAGCTGGGCCATTCCGGGCTGCCCGAGTACCGGGAGCCCTTCTGGAGCCCGCACTCCGCGCCGGAAGTGGCCCGGGACTTCCCCCTCGTCCTCACCTCGGGAGCGCGGAGCGCCGCCTACACCCACTCCCAGGGTAGACAGCTCGCCACGCTCCGGCGCCGGGATCCGGAGCCCCGGGTCCAGATGAACCCGGCGGACGCGGCGGCCCGGGAGATCCGGGAGGACGACCCGGTGCGCCTTTCCTCACCTCTGGGCTCCGTCACCATGAAGGCCCGGGTCACCGACACTCTACCCCCCGGAGTGGTGAGCGCGCCCCACGGCTGGGCCGAGGCCGATGTGAACCTCCTCATCCCCGACGAAGGGCTGGACCCCATCTCCGGATTTCCCCCCTTCCGATCCAGCCTCTGTCAGGTGGAGCGTCTGGGCTGAGACGTTGCCGGCGTGTTTCGGGGGGGACAGCATGCTGGGACGTGGTGAACGGAGTGGCCGAGCGACCCACCCTCACGGACGCGACGGGCCGCCCTTGCCCACGTTCTTCTTCGCGTCCGCGAGGGCTTTCGCGAACTCCCGGGAGGCGAGGAGCTCCTTCAGCTCGGGCTGTCGCTCGATTTCCGCCCTCGAATAGCCATTCGCGATCGCCTTGGCGAGCCACCGGACCGCCTCCTTCCGGTCGCCGAGCTCCTCGTTGGTGGCGCCGGCGTGGTACATGACGTACGGGCTGTTTGGTGAGAGGGCCAACGCCTCATTCGTGGCGTCCAGCGCCTTGGCACGGTCCTCCAGCATGGCGTAGTAGTGTCCGAGCTGAGCGAGCAGGTGCGCATCCTTGGGATTGACCTGCCTGGCCTTCTCCGCCATCTGTACCGCGCGAGCGTAGGTGGCGCTTGCCTTCGAGGTGTCCTCGGGCACCTGGTTGTAGGCGTCGGCCAGGTTTCCCCAGATGACGTAGTCGTGGTCGTCGATCTGGAGGGCCTCCTCGAAGGCCCGGGCCGACTTGCCATAGTTGCCCTGGACGTAGTAGAGCGTGCCGAGGTTCGAGGCGACCGTGTACTGGTGCCCAAGCGCAAACGCTTTCTCCCACATGCGGGCGGCCTGCTTGAACATGCCTTTCATGTAATACATGCCGCCCAGGTCGCTGAAGCCCAGGTAGTCCTTCGGGTTGATCTCGGTCACCTTCTTGAACTGGACGATTGCGTCGTCGTAGCGCGCGTGATTGAAGTAGAAGACCCCCAGCGCGTCGTAGCCGCTCCAGTCGTCGGGGCGCATGGCGATCGCCCTCTTGTACGTCTGCTCCGCCTCGTCCAGTTGCCCTTCATGCTCGTAAGCGGTCGCCAGGCCCTGGCGCGCCTCGTAGCTCAGCGGGTCGATGGCGAGCGCCTGTTTGAAGTCCTCGACCGCATCGGTGTAGTGCCCCGTGCCGTCGTGGACCCGGCCGAGGGTCGTCAGCACGTAGGCGAGCCGATCATCCAGGCTGTCCGCGAGCTCCGCCTCCGCCACTGCCTTAGCAACCCAGTCGCTCTCCTTGGTCAGGCCGTACTCCGCCCAGTATGCCTGTGCGAGACCCGCATGGGCGGCGGCGTAGGTGGAGTCTCGCTGGACGGCGAGCGTGAATGCGTCTATCGCCTTCTGAACCGCGTTCGGGTCGGTGCGGTGCTCGACATAGCCACGACCCTGGGCATAGTACTGGTAGGCCTGGGGATCGTCCGTGTTGCCCGCCGCCAGGATCTGGCTCGAAGTGGGATCGAGCTGGAGGTCGAGCATTTGCAGGAGGGAGATGACCGCCCTGCCCTGAAGCGCCATCACGCCCTTCTCGGCCACGTCGATCACCGTAGAGTTGAGCTGACGCAGCGTCTTCGCATTGATCAGGTTGAGCGTCAGTCGGAGGTCCGTGCCGATCTTCTGCAGGTTGCCCGTAACCGCGAGGTTGACGCCGAACAGCTTGTTCGCGTCGTCCGGGCTGCGAACCTGGTGACTCAGCACTTCGCTCGTCGGAACCACCCAAAGCGAATCATGGAACTGCTGAAGCTGACTCAGGGCGCTCGTCAGGGTCGCCACGATCCCGTCCGCGAAGGCGCGGCTGGATGCGTCTCCGCCGATGTCCTGGAGCGGCAGGACGGCGAGATGTTGCTCGGACGGGGCTGACCTGGAAGCGAGCAGGGAGCCCACGACCGGTGCGAGCTCGACACCGGCAACAAGCAGGACGGCCGAAAGCAGCGCGGCCGCTGCGATCCTGAAGAGGCGCCGCCGCCTCGGTGGGACGGGGGGCGCACCTATCGTGGACGCGGCATAGGGCTCCAACGCCGAGAGAAGCTCATGCGCCGTCTGCCAACGGTCTGCCGGCTTCTTCTCCAGGCACCGCATCAGGATGTCGTTGAGACCCGGAGGGGTCCCGTCCCGCAGCTCGGCGATGGGCGTCGGGCTCTCGGTCAAGTGTGCTGCCAGAATCTGCTGGGGCGTCCGGTCCGGGAACGGCGGCCGGCCCGTCAGCATCTCGTAGCCCATCGCTCCCACGGAGTAGATGTCTGCGCGGTGGTCGATGTGCTCGTCCGCCAGGGCTTGCTCCGGGGCCATGTACGCCAACGTCCCCAACGTGAGGCCGATGGTGGTCGTCGCCGCAGTGCCCGTGGCGTCACTGACGGCCTTGGCTACCCCGAAGTCCGTCACCGCCGCGTGGCGCCCCGACAGCATCACGTTGTCCGGCTTGATGTCGCGGTGCACCACGCCCATCCGGTGCGCTTCCGCCAGAGCGTCCACGACCTCGGACAGGATCCGCACCGCGTCCGCGATGGGCAGATCTCCTTCCCGAGTCAACCGCTCCCGCAGCGACTCTCCCTCTACATAGGGCATCACGTAGTAGAGGAACCCGTCCGCCTCTCCCGAGTCGAAAAGCGGAAGCACGTGCGGGTGCCGGAGGTTTGCGGTGACGCGCACCTCGCGCAGGAATCGGTCCGGGCCCAGCGTCGCGGCCAACTCGGGACGCAGCACCTTCAGGGCGACCCTGCGCCCGTGCTTGACGTCCTCGGCGAGGTAGACCGTCGCCATGCCGCCTTCGCCGAGCTTTCGCTCGATCGTGTACCTGCCCGTCAGAGCGGACGACAAGCGTTCCGCGGAGTCAGGCATCATGGCCTCCCAGGGGGTGGACCGTTTGGGTCAGTCTCCGTTGTACGCCTTTCGCGCCCGAATGATCGCCCCCTCCCGCAGGAGCCGCTGCTGCGCGTCGGTGAGCACCCACGAGGTACGTGGCAAGGTACGCGGCGAGCCGTGCCTGGTCGATGTCGGGCGGGAGGGCCCCAGTGCACGCCGCGCCCCCGCCAAAGCACCCTGCTGGAAATACGTCATCAGCTCGCGCTGGACTAGCCGGAAGTTCGCGGGATCCAGAAACGAGGACGCTGAGCGGGGGCGAGCCGACGAGCACTTCCGTCCCTCGTAGAGTCCAGTTCGACCAGTCACCCTTCCTCGTCCTTTCACCCTCGTCCTCACCCCGGAGAACCCTCGCTGCTTGCCCGTCCTTGATCCGCAACCTACCATGCCCTTCAGGCCAACAGGGCTTTTCGAGCACCTATCCGTTGCAGCTCGTTGCCGCACGCGTGCTCGGCGGCGCGAAGGCCGCGAATCCCCGTCGTCACTGCGTTGGTGCGCGATCCACGGCGTGAGCGCGTCAACAGGGCCATCTCCGTGTGTCTACTCGGCACGACGCTACGCGCGCACCCGCGCGTGCCAGCGGCGTATGGTGCAGTGGGGAGCACCGCGAACAGAAAAGTCAGGAGATCATGATGATTCGGAGACTCTCGCAGGCCCTGCTCGCGGTAACGGCCGCCACTATGCTCCTGCCCTGCCCCGCCGCTGCGCAGTCGGGCAGCTATACCGCCGCGCAGGCGCTGCGCGGGCGCCGGATCTACGGTGCGTACTGCGCCACCTGCCACGGCACCGACCTCGAAGGCGCCGTGGGCCCCGCGCTCGCGGGGAGCGGCTTTCTTCACAACTGGAGCACCAAGGGCGCCGCCGAGCTGTTCCGCGTGCTGCGCACGACGATGCCGAAGCCGGCTATGGGGTCGCTCTCTCCCGAAGCCTACGCCGACGTGTTCGCCTACATCCTCTCGCGGAACGGCGTGTCCGCCGGCAATGTGGCCTTCGACGGATCCACCGCGATGCTCGGCGAGATCCCGCTCGACACACTGGCTGCCGCCGCGGGCCCGGCTCCCGAAGCGGCTCCCGCGTTCATCGCCGGGAAGCGCGCGCGTCCCGAAGGTACGGGCCCAACCCAGGCCGAGCTCACGACCCCCGATTCGTCGGATTGGCTCTATGCCACGGGCAACTACCGCGGCACCCGATACTCGCGGCTCGCGCAGATCACGACCGCCAACGTCGGACGGATGGCGCCGGTGTGCGCGTACCAGCTCGGGGTGCTGGAGACCTTCTACGCCAACCCGATCGTCTACCGAGGGACGATGTACGTCACCACGCCTACGGTGACGGCGGCCATCGACGCCGCCGCGTGCCGCGAGCGCTGGCGCACCGTGTGGGAGCCCAAGGACCAGATGCTCTGGAAGGCGAACCGCGGCGTGGCGATCAGCGACGGCTATGTGGTGCGCGGCACCGCGGATGGGTACCTGGTGGCGCTCGATGCCGCGGACGGCACGCTCCTCTGGGCACGGCAGGTGGCGCACCCCGACAGCGGGGAGACCATCACCATGCCGCCGCTCATCGTGGACAGCCTGGTGATCATCGGGCCGGCGGGAAGCGAGAACAACATTCAGGGGTGGATCGGCGCGTTCCGCCTCGCGGACGGCACCCCCGTCTGGCGGTTCCACACCATTCCCCGCCCCGGCGAGCCGGGCAGCGAGACCTGGGCCCACCCGGGCGGGTTTCCGAGCGGAGGCGGCGCCGTCTGGACCCCGCTCTCGCTGGATGTAACGCGCGGCCACCTCTTCGTCCCGGTCACCAACCCCGCGCCCGACATCCCGGCCCACCTGCGCCCCGGCGCCAACCTCTACACCAACAGCGTGGTGGTGCTCGACGTGCACACCGGCAAGCTCCTCTGGTACGACCAGATGGTACCCGAGGATGATCACGACTACGATCTCACCCAGGTGAGCCCACTGATCCGCACGAAGGTGCACGGTGTCGAGCGCGACCTGCTCATCACGGCGGGGAAGGACGGCCTGCTTCACGCGCTGGACCGGCAAACGCACGAGCGGCTCTACCAGGCCACCGTGACGACCCGGAAGAACGTGGATGCGCCGATCACCCTGCAGGGTACCATCGCCTGCCCCGGCCCCCTGGGCGGCGTGGAGTGGAACGGCCCGGCCTACGATCCCGGCAAGGGGTTCCTCTACGTTCCGGCGGTCGACTGGTGCTTCAAGTTCATCCTCGCACCCGACGATTCGGTGCGGTTCGTCCCGGGCGAGCTGTACCTGGGCGGCACCGCCAAGGAGGCCAGCGCCCAGCGGGGCTGGCTCACGGCTGTGGACGCGACGACCGGGGCGGTGCGCTGGCGCTACCACTCCTCCAAGGCGATGGTCGCCGCGGTCACCACCACCGCCGGTGGGCTCGTGTTCACGGGTGAGGCCACCGGAGATTTCCTGGCGTTCGATGCCGCCACGGGCAAGAAACTATTCGACTTCTACACCGGCGCCGGCATCTACGGCGGAGTCGTGACCTACGCGGTGAACGGTCGGCAGTACGTGGCGACGACCTCGGGCGGCGGGTCGCTCAACTTCGGTGGCGGTGGGGGGGCAACCGTCCTCGTGTTCGGCACGGAAAGGTGATAGAAAAGCCCTGTGCAGGTGCATTACCGGACATCGAGGGGCAATCCCCGAGTGGGCCTAAGCAGTCGACCGTGCCGCCACGGCGAAATAGAAGAAGTACTTCTGTAGTGAGGCGGCTGCGCCGGGCAAGCGGTCGCCGAAGAACAGGCGACAGAACTCTTCGCGGGCGCGGAGGACCTCCCGTTTGCGCGGATAGCGCCAGCGCGGATCCGCCGCCGTGAGGTCGAACAGCTCCAACGCCCGGTCGATTGCGCGGTCACGCCGCGCCTGCTTCCCCGCCTCATCCGCACGGATGGCCCGATCCACTTCGCTGCCGACATTTGCGAGCTGTTCGACGATCGTCAGCGTTTGCCAGCGGCCTGCGGTCAGACCCGAGTGCAATGCCTCCGGTTCGCTCATTCTTCCGTAACCAGCTTTGCGACGATCTGCTCGATCTTCTGCCGGATCTCCGGATCGTCGACGGAACGGGATCGATTTCCCTGACGAGGCCGCACGTTGATCATGGAGTCGAATTCGATCCAGTCGTCGCCGGCTTCCTCGGGGTACAGGTTGATGCCCCAGAGATCGGCCTGCGCGGAGCCGTCGTCCAGCAGCGCCGCTTCCTCATCGGAATGCAGCTCGGCGGCGATGGCCATGATGCGCCGCTCCGTGTCCACGACGGCCTTGACCAGATCCCCGAATCCTTCCTGCGCGAGAGCAGACAGCTCCCTTCGCGTAATCGGCGTCCGGATGATGCGCAGCGGTTCGTCCATGTGTCCTTCGACGGGTGAATGTCGGGGCCTCAAGATGCGCGGGTCTTGCCGGCTCCGCCACTGATTCCCCGACGGTCGGATCCCGGCCTCGCCACTCGGATCGTAACGCTTCCACGCGCGATGAGAACCTCGCCTGTCTCGATGCGCGCCGTCCCTACCGCTTCGGCGGATTGGACGGGTAGTAGCGCTCCTCGAAGGTTGGGTCCTGCCCGGCAAGCTTCATGAACACGTCCATGGGCACGACCTGGAAGTCGGGCCCGAGGCGGTCGAGGATGGACTTCACCCGCGCGATGCTGCTCCGCTCCCGTACGTGGATGAGGAGGAAGTAGGGCCGTTTCGGGTTCAGGTGGGCGAGCTCCTCGATGTCGGCGGCGGCGGCGGCCTCCGGCCGGTCCGGTGACAGGTAGTAGTCGAAGGAGACGAAGGGCCGGCCGTTGCGGGAGGTGAAGGTGTAGGCGGGCGCGTATCCGTTGGCGAAGCCGATGGCGTCGGGCATGGCCTTGTAGTATGCGTCCACGATGTACTTCGGCAGCTCGGTGTTGCCGGTGACGGTGGCGCCCTCGGAGTAGTCCATGGTCTCGAAGATGTTGATGTCGAGCCGGTCCATGAGCGAGTCGGCCAGGGAGATGACACGGGGGAGCAGCGTCCGCGGAATCGCCTTCGGGTACATGTAGCCGGGGCCGGTGAGTGCGCCGATGAACAGGTCGTTGGG
>JARRJS010000056.1:0-17938 GCA_037388885.1 Gemmatimonadota bacterium
CCCAACGCCATCGCCGCTGCCGGCGGGCCGGTCGGTTCGCTGGGCCACGTGCTCGACAGCCTGGTGCTCGTGCGCGGCAGCCAGGAGGAGACGCGCATGCTCCTCATCAAGATCTGCTTCGTCATCGGCACCTCCCACCTCGTGGTGGCGCACGCGCGGCGGGCCCTCGCCTTGAGCCCGAAGAGCACGGCCATCGCGGAGATCGGCTGGTGCATTGTGCTCACGGCCATGCTCGGGCTGATCTGGATCCTGTTCTTCGGCAGCGCCGGTGTGCCGGCCTGGCTGCCGCACGCCGTCATGGGCGGCCTGGCCGCCGGGCTTGTCCTCGTGATCGGGTTCCGCTCGCCGCAGCGATCCCTCGTGCGCCGACTCGGGCTGGGCCTGGCCGGCAGCCTGCTGCCGCTGACGGGCACGTTCAGCGACACGCTCAGTTACATTCGCCTCATGGCCGTCGGCCTCGCCAGCTACTACCTGGGATTCGCGACGAATACTCTGGCGGCCGAGCTGGCCGGCACGGCGACCTGGGTGGCCGGATCGCTCGTGTTGATCGTCGGTCACACGATCAACATCGGGCTCGTCCTCATCGCCATCTTCGCACACGGCGTCCGCCTGAACCTGTTGGAATTCTCGAACAACGCCGGCCTCCAGTGGACCGGCTATCCGTATCGACCGTTTGCAGATAGGAGGAGGGGTTCATGAACGCGTTCTGGGGGCAACTCGCGCTGGGGCTCGTGTTCGGCATGGGCGCCACGGGCAGCGCGCTGGGGATCGGCGCCGCGGGCCAAGCGGCGGCCGGCGCCTGGGCCAAGGAAGCCCGCGCCGGAAAGCCGCTCAGCTTCTCCTACGTCATTCTTGTCGGCCTGCCACTGTCCCAGACCATCTACGGCGCCATCCTGATGCTCATCGGCCTGCGCACCCGCGTGTACATGCCGAACATGGTCGCCACCAACGCGGGCGCGCTGCTCAGCATTGGCCTGGCGGGCGGGCTGGCCGAGCTGTTCAGCGCGTGGATCCAGGGCCGGATCGGCGCCGCGGCCTGTCGCGCCCTTTCCGAAGGGGAAGGCCAGGGCCTCGCGTTCATGATCATCGCCATGGGCATCGTGGAGACCGTCGGCCTGTTCGGCTTCGTGTTCCTGCTCATGGTTCTGCCCTGACGGGCGAGGAGGCGCGGCCTTTGAGGCCGCGCCTCGCGTCGGGTCTCTGCCGGAGCTCAGAACGGAACGTTCAACGCATCGCACAACCAGCGCATGAACGGCGTGCCGGCCGTACAGATCTCGGCGTACGCGTCCACGAAGTCGGCGCGGGTTACGGCGGCCGGCACCAGTTGCGCGCCGGCGGTGAAGTCTTTGCGCTTCAGGTCCTCCACCATCGGGTGGCCCGGGTCGTAACCCCGGGGCGCCCGCTTCAACCGGTCGCCATCCAGGCCGAACCAGTCCCTGAACCCGGTGTCGTCGCGGACTGCGACCCAGCGATCCGGATCCTCGACGATGGCGTCACGGATACGGCGCAGCGTGTCGGAGTCCGGATGCCAGATGCCGCAGCCCACGTAGACTTCGCCCGGCGCGATGTGCAGGTAGAAGCCCGGGGCGTGTACGTCTTTCGCCTGCTCGTGCGGGAACCGGATGCCGAGATGCGTCTTGTACGGTCGGCGGTCCCGGGCGAAGCGCATGTCCCGATAGATGCGAAACAGCGACCCGCCCAACGGCCGCGGATCCGCGCGCAAGTGAGGGCTGATGCGCGTCAGCCGGGGCGCGAAGTCCACGATGAAGCGTAGCGCCGCACCCTTCACGTGGGCCTCGTAGCGCTCCCGGTTCGCATCGAACCACTCCCGGTTGTTGTTGCGGGCCAGGTCCCGCAGGAATTCGAACGTGGCGTCGGTGAAGTGTGCCATCACAACATTGTCCCGGAGAGCATCACGCTCGCGACCGTGAAGTGGATCCGGACTATTCCGCCACCAGTGGTTCGATAACCGGATGGACGGGCATCAACACGTGGAACGCCGCCCCGCGGCCCGCACGGCTTCGCACACCGATACGGCCCTCGTGGGACTCCACCGCCGCCCGCGCGATCGCCAGGCCGAGGCCGGCCCCATCGCCCCCCATGCGGCGGCCCAGGCGGCCCTGGTAATACTTGTCGAAGACGAATGCAATCTCGTCCGCCGAGATGCCCGGACCCGTGTCCACGATGTCGAACAGGACGCGACCCGCCTCGCCCCGGATGCGCACGTTCACCGAGCCGCCGGCCGGCGTGAACTTGATGGCGTTCCCGATCAGGTTGCCCAGGATGTCCTCCCGCAGCGAGTCCGGGTCGGCGATCATGAACTGGGGCGTGGAGTCGTGCAGCTCCACATTGAGCTGCACATCCTTGCGCCGGGCGACCGGCCCGAATTGCTCTCGCAGGCTGTCGACGAAGTGACCGACGTTGATCTCCTCCAGGCCGAGCCGCGCGTGGCCCGCTTCGATGCGACTGATCTCCAGCAGCTGGTTGAGGCGTTTGCCCAGCACTTCCGTCTGACGCCCCAGAGAATGGACCAGGTCCAGCGCCCGCCCCTGTAGTGTTTCGGCCAGCTCCTCCTCGATGAGCTCCGCATAGCCCGTGATGACGCTGATGGGTGTCTTCAGGTCGTGACTCGCCACGCCGACGAACTCCGCCTTCATCCGATCCAGCTCTGTCAGGCGCACCGCCATGGAGCGGAACGACCGGAACAGCTCGCCGATCTCATCGCGCCGCTCCAGCGGCAGGTCCGGCGGCACGTCGAAATCGCCGCTGGCCACCTGCCCCATGGCCGCACGCAGCCGCTCCAGCGGTCGAATCAGGAAACCGGCGAACAGGATGCCCAGCAGCAGCGCGGCGACGACGGCGGCCAGGATCGCGGTCGTGGCTGCCGTTGTCGCCGCCAGCATGTTCTGCTGGGCCTGCTCCACCATGTTCGCGCTTTCCTGGTTGATGGTGTCGGCGAGAAGCCGAACGGATGACTCGGCCCGCGCGATGACCGGCTTGGCTCCGACCTGCAGGTACGCCGTCGCGGAATCCAGAGCGGTGCCGCCGGATCCCGCAACGGCGGCGCTCATCAGGCTGTCGGTGCGGAAGGTCATGGCGGTCAGGTCGGGCAGCGGGAACGGGGCCCGCGACATGGCCCCGCCGAATCCAGCCTCCCGCAGCCGCTGGATCTGTTCGGCCATGGCGGCGAGCGCGCCACGCATCTGCACACCGAGACTCGGGTCCAGCGTCGCGACGTACTCGTGGCTGTAGCGGTCGAAGTCCGCCAGGTCGGTGCGCAGCTGGCCCACGGCGAAGGCGCCGGTCGCCGCGCGGCTACGTAGGTCCGACGCGATGTCGCGGACCTTGTTCAGTCGGTTCAGTCCGAAAAGGGAGGCCAGCGTGGGAAGCGCGATCACGCCCAGCAGGCTCAACAGGAAACGTGTGCGCAGCGTCACATCCGTGCCGTCTCGGCCACCTCCGGCGTGTCCATGGCCTCGATCGACCGGACCAAGGTATTGTGCGCCAGCCGCTCGTGGAGACGTTCCAGCTCCCGCGTCAGCTCATCGTGACGGGCCGTCAACGCACGCACACGGGCCAGCAGGGCCGACTCGCTCTCCGTCGGCTCCTCCAGCGGCGGCTCCGCGACGGCGATCTGCGACGAAGGCGCCGCATCCACCAGCAGGCCGGATTCCAGCACGCGAATCTCGGGCGCGATGCGCAGGAGCGCTTCCACCACGCGCCCATCGAAGTGCGCGTCGGCCTGGTCCTCGATGTAGGCGAACGTGTCCCGCGCGGTCCAGGCCACCTTGTAGGGCCGCTCGTGTGTGAGCGAGTCGAACACATCGGCCACCGCAACGATCCGACCTTCCAGCGGGATGTCATCCGCCGACAGGCCGGCGGGGTAGCCGGCCCCGTCCCAGTGCTCGTGGTGCGTGGTCGCGATGCGCTCGGCCATCTGCAACAGCGGCGACTGGCTGCCGGACAGGATGCGGGCGCCGATCATCGTGTGCGTACGCATCACCGCCCGCTCCTCCGGCGTGAGCCGCCCCTCCTTCAACAGGATCGCATCCGGAACGCCGATCTTGCCCACGTCGTGCAACGGCGCCGCACGACGGATCAGCTCCACCTCCTCCGACTCCACCGTCAGGATCTGTGCAAGCCGCGCCGCGACCCGACCCACCCGAACCGTGTGCTGACCCGTGTCGTCGTCCCGGAACTCCGCCGCACGCGCCAGGCGCTCCAGGATCTCGATGCGGGCCTGTTCCAGCTCCCACGTCCGCTCTGTCACCCGCTCCTCCAGCAGAGCGGCGTAATCCCGCAGCTCTTCGTGCAGGAAACGGGTCGCCAGCAGGTTGCGTACCCGCAGACGCACGTCCGCGTGGCTCAAGGGACGCACCATGAAGTCGCTGGCACCGGACGCCAGGGCCCGCCGCCGGATCGCGGCCGTCGGGTCGGCCGTCACGGCCACGATGGGAAGGTCCTTCGCGCCGGACCGGCGCCGGAGCGCTTCCATGAAAGCGAAGCCGTCGAACCCCGGCATCATCAGGTCCAGCAGGATGAGGTCGGGGCGGAGCTCGTCCAGGCGCTCCAGGGCGTCCTGGCCATCCGGAATCTCCAGCAGATGGCCATAGCCCTCCGGCTGGAGGACATGACGGAGGAACTGGCGGTTCGCTGGCTCGTCGTCCAGGATCAGGATTCTGGCACGAGCCCAGCGCTCGCCAGAGGTGTTGGCATCAACCACGCACGCCTTACTGCTAATCGTTTGGTTTGTTTGTGGAGCGCAACCCAAGGTAGATGACGTGCGCGAGACCATCAAGGGATCGCCCGGCGTGGTCGCGCATCGAGCCCGCCGGCACGCCATCTTCGCAGATGATGCGATGACGATCGCCGACGGGCCCGGTGTCCTGCCCTCCGGGGCTTGCCCGGCCGTTCAGCTCGGCTTGCCTCCGGGCTTGTCCTTGCCCTTCGGCTTGCTGAGGCCCGCCACGAAATCCTCGCTGGCATGCACCTCGGCGGCCGGCACGTTCTGCGACTTGTCGATGTGGATCACGTCGAACGGGAAGCCGTAGGTGCCCTGTAGATACGCGCCGAGCGTCTTGCCGTCCTCGTCGTTCCGTAGCGCGCCCACCCGGGCCCGGGCCACGTGCCTGGGACCGGCGACACTGTCCGGCATGGGCCACACGGGAACGCCGACGCCCAACATGGCGGCGGACAGTGCCGACGCCTGATTGACGTCCGGCGCCGACGCCGGGTTCCATGTCACCAGCACCGTGAACAAACGGCCATGAACGGGTGAAGCAGGCGGGGGCGGGGGCGCGGGCGGTGTGGGCGTCGTCGTGTCCGGCGGCGCGGGCTGCGTCGTGTCCGGCGGCGCGGGCTGCGTCGTGTCCGACGGTGCGGGCTGCGTCGTGTCCGGCGGGGCGGGCGTCGTCGTGTCCGGCGGCGTCGGCGCGGGTTGTGTGGGCCGCGGTGTTCCGGGTCCCGGCTCGCTCGGCGTCGGCATGGGCGTCGGCTCCGCAGGCGCGGTCGGGTTGGAACCTACCTTCGGTGGCAAAGTCGCCGGCGGTGCCACGGGGGTGGGCGTGGGGTTCGCAGGCGCTGGTGCCGGCTGCGTCGGGCCGGGTTCAGGCTGCGCTGGCGTGGGGCTCGGCTCCTGAGGCGCAGGTGCAGGATGGGCCGGCGGTCGCCGCGGCTGGACCCGCGGTGGGGCCGGCCATGGCTTCGGCTGAGGCTGTGCTGGCGCGGGCTGCGTCGGTGCGGGCGCAGGCGCGGGCGTCGCGGGTGGGCTTGCAGGCTGCTCCACCGCGATGCGGGGCGAGGCGCTCGGCTTGTTCGGCGTGCCCACGATGCGGCCGAAGCGCAGGCTGAGGCCGAGGGTCACGACGAAATGCTGCACCGGGCCGAAGGCGGCTCCGCCTACTCGGTTCAACGGCGACTGGAGCCCGATGATGTCCAGCATCTCCAGGCGCAGAGCCACCGGCCCGGATCCCAGGTCCGTGCCCAGCCCGGCGGCGACCGACGTACGCGTCGTCGGGTTGGGGCCGTACGCCTGCCCCTCGACCAGCGTCGCGTTCGTATTGAGATCATAGTGCACGGCGCCGAGCCCGAGCACGGCATACGGCTGGAAGAACAGGTTCGCATACGGACGACGCAGGCGCACCATGAGGTCCAGGTCGCCCGTCATGAGGCGGAAACTCGTCAAGGAGTCGTCCGCCAGGGGCGGATGGGACAGCCCCCCGTTCAGCCGCAGACCCACACGCCCCAGCCACCCTTCCCCCTGCAGCATGCCGAACCAGCCGGAGGACAGCAGCACGTTCGCGCCGGAGCCCGACGCCAGATTGGTATAGGCCGCACTGCCCGTGAGGGCCGTTACCGCGCCTCGGTACGCCTGGGCACGAAGCGGCCCGGCTGTGAGCACCAGTGCTGCCACGGCCACGCTGAAGGACACCCGTCGTCCCGACATGATCTGTCTCCCGGATCTGCGGCCTCATTCTGCATCGCGCGCGTGCCACAAGCAACAAGGATCGGGCCACGTGCGCGTGTGCCTGACAAGTCGTTGTACCACAACCTCTTATATCGATCCGCTAGGCGCGCGCACAGGCCGCCGCATCGCCGGACCCGTGAAAAGAATGCGCAACCACGGACGGGATTTCGGGGGCGCGTCCGGCGAGTCGGCAACCTGACGGGACGCGGCGCGCGTGGAATGCCGGGCCCACGAAACCCGTGCCCGAGGGAACCCGTACGGTGGGCAGCGAAACGACGCCACCCGATCTCGTGAGACGCCATGCAAATCCCGCGACCGCTGCGCCACGCTACCCGCCGCCTGCTTCGCGCTCCGCTCTTCACGCTCACGGCCGTGCTCACGCTGGCCGTGGGCATCGGTGCCAACACGGCCATCTTCAGCGTAGTGAACGGCGTGCTGCTGAAGCCGCTGCCCTACCCCGAGCCGGACCGGCTGGTGAGCATATGGCACACGGCGCCCGGCATGGGCTTCAACGAGGTGAACCAGTCGCCGGCGACGTACCTGACGTACCGCTCGGACTCGAAGCTGCTGGAGGACATCGCGCTGTGGGACCGCGATTCGGATTCCGTCACGGGCCTGGATCGACCGGAGCAGGTGAACACGCTCATGGTGACGGACGGATTCCTGCCGCTACTGGGGGTGCGCCCGGTGCTGGGCCGGGTCTTCACGAAGGAGGACGACTCGCCCGGCACACCGGAGACGGTAATGCTGAGCTACGGCTACTGGCAACGCGCGTTCGGCGGAGCGCGCGACGTCGTGGGCCGCACGCTCACCATGGACGGCCGGCCGCGCGAGATCATCGGCGTCCTGCCCCGCGACTTCCAGTTCGAGGGTTACGACCCCGCCGTCCTCTACCCTGCCCGGTTGGATCCGTCCAAGGTTGTGATGGCCGACTTTTCCTACCAGGCGTTCGCCCGTATGAAGCCCGGCGTGACCCTGGACCAGGTGGCGGCGGAGGTGAATCGCCTCATCCCCGTAGCGGCGACGCGTTACCCCGGCCCCATCACCCAGACCATGCTGGACCAGGCGAAGTTCGCGGCCCTCATCAAGCCGCTCAAGGCGGAGGTCGTGGGCAACGTGGGCTCGCTGCTGTGGGTGCTGCTGGCCACCGTCGGCATGGTGCTGCTCATCGCGTGTGCCAACGTGGCGAACCTGTACCTGGTGCGGGCAGAGGGCCGCATACGCGAAGTGGCGGTGCGCACGGCGCTGGGCGCCCGCAGCCGGGACGTGGCCGGGCAGTTCCTCGGCGAGAGCATCCTGCTCGGCCTGCTGGGTGGCGCTATTGGCGTGGTGCTGGCCTGGGGCGGCCTCGGCGTGCTGTTGAAGCTGGTGCCGTCAGGCAACCTGCCGCGCCTCCACGAGATCAACCTGGATCCATCGGTCCTGTTCTTCACCCTCGTCATTTCCGTGTTCGCCGGGCTGCTCTTCGGCCTGCTTCCGCTGCTGCGTCACGGCCGGCCTGACCTGGTTCCTTCCCTCAAGGAGGGCGGCCGCGGATCCAGCGCCGGGCGTACGCGGCACCATGCGCGTAACGGCCTGGTCGTCGCCCAGGTGGCCCTGGCGCTGGTGCTGCTGGTGGGCTCCGGGCTCATGGTGCGCAGCTTTATCGCGCTCCGGAACGTGGACCCGGGGTTCCGCAACCCGAACCGCGTGCTGACCTTCGCCGTCAGCATGCCGAGCGCCGTCGTCCCGGACCTCCAGCGCGTCGCACTCGCCCACGAGCAGATCCAGCAGGCGCTCGCCGCCATCCCCGGCGTGGAGTCGGTGGGCGCGGTCTCCGAGCTGCCCATGAGCGGCGGCGGGACGAACGACCCGGTCTACGTCCAGGACTTCCCCACCGAAGAGGGCCAGCTGCCGCCCATCCGGCGCATGAAATGGATCATGCCCGGCTATTTCCAGACCACGGGCGAGAAGCTGGTAGCGGGACGCGCGTTCACCTGGTCCGACGTTCACACGCGGGCGCCCGTGGCGATGGTGACGGAAGACTTCGCCCGCGAGTATTGGGGTGGTCCGGCGGACGCCGTGGGCAAATACATCGCGGCCGGCTCCACCCATCCCAGCACCTTGCGCCGTATCATCGGCGTGATCGGGACCGTTCACGACGACGGCGTGGACCAGCCCGCACCGCCCATTGTCTACTGGCCCATGGTCATGACGGACTTCTGGGACGAGCCTCTGCTGGTGCGGCGCTACATGGTCTACGCCGTGCGTGCGACACCCGCAGCCATGACGGGCTTGTTGCCTCGTGTGCAGGCTGCCGTCTGGTCGGTCAATCCGGACCTTCCACTCGCCGGCGTGCGCACCATGGGCGAGCTGCTCGACCGGTCGCTGGCCCGCACGTCCTTCACCCTCATCATGCTGGCCATCGCCGCCGCCGTCGCCCTGCTGCTGGGCACCATCGGCATCTACGGCGTCATCTCCTACACCGTGAGCCAGCGCACGCGAGAAATCGGCGTGCGCATGGCCCTCGGCGCCGAGCAGCGCGACGTGGGCCGCATGGTCGTGGGCGAAGGGATGGTACCGGTGGGCGTGGGATTGGTGATCGGGCTCGGCGCGGCCGGAGGCCTGACGCGCTTCATGCGCTCCCTGCTCCACGGCATCGCGCCGTTCGACCCCGCCACGTACGCGGCGGTCGCCCTTCTGCTGGCCGCCGTCGCCGCCCTGGCCAGCTGGCTGCCCGCCCGGCGCGCGGCCCGGCTGGACCCGGCCAGCACGCTGAGGGCGGAGTAGGGGACCACGAGTTCGATTTCGAATTCGACGTGCGGGTCGGGGTACGGCATTGGCCGCGGGGCCGTGGCAGATTCGCGGCGGGTGCCCGGCAGTCTCCATTTTCCGGATCTGTCATCCGGATGACAGATCGGGGCAAGACGAACCGCAGTACTTCGGGGAACGGGGTCGCGCACGCGGCGAATCGGAAACCGCAGGTGCCACGGACCGACGGGCCCGGCGCCGGACGGTGCCGCGCGTTCGAGATCGGGGCCCGAAGCATCCAAGCCACTCGACCCGCCTTCCCCTCGAACTCGAGCGCGAATTCGAATTCGAACTCGCTTCAGGACACCTGGCGAGGCAGCTTGCCGGTGGCACCCAGGAACCAGCGGAAACAACGGTGGCCGACGTCCGTGCCATCCATGAACATGAGCGGGCAGCCGCCCGGGATCACCGTCAGGTCCGGCCGGTTCGCCGTGCGTGCCACGTCATCGCTCATGCTGCCCTGGCCGAATGAGCGGTGGACCCACGCCCGGCGGATGCCCAGCTGGGCACACCGGTCCACGACGGATGCCGTGACCTGCGGATGGGTCGCCACGACGACGCCATCCACGCCGCCCGGGATGTCGCCCAGGTCGTGGTAGCAGCGGTCGCCCTCCACTTCGTCGGCGTTGGGATTCACCGCGAACACCTGGTAGCCGGCACCGCGCAGCCGCTTGTAGATGCCGTTCGCGGCATCCGGCCGCGTCGCGGACACGCCGGCGACGGCGATGCGGCGCTGGGCCAGGAACTCCTTGGCCGCTTCTTTCATCGTGGGCATGGTCTGGGCTCCGCAGAACGCAGCGCCTTTGGCGCTGCTCAGGATGTTTCGCTAGGACGCGGCGCCTTTCGGCGCCCCTAGGATGCGCACCTTCGGTGCGCTAGGATATTATCTATGGCACGGTGCTTCATGCCGCCAGACGTCATTTCGGCCGCCGCTCATCACCGCAGCGGGCAGGGGCGGGCAAGGCAATCCCATGGCAAGAAAACGACGACGGACCCTCCGCTACGAGCCGTTCGACCCGCTGCTCGACGCAGAGCCCGCCGCCGTTCTGGATCTGCACGGCTTCACTGCGGCGGAGGCCGAGCGCGCCGTGCGCAACTTCATCACCACCTGGCAGGGCCGAGCTTCCGGCCAGGTGGTGCACATCATCACCGGCCGGGGCCGCGGCTCCCGCGGCCGCCCTGTCCTGCGCGGCGCCGTCAAGCGCTTCCTGGCCGCCGACGACCTCGCCCACTTCCTGGAGGAGGTCCACCTCGACATCGACGACGGTGGGTACCTCGTCAAGCTGCGCTAACAGGTACGCGGCGGCGCCGGACCGCTGCTAGGACTGGGACGCGCGCTTGCCGGTGAAGGGTCGCTCCCCACCCCGCGGGCTGCTCATGGTGCCCTTCATGGCGTCGCCGTCCACCGTGGCCTTGCACTGCATCTCGAACGTCCGCTGACCGCGGCCGAACTCCAGCGTGAAGCTGAGGTTGTTGCCATCCAGCTTGGCATCCTTGATGGGCACATCGCCCATACGCACGGTGGCCGTGCCGGTGACCTTTGTGCTGTCCTGGGTCAGGTTCAACGTCATCGTGGATGTCCCGCGCGGGGTCTCCCAGGTGAGCTCCCACTTGCCGGCCACGTTCACCGCCTTCGCTTCCTGCGCCGCGGCGTGTGTGTACGACGCCAGGCCGAGGACCAGGGCCAACACCGCCGCGGATGCCATTCTGATGCTGCGCATGGAGCGCTCCTGCGAATAGGGTTTTTGCGGGCCGCCCGAAGGGGACGCCGCCCCGCGGGCGCGGCGGGAATCGCTCGCGTCCACGGCTAGAAATACAGACGCATGAACCGTACAATTCGCTAGCGGGCGGCTCGCTGCCGGGCAACCGGAGTGCCGGTCGGTCATTGTGCAGCCTGGAAGGCAAAACGGACGGTGCCTTGAAAGAACGTGTCATGATCCGTGCGCTCGTCATCGCGGTCGCCGCCTTCGGCCTGGCCCGCTCCGGCGTGTCCGCGCAGGCGCCCGCCGGTCTGGCCCGGGAAGCGCTCCGGCGTTCCGATTTCCACTGGATCAACCGCGCCGCCCCCGGCGTACGCGTCCATTTCCTCGCCGGCTCCTATCCCGCCCTGCACCAGGACAGCCTGATCCGACGCGTGCTTGCGGCCCGCGACACCGACCTGGCCCTGCTCGACGGACCCGCCTACGATCGCACCCTCGACGTGTTCTTCGTCGAGAGCAGACCGCAGCTTCAGTCGCTCATCGGTCAGCGGGCGACCGGCTTCGCACAGCTGGACTCCGCGGCCGTCTTCCTGGTCACGAACCCCGACTGGCGCGCCTTCGAGCGCCACGAGATCATGCACATCCTGGCGACCAGCGCCTGGGGCCGGCCGGCCCCGCCCGGCGCCTGGATCCAGGAGGGCCTCGCCCAGTTCGCCGATGGTGCCTGCGGCGGCTTCACCAACGACGCCGTGGCCGCCGGCCTCATGCGCCGCGACGGCGTCATCCCACTGGATACGCTCGTCACACGGTTCCGCACGCTGAACGACCTCGCCGCTTACCTCGACGCTGCGAGCGTGGTCGGTTACGTGTACCACACCTACGGACTCGCCGCCGTACGGCGATTGTGGCAGGAAGGGTCGGGCACCGCCGTTTCCGCGCTGGGCCGGTCCCTCGGGGACCTGGAAAAGGAGTGGCGCGCTTCACTCCCGGACGGCAGCGCGCTGCCGCCCGTCGAGCGCATCGCGGCTATCAGGAAACACGGGTGCGGGTAGAAAGAACCGGCGGATCGGAACCGGCTCCGTTGCGCGGGGCCGGAACGGCGCCGGAACACCAAAATGCGGAGTGTCCCGGCGGGGTTGCGCCGACGACGTTCTGGTCTCATATCCATGCCTGTTGCCTTCGGAATCGCCGGCGCACGTGGGCGTTCCGGCAGCTCCGGGGCGGCGTGAGACCGCAATCAAGGTGGAGCGATCATGGGCTGCTTCATGTTCAGAGATCTCTGCATCCAGCCGCACAGCCGGCGGCCGGACCCGGGCCTCTCGGCGGATCCGGACGCCGAACATTCGAGCCCGGATGGCCAGGAAGCCCAACCACCACAGGCGCCGGACGGCCGGGTGGACGCCGATCCGTCGTCCGAACGTCCGCAGCCCGCAGAAGCCGGAGGGATTTCGACCTGACACCGGAGCTCGGGCGTCCGACTGAAAAAAGGCACCGCCCGGCATGAGCCGCTGCGGTGCCTTCGTTGTCGAGTGGACCTGACCGGACTCGAACCGGTGACCCCCTGCTTGCAAAGCAGGTGCTCTCCCAACTGAGCTACAGGCCCATCGCCCGACCGGCGACCTTCAAGATAGTGGGCTATCCGGCGTGCTGGTAGGCCCCGCACGGTCGCGCCCGGCTCGGGATGTATGCCCCTAACGTCTGGCATGCGATTTCCGGCGCTTCGTCGTCCGTGGACACGTCCGACGCCATCGCATTGATCCGACCCGGCGTAGCTCCGGGTCCGGCCACGTGGGCCGATCTGGGCTGCGGGCGCGGTACATTCACCCTGGCGCTGGTCACGTTGCTGGCGCCGGGTTCGCGCGTGCTGGCGATAGACCGGGACGCCAGGGCGTTGCGCGCCCTCGCGCGAAGCACGTCGCGCGGGGGACAAGGGGTGGATGTCGTGACCGCGCGCGCCGATCTCCGCCACCTGGGCAGGGTGCCGCAGTTGCGCGACGGCGTGCTGGGCGGCGCGCTTCTCGCCAACGTGCTCCATTTCCTGGCCGATCCGGCCGTCGTGCTGGCGCACGTCGCCGGCCTGCTCGCTCCTGATGGCCGCATCCTGGTGGTGGAGTACGACGACCGCCCGGCCAGTCCGTGGGTCCCACACCCCCTTCCCCTCTCCAGGCTCGGCACGGCTGCCGAGGCGGCCGGCCTCCGGCAGCCGACTGAGATCGGCCGCCGACCGTCGGCCTACCGGGGCACGATGTACTGTGCGCGTGTGGAGCCGGCCTAGTCAGGCAACCAGTGGCGTCGAACGACGGGCTGGACGAGGGCGAGGCCCGGAACACCGACGAGTGCCGCGCGCCAGGTCAGGGCGCCGAGGGATGCGAAGGAGCCGGCGACGAGCTGGTTGGTCCCGAGCACCTTTTCCAGCGTGTCGAACGCGCCCACGCTGAGGGCAAGGAACAGCAGGACCGTGGTCAGCAGGGCGACGGCCAGCACGGGCAGGCGCGTGCGCAGCCAGATCTCGGCCAGAACGACGAACGGCGCCAACAGCAGGGCTGCGAGCAGCCAGGCCGCCATGGCCCAGGCGGCGAAGCCCAGAGAGAACGCCGGGGCCAGCGCGGTCAGGACCAGGGCGACCACGCCGAACTGCAACACGGCCGCTACACCGACGAACAGGCGTGCGGCCACGTATGCGCGGACGTCCACGAAGTTGGGTGCCATGAAGTCGGCGAACCCCAGTTCGATGTCGTGGGCGAGGTCGAACCGGAACACCAGGGCCAGCGCGAGCAGATAGACGCAGTGATAGAGCTGCCTCGCGTCACCTGGGTACATCATGCGGCTGCGGGTGAGAATCCCCAGCAGCAGCGCGGCCAGCCCGATAATAACGAGGGCGATCCACAGCCGATGGCCGTACCACCGGCGCCGGAGCTCGAACAGGACGATGGCGCGTAACCTCTGAGCCGCCGTCACGGTTCGTTGAAGCGCCACGCACCACCTCCCAGCAGATGGAGCACGCCCCCGCCGAAATCGTCTGCCATCTCGGCCGCCGCGCCCTGGTTGGTCGCAACCACGACGACCGCGTCGTGCGCGAGCGTCGTCAGCCGCTCGGTGAGCCTGACCTTGCCATCAGGGGACAGGTGTTCGAGGGGCTCATCCAGCAGGTAGACCGGTGCGGTCAGACGCAGCAGTGCCTCGAGCAGCAGCCGCTTGCGTTCGCCCGTCGACACTGCGCCGAACCGCTGGCGCGGCCGCAGTTGCGGCGTGAGCGACGGCGGCACGCCCGCCGGCACGATCCCGTTCACCAGACGCGCCCAGTCGGCGGCACGCGTTTCGGCCGGAGGCTGCATGTGGGGATGGTACCAGACGAACGTGCGTTCGGAGCGTGGTGCAGTCGGTTCGACCCGCACATCGCCGGCCACGGGCCGCAGGCGTCCGGCGAGTGCGCGCAGCAGCGTGGACTTCCCCGATCCGTTCTCGCCGACGATCCACGCGATGGCGCCGGACGTGGCCTGCCAGTCCAGGCCGTCGATGACGGTGTCCCGACCGCGCACCAGCGTGAGGCCGCGCGTCGAGATGGTTCGTGTCACGGTACTTCGCAACGATGCCATTCGCCCTCGTTACTCACCACGACCACTGAGTCACGCGTCAAGGGTGCTACGTATAGAGCTTCCACAGGAAGTAGACGGGAACTCACATAGTGGAACGTGGAGTCAACGCGCACCAGAGCCTTCTCGAAATAGCCCGACCGATGCCGACCGCTGCGCGTCAGATAGACAACGTCGCCCGACGCATCGACATACGTCGACAGAGCCACGACGGGCAGATACTGAAGATCCTCCTCCCGTTCGACAGAGCGCGGATGCTCGAAGAGCTCGCGTGCACCATCGGGGACGGGCGCTGCGAAAGGAACCACCTCGTCACCGTTCCACAGATATGCTTCCGGCACGTAGAACTGGTGGATGACGACCAGATTCCTGTCGGGGCGCGTCGCGGCTGCCAGCATGTTGACGAACGCATTCCGGTTGACGCCGGCGACGGTTCGCGGACTCAGCGGTTCGGCCTTCAACTCCGTGCCCTGAATGCGGTACAGGAGGCGGTTGGGGATTCCGCCGATGACCGTCGGCATCACGAACGCGGACCTGCCCGCCATTCTCACCATGGAAGGAAGGAAGTTCGCGAAGATGGTGTTGCGCTCGCGTCCCCGGCGGTCCAGCAGCTTCACCAGATGCCGACCGCTGTCCACGATGTAGATGGAGTCGTCCACCATCGCGACGGATTCGGGGCTGCCGACTCCGTTCGGACCATTCTCCTCGAGATCGATCTCCCAACGCGGTCGCAGCGCCCGGTCGTACGAAATGAGCTGTCGTGACAGGCCGGCGAGCATGAGGAAGCCGCTGTCGCCGTCGGCCACGAGGTCGACCACATTGAATCCCTGGGCCGTCATCGCCGGCAGGCTGTCGCAGCCGGCGACCGGAGAGCGGCTCACGAAGTCGTTGATATAGCGCGGTTGGACGGTCGCGCCACGGGAGCACGCACCGCCGACAAGGACGAGCACGAGGAAGCAGCCGTGCCGGAAACCGATGCCGTTCCGGCGGTTCAGACCACTGTCGGCGGTGCGCACCATGTTCACCTCCCTCAGGCCAGGCGTCGCAGGCAGCCGTAGTAGGCGACACCGCACTCGACGGACTCGAATATGGCCTTGAGTCCGGAGTTCGTGTACACGTTGTCGTTCAGACAGACGTAGTATTCGTTGGTGCACGTCGCCTGCGCAGGCTTGGCAGTCGCGAACAGTCCGGTGCCGGCGGTGCCGAGCACCATCAGCGTAGAAGCGATGAACCGCGTCATGGTCACCTCCCGATGACATCCCATGTAGTTGAGTCGTGGATTCTCCTGCGCGGTTCCGGAACCACGCGCCCACAATAGGACGTAGCCCGGGGCGTGAGAATGGCGATACGGGACAGAAGTCTTCAGGCCAGGCGCGCCAGGCACATGTAATAGCCGCCGACGCACCACCGGAGGGCCGCGTCGAAGTCGGAACCCCACAGGAACTCCTTCCTCACGCAGTCGAAGTAACCGTCGCTGCACGTGGCCTCGGCCGGAGCCGCGGACGCAAGCACGCCCGCCGTGATGGCGAGCACGCACAGGGGGGAGACAATGAGTCGTTTCATGAGATCCTCCCGATGGAAGCTGCAGGATGAGTGGTCCGTCGACGCCGTCGTCCGGCGAGCCTGCTGCCGTCGGCGTCGGAGGCATTCGCTGCGCGGTTCCGGATCCGCAGTCCCATTATCGGCACTGCGCCCGGGTCTTCAGAATGGCGGGAAGGGACGGATGAACCGGCGGTGCTTACGTCTGTCCGGGGAACGCCTCCCGGTAGTCGTCCATGGCGGCCACGATGACCTGCTCGGCGTGCTCGCGGCCGTACTCCGGACCCACGGAGATGTCGGCGGGCTGGCCGGGCACCAGCTTGTAGGTCTGAAAGTAGTGCCTCAGGCGGTCCACCAACGGCTCCGGCAGCTGGCTGATGTCGGTGACGTGGGCCCAGATCGCGTCCTTCGCCAGCACGGCGATGATCTTGTCGTCGGCCTCGTGGGAGTCCAGCATGGGCAGGCCGCCGACCACGTGCGCCGTCAGAATGACCTCGGCACGATGGATGGGCCGATCACTCAACACACAGATGTCCAGCGGGTCGCCGTCGCCCCGGTGCGCACCTTCCATGAGGCCCCCCACCCGGTTTCCGCAGTACGTCCGCGGGATGAATCCGTACAGCGTTGGCGGCTGGGACGATGTGAGCTGCGGCCGATCCACCCGCAGGTACCCCGTGACTTTGTCGATCTCGTATTTCACGAGGTCGAACGGGCAGATCTCGATATAGGCGTGGACGATGCCCGGAGCGCCCGGGCCGGCACTCAGGCCATGCCATGGGTGGGGCCGCCAGAGGCTGAAGGGTGCATCCGCCATGGGTTCTCCTCTCGCGCGGTTCAGTCGGGTCACCGGGATACGGTGCGCGTTCCGTGCCAACAAGACAACGGCCCGCACTCGCGGCCGGTCCGGAGATTGCGCAGCCCCGCGGACGTAGTCTTCCCTTTGCCCCGTGACCCCGTTCGCGCCATCATTCCCGGATCGCCCGACGCAAGCCGGGGCACGCACCCGAACCGTGATACGAACGTGTCGACACCAGCTTCGAAGCTCACGACCCTCGCCCTGACCCTGCTGCTCGCCCTGCCGCCGCTGGCCGGCTGTGCCACCGCCTCGCAGGGCACGCCCGCACCCCAGACGCCCACACCCGCAGCTCAGACACCGACAACCCCGCGGGCGGTTTCGCAGCAGTCCGGCAAACAGCGGTTCGGCGACATGCTGGACGCGTTGCGCGCCTCGTCGACCCTACGCGGCCGGTCGGGCCCCAGGAGCGTCAACTGGATCGACGACGGCGACCGCTTCTCCTACAGCATGCGCAATCCCCAGACCCGGCGCGAGGAGGTCCGGGTGTACGACCCGGCGACGGGCAGCGACACGCTCCTGTTCGACCCCAAGAACCTGACGCTGCCCGGCACCAATGAGCCGTTGCAGTACCGCTCGTTCCAATGGGCCCACGACTCGCGGCACCTGCTGTTTCAGACGGATTTCCGGCCCATTTACCGCCGATCCGGCATCTCCAACTACTACCTCTACTCCTTGGCGGACCATTCGCTGCAGCTGGCGGCCAAGGACGCGCGCACGGCCGAGCTGTCGCCCGACGGCAAGCTGGTGGGCTACGAGCGCGGCGGGAACATGTTCGTCTACGACCTGGCGGCGAAGAAGGAAACGCAGCTGACCACCGGCGCGACGGACAGCATCTTCAACGGCGTGTACGACTGGGTGTACGAGGAGGAGTTCGGCGAGGCGCAGGCGTGGAAGTGGTCGCCCGACAGCCGGCGCATCGCGTTCTGGCAGACCAACGAGAGCGCCGTGCCTACCGTGCGGCTCACCGACTGGGCCGGCATGCACCCGGAGTGGG
>JARRJS010000057.1:0-17627 GCA_037388885.1 Gemmatimonadota bacterium
CCGACGCGCGCCCGTCGCATAGGTAGGATTGCACCGATTTATATGAATCGGCCGGGCGTGCTCCCCAACACGCTACCGGCACGTCGGTGCCGATGGTCAGCCCATAACGGGCAACCCTCGGTCCTTCACCCGGTCCGCGAAATACGCGTCCACGGGTTGCGCCTCACCCGCCTCCACCATGCGTGCGTACCGTTTCGGCACATGAGCACAGAATGGCTCCGCCTCCAGGTAGTCGCCCGTCATGGCGTACGCACGGGCTCGGCTACCGCCACAGACCGGCAGATACTCACACACCGCGCACTTGCCCTTGAACAAGGACCGGTCACGCAGCTGCCGGAACAGCGGCGAATTCCTGTATACGTCCACCAGGTCGTGCGTCCGGACGTTCCCCGCCGACACCGGCAGGAATCCCGACGGGAAGATGTCGCCCGTGTGGCTCACGAACATGAATCCGTCCCCGTCGTTCACGCCCTTCGCCCGCCCGATACCATCCTTCTCCGAGAACTCCACACCCGCCGTCACGCCCGTCGCCTGGCCGTTCCCGTTCCCGTTCCGCCGCTCGGCGACCTGGCGTTGCAGGACGACCCGCGTGTACTGCGGCGCGGCCGTCGCCTTGATGTCGAACGACGCCGTCTTGGACAGGTCGTACAGCTTGTTGAACACCTCCTCGAAGCCCTCCGCGCTGGCCACGTCCTCCGGCTTCGCACGGCCCATGGGCACGAGGAAGAACACCTCCCAGAACACGATCCCCAGCTGCTCCATCAGCTCACACAGGGCATCCACGTCGTCCAGGTTGTGCTTCCGGATGACCGTGTTCACCTGCGTGGACAACCCGATCTCCTGGGCCGTCTTCAGGATGCGCAGCCCGTGATCGAACGAGCCCTGTACCTGCCGGAACTCGTCATGGATCGCCGGGTTCGAACCGTCCAGGCTCACCGCCAACCGCGCCATCCCCGCGTCCTTCAGCTGCTGCAGCTTCTCGCGCGTGGCCAGCGGCGTCGTCGCGGGCGTGATGGCCATGCGCAGGCCCAGACTCGCGCCGTACTCCGTCAGCTCGACAATGTCCGGCCTCTTCAGAGCGTCACCGCCGCTGAACACGAAGATGATCCGCCCGAACCGCCGAACGTCGTCCAGCAGCTTCTTGGCCTCCTCGGTCGTCAGCTCACCCGGGTGTCGATTCGGCTGTGCCTCTGCCCGGCAGTGCTTGCACGCCAGGTCGCAGGCCTGTGTCGTTTCCCAAATCACCAGGAACGGAGCCTCATCGAAATTCAGGTGAGCGCCGGGGTGTGCGCCCTTGGGGTGTCCCATCCAACCTCCGAACGATCCTCAATACTTCGCGCCACATATATAGGTGGCAAAGCGTTGAAAAGCTGTCGGGGGAAATGCGGAAACCCGCGTGGGGCGGCGGAGGATATTCCTGTGGGGGGATCCCCTATGCGGGGGTCACACATCATGCACAAAGCGCAGGAACAAAGGCATCCGCGCCGGGTCAGCGATAACTCCTGAACCGCTCCAGCGCCTCGGCCATCTCCTCGGCGCCGAGTCGGGCGGGCTCAGCGACCTGGAGCGCCCGCCAGTAGAGCTCGGCGAGCGTCTCCACCTCCGCCGCCAGCTCCAGCGCGGCCTCGGGGGAGGCCCCCAGCGCCACCATGCCGTGGTTGGCGAGGAGGCATGCCCGCCGGTCCTGCAGGGCGTCCACCGTGACCGCCGCGAGCTCCGGGGTGCCGAAGGTGGCATAGGGCGCGCATCGGATGGAGTCGCCCCCCGCCACCGCCACCATGTAGTGGAAGGGCGGGATGCCCCTTCGCAGCGTGGCCAGCGTGGTGCAGAACGGGGCGTGGGCGTGCACCACGGCATCGACCTCGGGGCGGGACCGGTAGACGGCCGCATGCATCGGCCATTCGGTGGTGGGCTTCCGGTCGCCTTCCAGCGTGCGGCCTTCCAGATCCATGAGCACCGCGTCGCGCGGCTCCATAGCCGCGTACGGGACCGCGGACGGCGTCACCAGCATGCCCACGCCCGCACGGGTGCTGACGTTGCCGGACGTGCCCCGGCTGAGGCCGCGGGCGCTCATCTCCTTCGCAGCCCGCACCACCGATTCCCGGAGCTGTTGCTGGTTGGTCATGCCGTCGCCTCCGCCTCTCGCGGCGGACGGCCCGGGAACGACCCGGACGAGCGTCCATTCACCCGGGCGACCTCGACCTCCGCGATGCTCCTCCGCGCCTCAACCGCCCGGGTGGTACGTGCGCTCCGTGTGCCCCTCGAGCTGCGAGCGGTAGTAGTACACGACCCGGAGGTTGCCCGTGGCGTAGCGCTCGGCTTCGTCGTTGAAGTGCGGCGATGCCGGGTCGCCGCTCTCGCCGCCGGCCGTCACAGCGCGCGCGCGCCCGCTGTCCCCGACCTCCCCCGTCGCCACGAAGCTGTTGCCGCTGGTGCCGTACCCCTTCTTCGTATTGGGATACGCCCGTGCACCGAAGGAGGCCAGCGAGCCCCAGCGCGAGGACGTGAACGCCACCGGGATGCTCGGCTTCGAGTCGTCGAAGCTGGGCCGGATGTGGTCGTTTATGCGCTGGAAGCGGTTGATGTCGCCCCAGGGGGTCTGCCACGTACCGAAATCGGCGGTCAGCTTGTCGGACGCGTCGGCCAGCGACTGGAGCAGCAGCTCGGCCGGCGCCTTCTGCGCCAGGTAGTCCTCGATGGACATCCCGGCCTGGCGTGCCGCCGGGTACGCCTTGCGCATGGCGTCGGTGCCCCAGAACACGGCCAGGGACGTGGCGACGGAGTTGATGCCCCACCGGTAGTTCCAGTCGCGCAGCACGGTGATCTGCTTGGCGAGCTTCGCCTTGAGCGCGTCCGAGTCGGGCGCGGCGTCGTACGCTTTGATGAGCGGCGGAATCAGCGTGGCGAACGCCGGAAGGTAGCTGTCAAAGCCCAGAGCGGTCAGGGAGCTGACGGTCATGTTCTTGGCGTGCGGCAGCAGGCGCAGGGCGTGGTAGCCGCGCGGCGTCTCCTCGGTGCCGCGTTCCACGTAGACCGGGAAGTCCTTGCGCTTGGGGCTGTCGGGCCCGGCCGCCGACCAGGGCCAGTTGTTGGAGTTGTAGAGCCAGCCGACCTGGGGGTTCAACAGGCCCGGCGTCTCGTCGATGGACAACAGGCCGTGGTAGTCGGTGCGCAGGTCGCTGCCGTTCACCGGCTTCGTCCAGTCGAAGGACGTGTCGCGCCGCGGAATGTAGTTGGAATGGAAATACGCGATGTTGCCTTCCGCGTCGGCGAAGATGGTGTTGTTCGACGAGTTGGTGTGCAGCTCCATCGTCTTGCGGAACTCGGCGTAGTCCTTCGCCTTCGTGCGCGTGTACGACTGGATGAGGGCGTGGATCGGGTCCTGCATCAGGCTCACGCTCACCCACTGGTCGCCCTGCTTGCGGACGATGGGCCCGTGCATCGTGTAGTAGGCCGTAAACGTGCGGTGGGCCATGCTGCCGTCGGCGGTACGGTACGGCACCGTGATGGTGCGCTCGAACATGGGCAGGGTCTTGCCGCCGTGGCGGTAGTACATGCGGCTGCCCCTCTTCACGACCGTTTCAAGAAACTCGTCGATGTTGTCCACGCCGCTGGACGTGTGCATCCAACCGGCGGTGGCGTTGAAGCCCTGGTAAACGAAAAACTGGCCCCAGGTCACGGCGCCATACGCGTCCAGCCCCTCGTCGCTCGCCATCTGCAGCTCCGACCGGAAGTAGAACGACGTGTGCGGATTGATGTAGAGCAGCGCGTGGTGGTCGAGCGTATTCTTGGGCGCGATGGCGATGCCGTTGGAGCCCGACGGCTCGCGCCAGAGTGCGTCCGTCTCCGCCCCCGCCGGAACCGCTGCCAGCGTGAGTGCGGACGACGACGCAGTCGTGCCGGCAGCCTCGCGGGACGCCTGCGCACCGGTGGGAGCACCGCCCACGCCGCCCTGGGGCCCGTTGGCGTAGAACGCCGCCAGCTCCCGCAGGTTCACCCGCTCGATGTCGCCGCCAATGCTGCCCTCGGTGAAGCTCAGCGCCATCCACGGCTCGAAGTGCGAAATGACGCGCGGCTTCACTTCCGGGTGCTTGTACAGGTAGAAGTTCAGCCCATCGGCGAACGCGTTCATGAGCTGTTTCAGCCAATCGGGGCTGCGGGCGTACATCACCTTCAGCGAATCCGGGTCGATGAACAGCTTCATGCGCAGGTCGCGCCAGATCTGGGACTCGCCTTCTGCCTCCGCCAGCCGGCCCATGGCGTTGATGTAGTTGGTCTCCACCCGGTTGAAGTCGTCCTCCGCCTGGGCGTACTCCATGCCGAAGACCGCGTCCGCGTCCGTCGTGCCGTAGACGTGCGCGATGCCCCAGTCGTCCCGGATGATGGTGACGTTCTGGGCTTCCTTCTCCCAGCGTGCGATTTCCTGGGCCGTGGGGGCCTGGGCGGCGACAGCCGAGGGGGCGAAGCTGACGCCCGCGATGATGATTGCTAAAACGAGCTTCTTCATTTTCGAGGCTCCAGAGCTGACGATCGGCATCCCATCGTTGAACGCGTTCACGACCTCGGGCCGTGGCCGGCGGGCGTGTCTTGGTTTACAGTCCGGCAAGCGGCGTCGCAAGGCTTCCCCGGTGCGGACAGAGCCGAAGGCCCGAGAACCACCACACAGCCGCGTGGAACGGCGATCACGTAGAGCCAGGGAGGCTGTTTTCTCCGTTCTCCGAGCCCTCCGTGTCAAGGTGTTTCTCAACCCCCACCGCGTCTCTGGGCTGTTCGCGTACCGGCGTCGGAGGACTGCTCGCCGATCGAGGGCGAAGCCCAGAACCCCGGCGTCCCCCTACCCTGCCGCGGCACCGCCCCCCCGTAGAACGCGGCGTTGAACAGCACCCGGAACGTGCCCCAGGGCTGGCCGCGCCACTGCGGCCGGAAGCCCAGCAGGATCACGTGGCCCTGCCCGTGATCTACGGCCAGTGCTGCGGCATACCCATGGAGACGGTCGGCGCCCAGCAGGTAGCCCGAGAGGAGCGGCGAGCCGTCCTTCGCGTACTTCGCCAGCGCCGCTCCCTGGAATCCGTCGAGCGTGGCGAAAACGGGGCTGCCGTCGAAGAATATGGCGGCCCGGTCCGGCATGCCGGCCATGACGGGGTGCGCCGGGTCCGTGATCACCTGGAGCAGGGAGCCGCTGGCGAAGAATTCCTTTCTGGGCACGTGCGCCACCACGTCCTTGACCGGCAGGTGCAGCTGCTCGATGGCGAACTCGCTGCTGTGGTTCATGCACACCAGCGTCCCGCCCGCGCGCACGAACGCGTCCAGCGCCCGGGCGCCCGCCTCGCCTACCCCACCGGCGTAGCGGCCGGGCACCGTGCCTTCCTCATAGCCGTTCATGATGGTGCGCGGTCGGATGTCGGCCAGGATGATCACATCGAAGCGGTCGTGCAGATCGCCGGCACGCACGTCGGCGTTGTGGATACTCGTGTAGGCGAAACCATACTGGTCAAACAGCCAGCGGGTCCAGCCCTCGTCCATGCTGGCCGTCCAGGGGTGGTAGATGGCCACACGCGGCTGGACCTCGGCGCCCGTGGCCCGGCCGGTACGCTCGCCGTTTACCGCCAGCTCGCGGCTCCAGGCGGTGAGTCGGCTGGACGACACACCGCCGACGAGGTACCGGCCGCCCGTCCCGGATGCGCCGTTGGCGCCGGCTTGACCGGACTCGAATCGGACCTCGCCGCCCGCTGCAAGCGTGCGATTGATCAGTCGGAACACCTCGTTCTGCGCCGGATCGACCGCCAGCCAGCCGCCGGAGCCGGTAATGCGACCCGGCGGGGGCGTGATGCCGGCGGCCACGGAGTCAGTGGCGAACGGGGCATCCTTCGCCGTGTGCCAGTCCACGGGCTTGCCCCGCACCGGCCGCATGGCGGCGCGCGCCGTGTCGGACAGCGGCGAGTGGACCGTCACTACCCGGACGCCCATCTGGTCGCCCAGCGTCCAGCCCGCCGCGTCGTACGGCTGTGCCGGTGGACCTTCGGGGTACTGGCGCAGATCCGGGTAGTGCTGCACCTCCAGCACCGCCTTGGCCAGCTCGGCGAACTCCTGGTCCATGGGGATGACCCACGTGCCTACGGGGTACGTCATGCCGTCCATGGTCGCCGGCTTCGACAGCTGATCGACGCGGATGCCGTTGAACGCCAATCGTCGTAGCAACGCCACCGCCGCCATGGGATCCCGCTGCTTCTGAGGCACGACGTAGGCGTAGGGCGGCTGTTTCTTGAACTCGGCGATGGCGTCGCGGCCCGCCTGGTACTTGTTGTAGAGGATCTCCTCCCGATACTTCGCCGCGTACTCCAGCGCCGCCTCCGACGCCGTCATCATGTAGTCGACGGCGTCCTTGAGGCGCCACCAGCCGCCCTTCCACGGGCTCGAATAGAGCGACCGCGCCCGCAGGTGCCGCATGTTCTGCGGGAAGTCGCGCAGCGTGTAGAAGTACGGCGTCGCGTACCGGTAGCCGGCCGTCTCCGTCCAGTAGGCGACGGTGTTCTTCAGCATGGGCAGGTAGTCGATATAGCCCGGGTACCACGCGTCGAAGGCGAGGCCCATGCTCGTCGCACCCGGCTGGCCGTGGGACTCCAGCTCCTGCGCCATGGTCATGCCAATGGTGTTCACCTCGCGCGCCATGAGCGGGTTCACATCCGGTGACACCGGCTCGGAGAACGGCGGCAGCCAGATGCGCGTCGGGAACGGCGACGACTGGTGGTGCACATGGATGATCTGTGGCTCCCAGTGCCGCCACGTGCGCGTGATCACCCGCGACTCGATGGTGTTCAGCATGTACGCGTCGCGGTTGTTGTCATGCCCGACGTACTTCTCCACAGCGTGTAGAGCGGCGCCGCCTCGTACGGCGTGCCCACGTTCTGCCGGTACCAGTTCACGACGATGTCCTGCCCGTCCGGGTTCAGCGACGGCCACAGGAACAGCACGTCGTGGTCCAGGATCTCCTTCACTTCCGGGTCGTCCGCCCGGGACAACAGGTCGTACGCCAGGGCGATGGTGTGCTGCGCGCCCGCCACCTCCGACGCGTGCAGCCCGCCGCTGATGTCCACGAACGCCCGGCCTTCGCGCGCGAGCGCGCGCGCTGAGTCATCGGTCAGCCCCTCCGGGTGCGCCAGCCGCTGCGCGATGGCCCGGTAGTGCTCCAGATCCGCCAGGTTCTCCGGCGACGAGATCACCGCCAGGTACCACGTGCGCCCGAACGACGTCGTGCCCACGTCCAGCAGCTGGAGCTTATCGCTCGCTGCCGCCAGCGCCTTGAAGTACGCAATGGACTGCTCGTACGTCGCCAGCTTGAAGTCGGCGCCCACGGGGAAACCCAGCACCGATTCCGGGGTGGGCAGGCCCGACTGCTGGGCTGACACCTGGTTGGTGCGGCCGGCCACGCCGGCGAGGACAACGAACGCGACGAGCGCGCGGACAGAAGGACCAACGCTCCACTTCATGAACGCCTCCGGACTGTGCGAGAACGCACAGAAGCTAGAGGGCGGGGCGGCGCCGGGCAAAGCCAGCGCTGTGTTCGGTCCTGGCAGCCTTCTTGACGCCGCCCCTGCCGCGTCCGCAAGTTGCCCGGCGGTTTCCGTGTCCTCCAAACACCCGGAGCACTCCCATGCAACGCAGCCTGCCGAGCGCCGGGCGTGCAGGCGCGGCCGCCGTCGTATTCGCCATCCTGGCGGCCGCACCTCTCACGGCCCAGAACGCGCCCATCCGCGGTTTCCCATCGTCCATGCTGTCCTCCGAGCGGCAGCTGGAAGCCACCGCCCACGCCGTGCCCTCGCCGGACAGCCTGCGGGCCCGCATGCGACTGCTCAGCGAGGAGCCCCACGAGGCCGGAACGGACCGGTCGAAGCACGTGGCCGAGCTGATCCTGGCGCGCTTCAAGGCCATGGGCCTGGACGCGCACATCGAACAGTTCGAGGCGTACATGCCGCAGCCCGTCTCGCGCTCGCTCAAGCTGGTGCAGCCGGGCGGCTTCGTGGCCACCCTGGTCGAGCCGCCGCTGCCCAGGGACAAGGACTCGGACGACGCACACCAGTTGCCGACGTTCAACGCGTACTCCGCGGACGGCGACGTGGAAGGCGACCTGGTCTACGTGAACTACGGCATTCCGGAGGACTACGCGGTCCTGGACAGCCTGGGCATCAGCGTCAAGGGCAAGATCGTGATCGCGCGTTACGGCCATTCATGGCGCGGCATCAAGCCCAAGGTCGCAGCGGAGCATGGGGCCATCGGCTGCATCATCTACTCCGACCCGGCAAACGACGGCTATGTCCAGGGCGACGTCTATCCCGACAGCACCATGCGCCCGTGGTTCGGCGTGCAGCGCGGCAGCGTCATGGACATGCCGGTCTACCCGGGCGATCCGCTCACGCCCGGGTGGGCCTCGGAGCCCGGCGGCCGCAAGCTGCCCCTGGACCAGGTGCGCACCATCATGAAGATCCCGGTGCTGCCCATCTCCTACGGCGACGCGCTACCGTTCCTCAAGAACCTGACGGGCCCCGTGGCGCCGCCGTCCTGGCGCGGCGGCCTGCCTATCACGTACCACATCGGCCCCGGCGCCGCCCGAGCGCACCTGGCCCTCAAGTTCGACTGGAAGAGCCGGCCCCTGTACGACGTCATCGTGCGCATCCCCGGCGCCCTGTCACCCGACCGCTGGGTCGTCTACGGCAACCACCACGACGCCTGGGTCAACGGCGCCGAGGACCCCCTTTCGGGCACCGTCGCGCTAGAGGAGACGGCGCGTTCACTGGCGACGTTGCTCAAGCAAGGCTGGCGTCCGGCCCGCACCATTATCCTGGCCGCATGGGACGGCGAGGAGTGGGGCCTGTTGGGATCGACGGAGTGGGCCGAAAAGCACCAGGACGAGCTGCGGGACAAGGGCGTCGTCTACCTGGGCAGCGACACCAACTACCGAGGCTGGCTGGGCGCCGCGGGCTCCCACTCCCTGGAGGCCTTCATCGAGCAACTCGCCCGGGACATCCCGGACCCCGACACGAAGAAGAGCGTGCTCCAGGCCCTGTTGGACCACGAGCGTGAGCAGGCGCCCGAAAACCGGAAGGACAGTATCGCGTTCCACATCGGCGCCCTGGGCTCCGGCAGCGATTACACCGCGTTCCTGGACCACGTCGGCATGGCGTCCGCCAACATGAGCTACGGCGGCTCCACGGGCGCGGGCATCTACCATTCCATCTACGACTCGTTCGACTTCTACCGTCGCTTCCTCGACCCGACGTACCAGTACGAGGTTACCGAGTCGCGGACCATGACCAGCGCCCTCATGCGCCTGGCCGACGCGCCCGTCCTGCCCTTCGAGTTCACGCGCGCAGCGAAGACGTACCGGCAGTACGCCGACCAGATCGCGAAGGAAGCGAACGCCAAGGACGCCACGAAAGACCTCGACCTGAGCGCCGTCTACGCTGCGCTGGACCACCTGGACCAGGCTGCCGCACGCTACGAGACCGCCCTCGCCGGGATCGACGGCATGAGCCCGCAGAACGTGCGCACACGCTGGAAGAACCTCCAGGCCGTCAACACGCCGCTGGCCCAGGCCGAGCTCGCCTTGACCAGTGACACCGGGCTGCCCGACCGCGATTGGTTCCGCCATCTGATCTATGCCCCCGGCCTCTACACCGGCTACGGCGTCAAGACCATGGCCGGCATCAGGGAGGCGGTCGAGGACATGCCGGACGGCCAGGTCGCCCAGGCCCAGGCGGCACGCGTGGCGCAGGCGCTGGAACGCTATGCGGGCAAGGTGGACGAAGCCGCCCAGGCGCTGGAGGGCATCAGGTAGCAGGGCGCAGTCGCGGCCCAAGGCCACGGCTGCTTGCAGCTGGCAGGTCAGAGCTCGTCGCACCGAGCGTTTGCGGCGGGACCGCCACCTTCGTGGCAACGCCTTCAGGGCGCTGCGCGCCGCGCAGGTAGCAGTCCCGCCGCGAACCGTCAGAGCCGGAGACTCGGACCTGCCACCTGCAGCAACGCCGGCCGAACGGCCGGCGTTGCGCCCTGCCACCTGCCGTGCCGGTAACTCAGCTCCACCGGCAAGGCAACGTCAGCTCCCGCCCGCCACCGCGCCGCGCAGGAGCAGCCGGAACTGCTGCATGGGCAGCGCACCCTGGACGCGCACGCCGCTGATGAAGAAGGTCGGCGTCGCGTGCACGCCCAGGCGGGCAGCGAGCTCGTTGTGGGCCGCGATACGGTTCTTGACCGCGTCGGAGCCGTAACAGGTGGCGAACGCCTTCCTGTCCAGCCCCAGCTCATCCGCATAGCCCAGGAACAGACTCTCCGGATCCTGCGCTCCGCGCCATTGTCGCTGGGTCCCGTACAGTTTGTCGTGCATGCGCCAGAACTCAGACGTGTCCTGGTCCCCCGCACATTCCGCCGCCCGCGCAGCTTCACCGCCGTTGGGGAACATCCCCATGACGAACGGAACGTACTTCCAGCGCACCGTCCCCTTGGAAATGAACTCGCTGTCGATCTGCGGAAGCGTCTGAAGCGCGAAGTGGCCGCAGTACGGACAGCCGAAATCACTGAACTCCAGCACCAGCACCGGCGCGTCGGGGCTGCCCCGATCGTAGCCCGGCCCCTTGAGCGCTGCCCGCCGGGAAGACTTGGGAGAGTCCATGCGGGCGACTGCAGCCGCGGCGCCAGCCGTGGCCTGAGCTGTGTCGGCTTGCTCCTGGGCGCCATCCGCCACCCGGCCACAACCAACGAGTACGACCGCCGCAACCAGCGCAGTAGCGCGACGCAGCAAAGAGCCCGTCGTCATGACAGCTCCCGGTTGGTGAACAGATCCCGCGAACGAACGGCGCAACGTTGGCGAAGGCGGTAATGGGTTCGGACGGCCGCCGGCACAATCGTGCAACACTTCAACGTACGCAACCGGTCACCGACCGGCCAGGAAAAATCGCTTCGTCGGTCCTGCCGACGAAGGCTGCGTCAACGCGACGCCCTCGCCTCCCGAACCGGCTCCTTCAGCAACCGATCCACCGCCCGCGACAACGTCACTTCCGCAAACACACCGGTCACATGGTGCCGGATCCGACCCTGGCGATCGATCAGGAACGACGCCGGCAGCGTGGTCGGGTCTCCGAACGCACGCGAAACTCCGCCGTTCACCATGCCCACAGGGTACGTGATCCCGTGCTGCGCCAGGAACCGACGCACAGGCGCGGCACCCGTCTGGTCCATCGAGACCCCGATGATCCGGAATCCCTTGTCCTTCTTCGCTTCGTAAACCTTCTCGAACCCCGGCATCTCGAACCGGCACGGAGGACACCACGTCGCCCAGAAATTGACCAGCACGACATCACCCCGATACTGGTCCAACGACACCTTCTGACCGTCCAGCGTGCGCAACGTGAACGAGCTCGCCGCCTCCCCGCTGCCTCCCATCCCGAAGACCGCCGCCGCCTGCGGCCACAACCGGTACCCCACGAATACCAGCACCAACAACCACCCGACCGTGCTCACACTTACGTGCGCGCGTAGCCATCCCCACACGCCGCTCGGCTGCGGTGCCGCCCGACCGTGCCGCCGCGCCTGCCGTGTCGGCTGGCGGTTGGTTTTCCCCCTACCTCGCTTTCGACTCATCACCTCACTCCGTTCCCGTGATCCGAGCGCACAGGCTGCGGCATAATCTACTACATGACCAAGGGGTAATACAAGCCGGCCCGTCGACCCGGGCGCTGAATCGCGCCGGACCCTTGCGCGGCGGTAGGGACGGGTGGTAGCTCAGGAGCACATGAAACAGATCTGGATTCCCCGAACGGGCGGACCTGACGTACTGGAGTTGCGCGAATCGCCGGACCCCGAGCCGGCTGCGGGCGAGGTACGGGTGCGTGTGAAGGCTGCGGGCGTCAACTTCGCCGATGTCGTAATGCGCATGGGCTTGTACCGGGGCGCGGGTAAGGTTCCGTGCGTGCCAGGTTACGAGGTGGCGGGGCGGATCGAAGCCGCCGGCGCGGGGGTGGCCGGTTTGTCGGTGGGTGATCCGGTAGTCGTGGGACTGCGTTCCGGGGGATACAGCGACGTGGCGGTGGTGCCCGAGTCGCAGGCGATGCGGGTTCCGGCGAACGTGTCGCTGGAGGCGGCGGCGACGCTGCCGGTGAATTACGTGACCGCGTGGCTCATGCTGGTGTGGCTGGGCAACGTCCGGCGTCGTGAGCGGGTGGTGATCCACTCGGCCGGCGGCGGCGTTGGGCTGGCTGCGATGCAGATCGCGCGCTGGCGCGGCGCGGAGATCATCGGCCTGGCGAGCGCGTGGAAGCATGAGCGTCTTCGGGAAGCGGGTGTCGACCACTGCATTGATTACACGGCGGAGGATTTCGCGCCGCGGGTGATGGAGCTGACCGGCGGACGCGGGGCGGACGTCGTGCTGGATTCGAGCGGTGGCGATTCCTTCCGCAAGAGCTACCGGTGCCTGGCGCCGCTGGGGCGGCTGTTTCTGTATGGCGCCGCGGGGCTTGCGCCGGCCCGGACGCGGCGTTTGCTGCCGGCGCTGTCGTGGTGGCTGCGGCTGCCGCGTTTCCGACCGTTGCGCCTGATGATGGAAAACCGGGCGGTGTTCGGGGTGCACGTGGGGCAGTTGTGGGAACGGCGGGACGTCCTCCAGGAAATCATGGAGGACGTGTTGTATCTGACGTCGGACGGCACACTGCGGCCGGTGGTGGATCGGACGTTCCCGCTGGAGGAAGCGGCGGCGGCGCACGCCTATCTGCAGGACCGACGCAATTTCGGCAAGGTGCTGCTGACACCCTGAGGAGGGGAACGGCCAGTCGGACGCCGACGGGCGCGTCCCGATCCGCCGTCGTCGGTCAGTCCTTGGGCACGTGTGTGCGACCGAAGCGTCGCAGGGTGGGGGCGACGAATTGGTTCCACAGGGGGCAGCGGTCGTAGACCGCCGAGAAGACGACGACGAGCCCGACCAGCACCAGGAACAGCTTCGTCGCCACTCCCAGGCCCAGCAGCAGGATGCCAGCCCCGAGTCTGGAGCCCCGATCCAGGGGCGATAGTCCACTCGCCGGCGGCCGGGTACGGGTCTCCGCGGCCATGAACATCTGCTCCAAGGCCCCGGCCCGCTGCACGCCGGTCCTGCGTCCCAGCTCTTGCTGGCCGGCGATTGCAATGACCGTCGGGATGGCGCGCACGCCGTGGGATCGGACGAGGACCGGGTCTTCATCGACGTTCACGCGCCGCACCGCGACGCGTCCTGCGTAGCGTTGCTCGAGTCGCTCCAGCGTGGGCGCCATGGCCCTGCAGGGTGCGCACCACGGCGCCCAGAACTCGAGAATCACCGGCTGGAGTTCGCGGGTTCCGTCCTGTCGTAGTGCAGCGTCGCTGGAATGCGGCATGCCGAGCATCTACGTCAGAGCGTGGCGTCCTGTTTGCGATTCGTCCCGAAACCAAACACTGCGTACAGCGGACACCAGCCTGCGAGCCCGGTGAGAAGCGGAAGGAAGCCGACAATTCCCACGATGGTTCCGGCGGTGCCGCCGATGGTACCGCCGAACCCGAGGACCAACAGCACGATGCCGGCGATGATGCGCAGCACGCGGTCCCAGCCTGCCTCGTTCACGAATGACATGACACGTCTCCATCAGATGTCGATTGAGTTCGTCCTGCTATTCACGAGTTTGGACGGAGAGGGTGGCGGAAGGTTACATGGCGCGGCGAGGCCGGCCCGAGGATGCGAGTGGGAGAGGCACGACGATCTCGACGGTCCCCGTCCGGCTGGACGCGGGGCCCTGGTCGCGTAACCTTTCGGGTCCCGACACGTCCAAATCTGTGAGGGCATGACGATCGATCCGCAGCTTTCCGCTCTGCGCGAAGGTGATGACGCGGCGCTGGGTGCGTTGTTCGAGCGCTATGCGGACCGCATCTACCGTCTGGCGGTGGGCCTGTTGCACGAGCCGGCGGAGGCCGAGGACGTGGTGCAGGAGTCGTTCGTGAAGGCGTTGACGAACCTGGATCGCTTCGAAGGCCGGTCCGGCATCGGCACGTGGCTGTACCGCGTCGCATACAACGCCGCCATGGACCGGCTGCGCAGGCGGGGACGCGAGCCGGCGACGGAGAGCGGCGACATGCCATCGCCGCACAGCATGGTGGACTGGTCCTCCACGCCGGAAGCGCTGCTGCTGGATAACGAAGCCCGTGCCGCCCTGGACGCCGCCACGGACACTCTTTCGGCGTCGCTGCGGGCGGTATTCATCCTGCGGGACGTGGAGGGCCTCTCGACATCGGAAGCGGCGGAGGCGCTGGGGATCTCGGAGAGCGCCGCGAAGGTGCGACTCCACCGGGCGCGGCTCCAGCTGCGCGAGCGGCTGTCGGAGTATTTCTCCGAGCGACTGACGGAAGGGGAACCGAGATGACGTGTGCCGAGCTGGTCCGTTACCTGTCGGACTACATCGACCGGGACCTGGACGAGGCACTGCGCGAGGATGCGCGCCAACACCTCGCCACGTGCGACCGGTGCCATACCGTGCTGCGCACCACGAAACGGACGATCGAGCTGCTTCGCCAGGTGGGCCGCCGGCCCATGCCTGTCGAGCGCAGGCGTGCCGTGCTCGCCCGCATTCGCGACGCGCTTCCCCGTTGAACGGCGCGCCAGGCCGTCCGCTTTTCCCTTACAACAGGGTCCAGCCATTGCCCCACAGCATTCCGTTTCCCGGCATGATAGGTTACCCGAAACACGCAATCTCTGGAACTCGAGCGCCGATGCGGCGGCAACACACGAACATGGAGACGTTATGAGTGAGCGGATCCGAGTCCTGATCCTCGGTGCAGCTGGTCGTGACTTCCACAATTTCAACGTCATCTACCGCGACGACCCGCGCTTCGAAGTGGTCGGCTTTACGGCACAGCAGATCCCACACATTGATGATCGCATCTACCCCGCCGTTCTGGCGGGTGAGCACTACCCCGACGGCATCCCGATCCATCCGGAACAGGAGCTGGAGCAGCTCATCGCGGACCTGCGGGTGGACCGGTGCATGATGGCTTACTCGGACGTGTCGTACGAGTACGTCATGCACCTAGCCAGCAGGGTCAACGTGGCGGGTGCCGATTTCGAGCTCACGAGCGCGCCGAGCACCATGGTCGCGTCCAGCAAGCCGGTCGTGGCCGTGTGCGCGGGACGGACAGGCTCTGGCAAGAGCCAGACGAGTCGCGCGGTGGCGCACATGCTCCGGCAGGCGGGCAAGCGCGTCGCGGTGATCCGGCACCCGATGCCGTACGGCGACCTGGCGGCGCAGGCGGTCCAGCGCTTCGAGACGGAAGAGGACCTCGTCCGCCACAAGGTGACCATCGAAGAGCGGGAAGAATACGAGCCGCACATGGCGGCTGGTTCCGTGGTCTTCGCGGGCGTCGACTACGAGGCGATCCTGCGGGAGGCCGAGAAGGAATCCGACGTCATTCTCTGGGACGGCGGCAACAATGACGTCTCGTTCTACAAGCCGGATGTCTACATCACGGTGGTCGATCCGCACCGGCCCGGGCACGAGGTGACGTATTACCCGGGCGAGAATAACGTGCGGCTGGCAGATGCCGTCATCATCAACAAGATCGGCACAGCGCCGTTCGACGACGTGCTTCAGGTGCGCGAGAATGTGCTGGCCGTGAACCCGGATGCCGTGATCCTGGAGGCGGCATCACCGCTGTTCGTCGCCGAGCCGGACGTGCTGCGCGGTCGACGGGTGCTGGCCATCGAGGACGGCCCCACGCTCACACACGGCGGCATGCGATACGGCGCGGCGACGCTCGCCGTGCAGAAGCTCGGCGGCACCGTGGTCGATCCTCGCCCGTTCGCCGTGGGCGAGATCGAGGAGACGTTCCGGCGCTACCCCGACATCGGGCCGCTGCTGCCCGCCATGGGGTACGGCGAAACGCAGGTCAAGGACCTGCAGAGCACCATCAAGAAGGCCGCCGAGGCGGGAACCGAAGCCGTGGCCATCGGCACGCCCATCAACCTGGCACGCCTGGTCGACATCCCGATCCCGTTCACACGTGTCCGCTACGAGCTGCAGGTCCTCGGCCAGCCGGACCTGAGCGATGTGCTGAAGCCGGTGCTGTAGAAGCGGGACGCCACGACCGGACCGGGCGGACGAAAAAAGGGGGCAGTCCCCCGCGAACCCAGAGCATCCGGGAACGGGGTCCTGCCACCTGCGGGTGGATCGCGGCCGCGCACGGCCGCGGTCCACGTTCCTGCTACCTATTCCCCGCGCAGCTTCTTGAGGATGTACTGCGTTACGGCGTCAATGTCCTTCGCTGGTAGCGGCACCAGACCCCAGTGGGGCATGCCCTCCTTGTTGCCCGCGAAGATCGCCTTGTGGATCCCCTCCGGATCGTTGGCGTACTTCCAGTCCATGGCCAGGAACGACGGGGGCCTCAACGTGTCGCCGTGAAGCACGAAACCAGCGTCGCCCCGCCCCTGGTCCCCATGGCATTTCTGACAACTGTATGCCCACACAACGGCGCCCCGATCCAGGGCCTCCTTCTGGTCCTTCCAGTGGATGGTGTCGAAAGCGGTCGAGTCATATGCCGCTGCCGCGATGCCGGTCGAGTCGACCTTCACGGCAGCCTCACGACTGGAAGTCCCACCGCCACAGGCCACCAGACCGACCAGCGTTGCGAGAGGAAGGCCGATCCAACGCATTGTCCCCTCCCTTCTGCAGAGGAAGATCGCTCGTATTGAGCCCTCCGTGTTTCAAATTACTCCATCCGTTGGTCACGGCAAGCAACTGCGGCAGCCTGCCATCCGGTGCCGACCGCGGCCACCGCCGTCCGTCGCATAGAGACACGCCATGTGGGGGCATCCCCCACTGCCGGGCAAGCTCCATTTTCCGCCGTTTCCCTACAGACTTCCGGAACGGTGGCACGTATCCTGTACGTGGAGTTTTCCATCCACGGTTGTTCTCAAGGAGGCGACATGTCCGATACGGTAACCATTACCGATAACCGAACGGGGAAGCAGTACGAGCTTCCGATCATCTACGGCACGTACCCCAAGTACGGCGCGTCCATCTCGGCGCCGGAGCTCCGCAAGATCAAAGTGTCTGAGGATGACTTCGGCATGATGAGCTACGACCCGGCCTTCAAGAACACGGCCAACTCCAAGAGCTCCATCACGTTCATCGATGGCGAGCGCGGCATCCTCCACTACCGCGGATACCCGATCGACGAGCTGGCAGAGAAGAGCAGCTTCCTTGAGGTCGCCTACCTGAGCCTGTTCGGTGAGCTGCCGACGGAGGCACAGCTCAAGGACTGGAAGTACCACATCACGCACCACACCTTCATCCATGAGAACATCAAGAAGTTCATGGATGGCTTCCACCATGATGCCCATCCGATGGGCATGCTGGTGAGCACGGTGGCGGCCCTGTCGACGTTCTACCCGGAAAGCCGCAACATCGCCGACCCGGAAGTGCGCAACAAGCAGATCGTGCGGCTCATTGCCAAGCTTCCGACCATCGCGGCTTTTGCATACCGGCACAGCATGGGCCTGCCGTATGCCTATCCGGACAACGACCTCAGCTTCGCCGGCAATTTCCTGAACATGATGTTCAAGATGTCGGAGCCGAAGTACGACCCGG
>JARRJS010000058.1:0-17985 GCA_037388885.1 Gemmatimonadota bacterium
TGGAGCTCCGGCGCCGCTTCGTCTTCGACCGAGGCAATGTGCAGTCGCAGCTCCCAGTGTCCGTCCAGGAAGGCCAGCGCCTCGTCCAGCACGATGTACTGGTCCTCCAGGAACCGGATCACGTGGCGGCGGCTCCGGAACACGACGCCGTACGGCGCGGGCAGGATCGTGTCCCGTCGCATGGCGCTTTCCACCAGCCGCTGATGGGCCTGGAGCTCGTCGCGGCTCAGCGTGGGCGTCTCGTAGGGCGCCGGCCGGACCAGCGCCTCCAGGTCCCGGTAGCGCACCGTCGCCAGGTCGTCCGTCGCGCGGGAGCTGCGCCAACCGCGCGAACGGGTCACGCCCACGAAGTACAGTGCGGGCGCACGGTCGGCCGATCGCTCACCGGGCCTGCCACGAGGCCGGCGCGCCGGCTTCCGCTCCGGCGGGGACGTCTCCGCAGCGTCGGCGCTGCTCCCCTTCAACCGTCGTCCTCCAGCAGCGTGAAGATCTCGGCCTGCATGTCCGGCGAGCTGACGACGGGGCCCGTCTCGGAGACGTAGACGTTGATCTCCGTACGAAGACCCACGTCGTCGGGGATGTAGATACCCGGCTCGATGGAGAAGCCGACGCCGGGGATCAGCTCCCGCACCTCGTGGGTCTCCAGGTTGTCGATGTTGGGACCCATGCCGTGGGTGTCCTCGTCGATGGAATGGCCGGTGCGATGGATGAAGTACTCGCCGTACCCGCGCTCCTCGATGACGCGCCGCGTGACGTCATCCACTTCGTAGCCCTGGACGACCCCCTTGCCCCAGCGTTCCTTCAGGAAGGCCACCGCGGCATCGCGCCCGTCGCGGATGGCCTCCCACAGCTCCTGCACCCGGTCCGGCACTTTCGCGCCCAGGTACCCCATCCAGGTCTGGTCCGCATAGATGGCGTCTTCACGCTCCTTCGCCCACAGGTCGATGAGCACGACGTCGCCCCGCCGGAACGTCGCGCCCACGTCCCCCGTCTCGTAGTGCGGGTTGGCCGCGTTCACGCCGTTGGCCACGATGGCATCTGCCCCCACGCCGGCACCTCGCGCTTCCAGCTGCCCCACCAGCCAGCTCTTCAGCGCGCCTTCCGTCATCTCCTCGCCCTGCGAGATCGCTTCCGCCAGGTGGTCGAACGCTTCCCGGGCCGCATCCGCCAGCACACGGCCCGCCCGCCGATGCGACGCCCGGCCCTCCTCCGTCCAGCAGGAGTAGAAACGGGTGATGAGCTCGCCGGAGGACACCACCTCCGCGCCCGCCTTGCGCACCAGCTCCAGCACACCGGCCGGCACCATGTCCACGCCCGGCACGGCGTCCGCTTCCGACACTTCCATGGCCACCTTGCGGCCGCCGACCAGCGCCGCGAGCCGTTCGTCCAGCTCGCGCCAGGCAACGTAGCTCTGCGACTGCCAAGGCCACTGCCGCCAAGGCATCTGCTCGATGCCGTGCGTCAACGCCATCGGCTCGCCCTCCGCTGGGACCAGCACGAAGTAGCGGCGCGACAGCTCGCCGAGCCCCAGCAGACGGCCGGCCACGGGGTTGCGTGCGTGCAGGTCGTAGAGGAGCCAACCGTCCAGGCCGGCCTCGCCCAGCGCCGCCTGGATGGCCGACAATTGCTCCTGAAGAACGGCAAAGCTCACGTTCGAATGGTCTTCCAGTTTCACGATACCCCCTCATGCCACGACGAGCCGGCGACGGCCCGGTTCATGTCGACTCCGGCTGCGAGCCCGCCGAGACACCCGCAACCGCTTCCTGTTCTTCCGGTTCCCAGCGCGTCCCCTTGATCAGGGAAACGCCCAGCACCTTCTCGTCCGCAAGCAGCCGCCGCAGCTCGGGGCCCACCGAAAGAGCGGTGAGGACGCCACGCAAGCCCCATCGCCGCCATGCGCGCGGGAGCACGGACAGCGTGCCGCGCAACGAGAAGAACACCGCCAACGGGCCCAGCACGGCGGGCTGGCGCAGCCTCGCCGCCGCGTCGGACCAGTCTTCCGTGTGCAGGTCCACCACGCCCGCCTCGCGCATCAGCTGCTTCCACTCCATAGCCAGCAGCGGCTGGACGCCCAACCGCCGCACGATGGCCTCCTGCCGCAGCGGATCCACCTTCTTCAGCCACACGAACTGGACCAGCACGACCGTGCCCATCGGCCGGGTCACCCGTGCCAGCTCGGCCACCGCCCGCGCCGGTTCCACGCCGCTCAGGTCCGACTCGCCCAACGTGAAGTCGAACACGGCGTCCTGGTACGGCAGCTCCGTCAGCGGCGACTGGTCGTAATGCAGTCGGTCGCCCAGCTTGCCTTCCTTGGCCAGCGCCGTCGCCGCCGCCACCAACTCCGCGTCCGGGTCCACGGCCGCGCCCACCGCACCGGTCAACTCCACCAGGAAGCGCGCCGCCAGCCCGCGGCAACCCGGTACGACCAGGAACTCCTGCTCGGAGTCCAATTCGAACATGCGCGCGATCTGGCGGTAGAGGTCCCCACCGCCCGGCAACACTCGCCGGGGGCTCAGACGCGCCACCTCCAGGGCGGTCGGGAAGACATCCGATGCCGGCGGCACCGGCGGCTCCCCACCGCCGGACGATCCGATCTGATCCGTGTCAGGCATGCTGTGCAAGGTGGTAGTCGGCCACGGGGCGGTCAATCCTTCGAGGGCAGTCCCGCCAACGCCCGGACGACGTCCACGACGCCCGCTCCGACGCGATCCGGCACATAACCGCCTTCCAGCGCCGCCACCACCCGGCCGGCTGCCGTCGCACGGGCCTGAGCCACGACCTCCGCGGCCATGGTGTGCAGATCCACCGGCTCCAGCGGCAGCCCGCCCAACGGGTCCCCCGCCATGCAGTCGAACCCCGCCGATACCAGCACGAGGTCCGGACGGGCGACTTCGAACGCTTCCGACAGCGTCGTGCGGAACGTGTCCAGGTACTGTTCACGCGTCGTCGCACGGGACAGGGGCACGTTGTGAGTGGCCCCGTCACCCGCGCCGATGCCCCGCTCTGCCGCCGCGCCCGTTCCAGGGTAATGTGGGCTCAGGTGCAGCGACACGTAATGGACGGATGGGTCAGCGTAGAAAATGTCCTGGGTCCCGTTGCCGTGGTGGACGTCCCAGTCCACGATCAGCACGCGGTCCACGTCCGGCCGCTCCAGCGCACCGCGTACCGCCACCGCCACGTTGTTGAACAGGCAGAACCCCATCGCCCGGTCGGCCGTCGCATGATGCCCCGGCGGCCGCGAAAGCGCGAAACCCGTCGCCGCCCGCCCGTTCAGCACCAGCTCCACGGCCCGCAGCACGGCGCCCGCCGCCGCCAACGCGGCATCCCACGAAGCCGGCGACACGATCGTGTCCGCGTCCAGCGCCACCGGCCGGTCCCGGGTCGCCGCCTCCACCGCCGAACGTACACGGTCCACGTGCGCAGCCGTGTGCACACGCAGCAGATCCGCTTCCGTCGCGTGCGGCGCTTCCTCCTGCAGCACATGCTCCAGGAGCGCCGGCGTGTCCCGCGCCAACGCCCGCACGACCCCAGGCAGCCGGCCCTGATGTTCCGGATGGCGCCAACCCGTGTCGTGCAACGCGCAGTCCGGGTGCGACACCAACGCCGTGGGTTTCGGTCCGCTATCCATGGTTGGAAAGTCGAGGGGGCCGGCCCGCTACGCCAGACCCCGATGGACGATCGTCGATCGATGATCGCCGTCCGTCCACAGCGCAGCACGGTGGCGGGCGCTTCCTTGCCGGTTCCCGGCGTAAGCCAGGTCTGCGGATGGATCGCTGGCGCGTCGCGCCAGCGCAGGTCAACGTGAAGTGCCTGCAAAAGATATCAGCGAGCGGTCACGCGATCCCGCCCCGAACGCCGGCGATCGTCGATCATCGATCGTCCATCGGCACGTCTCCCAACGCGCTCCTTGACGGGCGGCCCTCCCCTGAACATTTTACCCCTCAACATTTCATGTATGGCCCGGGAGACGTGCCATGAACAACGGATTGCTGCAGGGCACACTGGACATGATGGTGCTCAAGGCGCTGATCTGGGGCCCGCGGCACGGCTACGCGGTGGCGCGCTGGATCCGGGACACGACGGACGATGTCCTGAAGGTGGAGGAGGGCGCGCTGTACACGGCGCTGCACCGGCTGGAGCGGCGGAAGCTGGTGGAAAGCGAGTGGGGTCTGTCGGAGAGCAATCGGCGGGCGAAGTTCTACACGCTCACCTCAGCGGGGCGGCGGGAGCTGGATCAGCATTCGCACGCGTTCACGGAGTATGCCGAGGCGGTGTTCAAGGTGCTGCGGGCGGCGAGTACTTCTGCAAGGTAGGGCGGCATGAGCGGCTTCGAAGGTCTGCGACGCGTGTTCCGGATCGGCATGGTCGGCGGCGATGTGGACCGTGAGATCCAGCGGGAGCTGGACTTCCACCTGGAAGAGACGGTGGCAGAGCTGATGTCGCGCGGCATGGATGAGCACACAGCGCGGGAGGAGGCGAACCGGCGGTTCGGCGACTTGCGGAGCTACCGTCGAGAGCTGCGGCGGTTGGACCGGAAGCGGGAGACGCGGGATCGGGCGGCGGGCGGGTTGCGTGCGGCGGCCGAATGCGTGGCGGAGGCCGGGCGTGGGGTGCGGCGCGGCCCTGGCCTGGCGGTGGCGGTGGTGGTGCTCATGGCGTTGGGCCTGGGCGTGAACGGTACCATGTTCACGTTGCTGGACCGGGTGTTCCTGAGCCCGCCGCCGCACGTCCAGGACGCCGGCTCGGTGCGGCGGCTGGTGATGACGTTTCGCAGCCACCGGACGGGCAGGCAGATGACGCAGGCCGAGCTGACGTACCCGGACTACAGGGACTTCGGGCGGGTACGTGGTTTTTCGCGAGTGGCCGCGTATGCGCCGCAGACACTGACGCTGGGCCATGGGGAAGGTGCCGAGCGCGTGCACGCGGTGCTGGCAACGTCGTCGTTCTTTCCGGTCCTGGGGGTGCACCCGTCGCTCGGCCGTTTCTACGGCCCGGACGACGACGCGTTCGGCGCACCCCTCGTGGCGGTGCTGGGGGAGAACCTGTGGCGCACGCGGTTCGCCGGCGATCCGACGGTGCTGGGCCGGGAGATCGATGTGGGCGAAGGCCGCTACAGGGTGGTAGGCGTCGCGCCCCGTGGCTTCACGGGCGTGGACCTGGAGCGCGTGGATGTGTGGCTGCCGTTCATGCCGGCGGGCGAGCTGGAGAATGGCGGTCAGTCCTGGGTGGACACCCGACAATGGTACTGGTTCGAGGCGATCGGACGGCTGGCGCCGGGCGTCGCGCAGCCGGTGGCGTCGTCCCAGGCGACGGCGGCCCTGCGCGCGGGAAGCAGCGCGCAGCCGGGCCGGGCGAACCTCGCGGCGCGGCTGGAACCGTTGGAGTACGGCCGTTCGTCCGACGCATCGGGCGAGGTGAAGCTGGCGCCGTGGCTGATGGGCGTTGCGCTGATCGTGCTTCTGATTGCATGCGCCAACGTGGCCAACCTGTTCCTGGCGCGTGGCCTGCGGCATCGTCGCGAGACAGCCGTGCGGCTGGCGATGGGGGTGAGCCGGGCGCGCCTGTCGACCGTGCTCGTGCTCGAGAGCGTGTTTCTGGCGTTGTTGGGCGGAGTGGCGGCGCTGCTGCTGACGGTGTGGGGCGGTGACGTCGTCCGGGTCCTGCTGTTGCCGGACCTGGCGTGGCGGCCCACGCAGCTGGACCCGCGTCTGCTCCTGTTCATCGCGGCGTTCGCGCTGGCGGCAGGCATCGCCGCCGGCCTCTTCCCCGCCCTGCAGGCGACGCGTCCGGCACTGATGCAGTCACTGAAGGCAGGCGGCCGGGGCACTGCGGGCCACCGATCGCGGCTGCGGTCGGGCCTGCTGGTGGCGCAGGCGGCGTTGTCGGTGGTGCTGCTGGTGGGAACGGGCCTGTTCGTGCATAGCCTGTCGGCGGCCCGGGGCGTGGACCTGGGCTTCGACCCGGAGCGGGTACTCCTGGTTCGCTTGCAACCGGAAGGCGGCTATCCGGGTGGCGAGGCGATGACGGAGCTGTACCGTCGGGCCCTGGACCGGTTGTCGGGATTGGGTGGCGTGCAGGATGCGGCCATTGCGACAACGGTGCCGTTTCAGAACGCCCGTGGGGTGGACATCCGGCGTCCGGGCGAGGACTCGATGCCGGACGACCTGGGCGCGATGTACATCAACGCGGTCACGCCGGGATTCTTCCAGACCATCGGCATGGACCTCGTGCGGGGCCGAGCCTTCACAAAGGTGGACGACTCGCCGTCCGGCCGGCGCGTCGCAGTGGTGAGCGAGGTCATGGCGCATCGTCTGTGGCCGGGCGCCGACCCCATCGGCCGGTGCTTCTATATCGAGAAGGAGGCGTCGTGCACGACAGTCGTGGGCGTTGTGCGTGACAGCCACCGTTTCGGCCTGGTGGAGCCGGAGGACGGCAAGTACTACGTGCCGCTGTCCCAGGCGCCGTATTCCTGGCCACCGCGGGCCGTCCTGCTGCGGACGGGTCCGGCCCCCGAAACCCTTTCCGGCCCGGTCCAGCGGGAGCTGCGTGCCGCGTTGCCAGACCTGCGCCTGTCCACCGCCCGACCCTTCCGGGACGTCATCGACCCCAAGTACCGCGCCTGGTCCATGGGCGCATCGCTATTCGCCGTATTCGGCCTGCTGGCCCTGGCCGTGGCGTGCGTCGGCCTCTACAGTCTGCTTTCCTTCGCCGTAGCCGAGCGCACCGCGGAGTTGGGCATCCGGTCCGCGCTGGGCGCCGGTCGCGTCCGCATCGTCCGCGGCGTACTCGGGGACGGCGTGCGCCTCGCCGGCTTCGGTATCACCCTTGGCCTCGTCCTTGCCGTCCTCGGCGGACACTGGGTACGCGATCTCCTGTTCCGGACTTCGCCCTTCGATCCCGTCGTCATGTCCGTCGTCGCCGCCGCCATGCTGGCCGTCGCCGCCGCGGCCGCCGGCCTGCCGGCCTGGCGCGCGTCGCGCGTGGACCCGGCGGAAGCGCTGCGAGCGGAGTAGCGCAGCACGGAACGCGCTGCGCTACCGACCGACGCCCGGGGCCGGCGCAACGCGCCGGCCCCTCGACGACCGTCGACCGTCGTTCGTTCGCGGGGTAAGCGGGATGCCGGCGTTTCCCCGCCGGCATTTCGGCATACGCCAGGACTGCGGATCGGCCGCTTGCGCGCTGCGCCAGCGGCGGTGCGAAGGCGGCTGTGCCCGGAAAGGTTCCTGCGAGCGGTCACCTGCCCCGCCGCGAACGGCGACGGTCGTCGGTCAACGGTCAACGATCGGGGCGGGCCTCCGGCCCGCCCCCGAACCTCTCCTGCAGGCTGCGGACGTTCCGCCGTCGCGAATGCAGAGCGATGACGGCATCGCAGGCCGCCGATGCGGCCGACATGGTGGTGCAGTAGGGCACGTGGTAGGCGATGGCGGTACGGCGCATGGTGTAGTCGTCGTACTGGGATTTCTTGCCCAGCGGCGTGTTGATCAGCAGTGAAACCTCTCCGCTGATGATGCCGTCCGCGATGTGCGGCCGGCCCTCGCCGATCTTGAACGTGCGTTCCGCCGGCACGCCGCGCGCCCGCAGGTAACGGGCGGTGCCCTCCGTCGCCAGGACGCGGAAGCCCAGCTCGTGGAAGCGGCGGATGATGGGCGTCACCGTCGGCTTGTCGTGGTCGTTCACCGAAACGACCACGGTGCCCTCCATGGGCAGCGAACCGCCCGCGGCGACCTGCGCCTTGGCGAACGCCATGCCGAACGAGTCGTCGAACCCCATCACCTCGCCCGTGGACCGCATCTCCGGGCCCAGGATCACGTCCACGTTGAACTTGTCGAACGGGAAGACGGCCTCCTTCACCGCCACGCCGGCCGGCTCCGGCACCAGATCCGGCGGCACGCCGGTGTCCGCCAGCGAGCGGCCGGCCATGACGCGGGCGGCGACGCGGGCGAACTGGTGCCCCGTCGCCTTGGCCACGAACGGCACCGTGCGGGACGCCCGCGGGTTCACCTCCAACACGTACACCTGCCCGTCCTTGGCGGCGAATTGCACGTTGATGAGGCCCACCACGCCCAGCTCCCGCGCGAACCGCTCCGTCAGGCGGCGCATCTCGGCCACCTCGGCGTCCTTCAGCAGGTACGGCGGCAGCACGCACGCCGAGTCGCCGGAGTGCACGCCCGCATCTTCGATATGTTGCATCACGCCCGCAATGACGACATTCTCGCCGTCGCCGACGGCGTCCACGTCGGCTTCGAAGGCGTCTTCCAGGAATGAGTCGATGAGCACCGGGTGGTCGGGCGAGGCCCGGATGGCGCGATCGAAGTAGTCGCGCAGCGTATCCTCGTCGTACACGATCTCCATGCCTCGGCCGCCGAGAACGTACGACGGCCGCACAAGCACGGGATAGCCGACCTGCGCCGCCACTTCCACCGCGTGCTCCACGTCCGTGGCCACACCGTTGGGCGGCACCGTGGCATCGATGGCCCGACACAGCGCGGCGAACCGGTCCCGGTCCTCCGCCCGGTCGATGGCCTCCACGCTGGTGCCCAGGATGGGCACGCCCAGCGCCTCCAGCGGCTCGGCCAGCTTGAGCGGCGTCTGGCCGCCCAGCTGTACGATCACGCCCTCCGGCCGCTCTCGCTCCACGATCTCCAGCACGTCTTCCAGTGTCAGCGGCTCGAAGTACAGCTTGTCCGAGATGTCGAAGTCCGTGGACACGGTCTCCGGGTTCGAGTTCACCATGATGGTCTCGAACCCGTCTTCCCGCAGCGCCAGCGCCGCCTGCACGCAGCAGTAGTCGAACTCGATGCCCTGTCCGATCCGGTTGGGCCCGCTGCCCAGGATCACGATCTTGCGCCGCTCGCTCGCCGGCGCCTCCGACTCATCCTCGTACGACGAGTACAGGTACGGCGTCGCCGCCGGGAACTCGCCGGCGCACGTGTCCACCATGTGGTAGGTCGGGCGGACGCCCAGCTGCCAGCGGAGGGCGCGCAGCTCGGCCTCCCCCACCCCGCACAGCCGTGCCAGCTGGGCATCCGAGAAGCCCAGGCGCTTCATGTGTCGCACGGCGTCCGCGGTCAGACCGCCCAACCCCGCGGCGACCGACGACCGTTGACCGTCGACCGCCGTTGGTTCGTGGCGTTCGCCGGTTGCCCGTGGATCCACCGGCTGCGCGGCGGCAGCCGGCTTCGAACTCAAACTCGAATTCGGTCGTCCCTCGGCGCCCAGGCCCGTGAACCACATCTCCGCCTGGACGAGCTCTGCAAATTGCCCGAGGAACCAACCGTCGATCATGGTCAGGTCGTGGACCTCGGAGATGCTGAAGCCGGCCTCCAGGGCACGCTTGATCTGGAAGGGCCGGTTGGCGGTGGGCCGGCGCAGGGCGGCGCGCAGGGTCTCGTCGCCGTCGTCGTCCAGGCCGTCGTCCCCGGGTCGGGCGCCCGTGGACCAGCCGTCGCGGTCGATCTCCAGGCCCCGCAGGCCCTTCTGCCACGCCTGCTTGAACGTGCGGCCGATGGCCATGGTCTCGCCCACCGCCTTCATCTGGACGCCCAACGTGTCGTCGGCGGCGGGGAACTTCTCGAAAGCGAAGCGCGGGAACTTCACGACGACGTAGTCCAGCACAGGCTCGAACGACGCCGGCGTCGACTTCGTGATGTCGTTGGGCAGCTCGTCCAGCCGGTAGCCTACGGCCAGCTTGGCGCCGATGCGCGCGATGGGGAAGCCGGTCGCCTTGGACGCCAGCGCCGAAGAGCGCGACACCCGGGGGTTCATCTCCACCACCAGCATCTCACCGTCGGCCGGGTTGGTGGCGAACTGGATGTTGCAGCCTCCGGCTTCCACGCCGATCTCCCGGATGATGGCGATGGCCGCGTCGCGCATCTCTTGGTACTCGACATCCGACAGCGTCATGGCCGGTGCCACGGTGACGGAATCGCCGGTGTGCACGCCCATGGGATCGATGTTCTCGATGGAGCACACGATGACGACGTTGTCCGCGCCGTCCCGCATGACCTCCAGCTCGAACTCCTTCCAGCCGATCACCGACCGGTCGATGAGCACCTCACTGATGGGCGACAGGTCCAGCCCGCGGCGCACCGCCTCCTTGAACTCCTCCAGGTTGTACGCGATGCCGCCACCCGTGCCGCCCAGCGTGAAGGACGGCCGGATGATGGCCGGATAGCCCGTGTCCTCCACGATGGCGAGGGCGTCGTCCAGCGAGTGTGCGAAACCGCCGGTGGGCACCGCCAGGCCGATGCGCGCCATCGCCTGCGCGAACTCCTCCCGGTCCTCCGCCATGCGGATCGCTCGCGCGTCGGCGCCGATGAGCTCCACCGCGTGCGTCTCCAGCACGCCGGTGTCGTAGAGCTCCAGCGCCACGTTCAACGCCGTTTGCCCGCCCATGGTCGGTAGCAGTGCGTCCGGCTGCTCCCGCTCGATGATGCGTGCCACCCACTCCGGCGTGATGGGCTCGATGTAGGTGCGGTCGGCCAGGTCCGGGTCCGTCATGATGGTCGCCGGGTTGCTGTTCACCAACACGACCCGGTAGCCCTCCTCGCGCAACGCGCGAACGGCCTGCGTGCCCGAATAATCGAACTCGCAGGCCTGGCCGATGACGATGGGGCCGGAGCCCAGCAACAGGATTGTTTCGATGTCGTCGCGCCGCGGCACCCCTCACGCCTCCGGGTGCTTGCGCCGCTCGCCGCCGATGGCCATGCCCAGGATCAGCACGAAGCCGCCCCAGACCAGGCCGGTGATGATCACGAAGGTCAGGATCGCAGCCGGGCTCATTCTGTCACGGGTTCGGGGAGCATCTCATGTGTATACATCGGTCGAGGATTATGGCGACATGGCGGGGAAGGCCGCAAGCCGGGACGGGCCGAGGCCGCGGCGCAACGCCGGCTTCGGGCAAGGCGACGTGCCGGCGGAGCGCCTTTCGATCGTCGATCATCGATCCGCCGGCGCCAGCCGGCGCTACCCCACCGTATACCCCGGCTCGAACTCGGCCGTGAAGTGCCGCAGGACCGGCGCCTGCTTGGCGATCCTGAAGCCGCCGATCTCGTTACGCCGGGCCCAGACCTGGAGAATGGCCTCCACCACATAGTCGACGTGGCTCTGCGTGTAGACGCGCCGTGGGATGGCCAGGCGCACCAGCTCCATGGGTGCGGGAATGTCCCGGCCCGTGTCGGGATCGTGGCGGCCGAACATGACCGTGCCGATCTCGACCCCGCGGATGCCGCCTTCCACGTACAGCTCCACCACCAGGGACTGGCCGGGCAGCTCGAGGGGCAGCACGTGGGGCAGGAATGCCGCGGCGTCGATATAGACCGCGTGTCCGCCGGGCGGTTGCACGATGGGCACGCCCTCGCGCGCGATGTGCTCGCCCAGATAGCGCACCGACGCGATGCGGTATTCCAGGTAGTCTTCCTGTACAACTTCTCCGAGGCCGACGGCAATCGCCTCCAGGTCGCGGCCGGCCATGCCGCCGTAGGTCGGGAAACCTTCCGTCAGGATCAGCAGGTCCTTCTCCTGGTCCGCCAGGCGGTCGTCGTTCGTGGCCAGCACGCCCCCCATGTTGACCAGTCCATCCTTCTTTGCCGAGAAGGTGCATCCGTCGGCGTAAGAGAACATCTCGCGCACGATCTCCTTCACGGGCCGATCGACGTACCCCTCTTCCCGCAGCTTGATGAGGTAGGCGTTCTCCGCGAAGCGACAGGCATCGATGTAAAAGGGGATTCCGTGTTCATGGCAGAGCGCGCTCACCGCCCGGAGGTTGGCCATGGACACCGGCTGACCGCCGCCCGAATTGTTCGTGATGGTGACCATGCACAGCGGGATGTGCTCCGCGCCCGCCCCCTCGATCAGCCGCTTCAGGCCCTCGATGTCCAGATCGCCCTTGAACGGGTGTGGCTCTTGCGTGTTTCGACTATCGGCGGAAGGCAGGTCCACCGCCTGCGCGCCGCGCGCCTCTATGTTGGCGCGCGTCGTATCAAAGTGCGTGTTGTTGGGCACGATGTCGCCCGGCTTGCACATCGTGGCGAACAGGATCCGCTCCGCCGCCCGCCCCTGGTGAGTGGGGATGACGTGCTTGAACCCGAAGAGGTCGCGAACGGCCGCTTCGAAACGATAGAACGATGAGCTGCCGGCGTATGCTTCATCGCCGCGCATGACGCCGGCCCACTGCTCGGCGCTCATGGCGGCCGTACCGCTGTCGGTGAGCAGATCGATGAGGACCTGCTCCGAGCGCAGCTTGAACACATTGTAGCCGGCATCGCGCAGCCACGAGACGCGCTCGGCGCGCGTGCTCATGCGGATCGGCTCGACGGCCTTGATCTTGAACGGCTCGATGATCGTTCGCACAGCGTCACCCGTCATCGGGAGGAATGTGAATGGACAGCTCCGACTTCACCATCGAAGAATACCTCGGCACCTTCATCATGGCCGGACAGCGCCACCAGGTGTTTGTCCGCTCTGTGCCCGACACCGACGGAACGTGGCACAACGCCGTCGTGTTCCGCCGCGATGGCAAGCTCTCGGCCCCGGACGTCGTCGCGGCGGGCGTCGACTGGCACGTACCTCCGGGCATTGCACTCCAGCGCGCCAGTGAGGAGCTCGATGAGAAGGAACAGATCGAGCTTTACCGCCGCGCGCTACGACCGCGCCCGCCCCTGCTGTGATCATCAGCCGCTCGATTGACCCGTGCTCGTCGTATCCGGACTGGCTTTCGTCGTGTCCGTGCCCGGCGGCTGCAGCGGTGGGTTCGGCAGGTTGGGCTTCCCCAGCGCTGCCAACGGGCCCGGCTTCTCGCCCTTCACGAACAGACCCGGCTCCTCCAGCGGCGCCTTCGTGTAACCCCTCGGATCCGGCGTCGGCGGGTCACCGCACCCGGCCACCAGGGCGGCAAGCCCGAGTGCCAGCCAGAGCCGCCGGCTCGTCGCTTCCGTCATTCTCCCTCCAATTCTCCACTGTCACGGGGATCGCATCAATATGGGGCCACCGATTCGCGTCCGCTACCGTGTACCACTCCTCTGCGCGCCGAATCGCAAGAGCCGCACCGGATCCCGCCACACCGCCACTGCCGGGCGAGATGATTGTCTCATAATTTTATCTTGACTTTTCCTAGACAGTCGCCTCCTTTGATCATCACATTTCCATAATATCAATCTGCCGTTGCCTTGGGGGGGCGCATGGCCAAAGTCAATCAGAAAGTGATGTCGATGGTCGAAGAGGAGCTTTCCAAGAAGCCCGATCTATCCACCGACGAACTGTTCGAGAAGGCCAAGGCCGTCGACAAGAACATGGCGAAGCTGACGAAGCGCCAGTTCAACGCGCGCTACCCGCTCCAGGTGAAGCGCAGGCGGGCGCCGGCGCGCAAGCGCTCCAAGGGCCGGCGTCGCGCGGGTGGCCGCAGGCCGGCGGCCGGTGATGCGCGGCGTGCGGCGGTGCGGGACACGCTCATGCGCTTCGCCATGGATATCACGTCCGCCGAAGGCAAGTCGGACGTCGTGGGCGTGATCGCCGGTCTGGACCGGTACGTGGACGACATCTTCAAGGCCGCGGCCAAGTAAACCGGGTCGGGCCTCCGACGCTTGTCTTCCGATGATGCTCGGTTTAGCTTGAGCTAGGTGCCGGCCAATCGACCCTTCCTTCGGCCGGCCTTCTCACCGAGCGAGCGTAATGCGAGTCTTCATCCTCGTCCTCTTGCTTCTCGCATCCAGCGGCAGAGGTCTCCTGGCGCAGATCCCGCAGGAACCCGTGACCCCCGCCGCCGCGGCCATCGCGGGTACTCGTGATCACCATTCCTTCGTGCACACCACGCTCTGGGCGGTGGGCGGCGCGATCATCGGGGGCTGGACCGGATTTGTAACGTCGCAGGTCGCCCGTAGCGACTGGAGCAACGCCAGCGGGCGGGGTGCGCAGCGGCTTCGTTTCTCGCTCGTGGGCGCGGGGCTCGGTCTCATCGGTGGCTTTCTTGTCGGACACCACGCGCCGACGAGGTCCCCGATGCCGGCGGGGGGGTTGACCCCGGTGAGGCCGCCGGCGGACATTCGAGGGGGACCGATCACGGAGAAAGACATCCGTGCCTCGACCGCCCGATCGGTGACCGAGCTGGTTCGAGAGAAGCGGCCGCAATGGCTGCTGCAGCGCGGCGTAGACGTCCTGCACGGCCTCAGCGACCCGCTATCGACAACCTCGGGGCGGCGCGTCTACCTGAACGGCCAGCTTCTTGGAGGCTTACAGGAGCTTGACGACGTCTCGATCGAGGTCGTCACCCGCATCGAGTTCCTGGATGCCAGCGCAGCGGTGGTCCGCTGGGGTCCGGGCAACGAGGACGGCGCGATCCTTCTGACGACAGGCGTAGGGTCGCCCTGAATCCTCCGGCCGTGTCGCCCCGAATCCTCCGGCCGTAGCGCATCGCGCGTACGAAAGAGAGGTCGCCATGGTTCGCCAACGCTCTTTGCTGTCGCTGCTCCCGCTCGCCATTCTGCTCGGGGCCTGCGCCACCCGGCCGTTCGACCGCTCCACGGTACCGGGGGGTCAACCGCTGGGCGAGACGACGGCCGGCAGCACCGTCATTGCCGGCGATGCGCTCACCGGCGATGCGACTCTCACTCTGCTCGATGTGATCCGGAAGGCCCTGCCCCAGATGCGCATCGTGCGGGATGCCGGCAACCCCGGCAGCTGCCCGATGATTGATCTGCGGGGCAGGGACAAGGTTTTCGGCGCTTCGAACCCCGACATCTACGTCGACGGCACGCGCACGATCGATACCTGTCCGCTCGTCACGATGCAGGCGATCAGTGCGCGCCGCATTGAAATCTACCCGCTCGGGGTCACACCGCGCGCCGGCTACATCTCCCACGGGCACGGGCTCATCCTCGTCTTCCTCCAGCGCGCGGACAGCGCCGGCGAGTAACCGGCAGCCGCCGAGCGCGGACCGATGACAGAGAGCCCCCGGGGCGGACCGCCCCGGGGGCTCTCTGTCATTCACCGAAGGCGCGTGCCCATGGGGCATGCGTCTCCGGCGGTTAGGGTTCATGCAGCTACTGGTTACCCGTGAACCAGAGTGGCACGTCGAGAGCCGTATAGTCTCCGAACCCTTGTGCCGCCACGGCGGCATCGAGGTTCGCCTTGTTCAGCGAGGCTTCGTTCGTCGCGTACGGCAGCCTCTGGGGCGGCGCCGACAGCGTCGCGTCCGGTCCGGGCACGAGCACCGGAACTCCTGTCCGCCGCCACTCCGTCCATGCTTCCATGCCCTGCATGAACATCGAGGCCCACTTCTGGTACGCGATCTGGTCCAGGCCCGCCTGTCCGCCGGCGTACGTCACGCGCGCCTGCGCCAGGTAGGTGGCGATGTCGGCCGCGTCGATGCCGTACTGCTCCATCGACGCCGTGATCGCGGCGTTGTAAAGGGCGGCGGGATCGCCGTTGGTCCAGCCGCGCTCGGCGGCCTCGGCCTCCAGGAACAGCACCTCCGAGTACGTCAGCAGCGCCAGGGGCGCATCCGGCGTCTCGCGCCACAAGGCACCGATGCGCGAGATTTCGGAGAGGGGCGGACCCCCGAGAAGCCCGTTCTGCAGGCCCTCGTAATCGCCGTTCGCGTTCGGCTGCGCGAAGACCGGCAGGCGCGGGTCGTTCCAGCTGAGCAGTGAGTCCACATACGTCTGGCTCATGCCGTAGTCATCACGCGACTTCGCGTTGTTGTAGATGGGGTTCTGGTTCGGCGGCGACGCCAGGTACATCAGTTGCGCGTTGTCGTCGTTGCTGTCGAAGACACCTGCGGCGATGGCCGCCTGCGCCTCGCTCTGCGCGGTGGCCGCATCCACGTTCGTGAGGTGCATGGCCAGGCGCAGCCGCAGCGAGTTGGCGAACTTCTTCCACTCGCTCATGTCGCCGCCGTACATGAGGTCGCCGCTGCTGAAGCCGATGCCCGCGGGCGCGATCTCATCGCTCGCCGTCTTCAGATCGGCGAACAGCGCGGTGTAGATGGACTGCTGCGAGTCGTACTTCGGGTGCAGGACCGAGTCTCCCTTCAGCGCTTCCGAGTACGGGATGTCCCCCATGGCGTCGGTCATCACGCTGAACATGTACGACTTCATGATGCGGCCGACCGCGTCCCAGTTGGGCACGCCTTGGTCCATGCCCTTGCTGATCATGCGCTGCGCATCCTCGAGTGCGCCGGCGTAAGCGCCCCAGCCGCCGTCCACCTCGCGCAGGATGTAACGGTCCTCGTCCCGGTACTGGATCTCCGAGTAGTACTGCACGAACAGGCCGGCGCCACGCACGTTCAGGCTGTTGACGCCATCGACGCCGTATCCGCCGCTACCGACGATTCCCTGGATGACTCCGGAGAGGATCGCGGGCGGCGCCACGTCCGTCGGCCCGTTCGGGTTCTTGTTTATGGACGTGATGTCGCTGCACGCCGACATAGCGACGGCCAGGCCGACAGCGACCACGCCTGCAAGGATTCTGTTTCTCATGGTTGCTCCTGTCTCGCGAGTGGTCACGGCCGGATCGTGAACGTGAACCCGATGGTTCGCGCCGTCGGCAGCTGCCCGTTCTCGACCCCCTGCCGGTTCGCAGCATCGAAGGCGGTCTCGGGGTCGATGATGTCCTGCTTGGTCCAGATGAGCAGGTTGTGACCCACCAGTGAGAACGTGGCCGACGAGAAGCCGAGCCGCTGCACCCACCGATCAGGCAACTGGTAGGCGATGCGCGCGTCGCGCAGCTTCAGGTAGGTCGCGTCCACCATGCCCGTCTCCTGGGCATAGAACGTGTTCTCGTAGTAATCCTGGATGTTCACGTGCGTCGTGTCCGGCTGTCCGGCCCAGGCCGATCCGGGCTCGTAGACCGCGTTCGGCACCACGTAGCCAGGGTTGTCCCAGTCGATCTCGCGGCCCTGGAGCGTGCCCTTCAGGATGCCGGCGTAGTTGCCGAACCACTTCGTCACCGAGTAGACGTTTCCGCCCCACTGGCCGTCGAGCAGGAATGAAAGACTGATGTTCTTGTAGGTGAACGTGTTGGTGATGCCGCCGACCCAGTCGGGGTTGTAGTTGCCGAGAATGACCTGGTCGGGATTAGCGACCGGCAGGCCGCTGGCGGAGTCCACCTGGATGCGGCCCTGGGCGTCACGCGCCCACTTCCGGCCGACCAGCGTGCCGTAGGGATGACCGACGTCCGCCGTCACATCGACGCGCCAGAAGCTGCCGACGACGACGCGGTCGACGCCCTGGTAGAGCGACAGCACCTTGCTGTTGTTCTTGGACCAGTTCGCGACGAAGTTCCAGCGGAAATTTGCCGTCTGCACCGGTGTGACGTTCGCTTCGAGCTCGATGCCGCGGTTTCTTCTGATACCAGGTCACGTTCAGGATCAGCCGGTTGTTCAGGAACCCGAGGTCGGTGCCGCCCTCCTCGCCCGTCGTCTGCTCCGGCTTGAGGGTCGCGTTGGGCAGCGTGTTGGGAGCGTTGAACGTCGGCGATCCCGCCCAGGGCGTTCCGGCGCCGTAGACCGCCTGGAGGTTATACGGATCCGTGTCGTTGCCCACGCGGGTCCAGCTCGCGCGCAGCTTGCCGTACGTGAGGACGTTGTTCTGGAGCCCGAGCGCGTCCGTGAAGATGAACGCGGCTCCGACGGACGGATAGAAGTAGGAGTAATGGTTTTTCGGCAGCGTCGACGACCAGTCGTTGCGGCCGGTCACGTCCACGTTGAACCAGTTCTTGTAGTTGAAGCTGGCCGACGCGTACAGCGAATTGACCTGTTTCCTGGACAGGTAGACGGTGGCGTCCGGCTGCCCGGCGGAGTTCTCCATGGTGTACACGCCGGGGATCACGAGCTGCGACACGTCATTGTGGCCGGAGTTGTAGTCCCTCTTCCAGATGCTGCCACCCGCGCTGACGCTCAGGTTGAGATCCGACAGCAGGGAGCGCTTCCCGTTGAACAGGATGTCATAGGTGGTCTGGTTGCGCGTCTCTCCGACCACGTCGAAAGCGCCC
>JARRJS010000059.1:0-24589 GCA_037388885.1 Gemmatimonadota bacterium
TCGCGCCCGTCGTCGTCATCCGGCCCGTCGCCGGGCTGGACGAGGCCATCGAACGGGCCAACGGCCTGGAGTTCGGCCTGCACGCCGCCATCTTCACCCGCAGCCTCGAGCGCGCCTTCCACGCCATCCGGCACCTGGAGGCCGGTGGCATCATGGTCAACGATTCCACCGACTATCGCATGGACGCCATGCCCTTCGGCGGCATCAAGAACTCCGGCCTCGGACGCGAGGGCATCCGCTTCGCACTCCTCGAGATGACCGAGCCGCGCACCGTCTGCCTCCGCTTGGGCGGCTGAAGGCCGCCCGACGATCGACCATCATCCATCCAGCCTTGACTTCTCCACCCCCGATGTGCTAAATAAATAGCACCTGCTGATTTTCTAGCAGCATTCACCGCGGGCAGAGCTGAGCGAGGTATGGGCACGATGGAACGCAGGCCGGGGTTGAGCCGTCGGGAGCGCCAGATCATGGACGTTCTGCATCGGCGAGGTGAAGCGGCGGTAGCGGAGGTGATGGAGGACCTGCCGGATCCGCCGAGCTATTCGGCGGTGCGCGCGACGCTGCGCATCCTGGAGGAGAAGGGTCACGTTGTGCATCGGGAGGACGGGCCCCGGTACGTATACGCGCCGGCGGTGGCGCGGGAGGAGGCCCGGCAAGCCGCACTGCGGCATGTGGTGCGGACGTTCTTTGGCGGTTCTGCGGAGCAGGCTGCGGTGGCCCTGCTTGGGATGAGTGAGGTCGAGTTGACGGACGCCGATCTGGAGCGCTTGGCGGTGGAGATCGAGCGAGCGCGTGAGGAAGGCCGGTAGTCATGGCGATGACGAGTCTGGCGCAGAGCACCCCGTGGGTGGCCACGGAGCTGGTCAAGGCAACGGTCTGGCTATTGGCCGTGTTCGCGGCGGCGGTGTCGCTGCGGCGGGCTTCGGCGGGAGCGCGCCATCTGGTGTGGAGTCTGGGCATCGTCGGGGCGTTGGCGCTGCCGATCGTGTCGTTGGCGCTGCCGTGGCATGCGCAGGTGTTGCCGGTGCATTCGCTGGGAAGTGCAGCCGTCGGGGAGCGCACGACGCCGAACATACGTGGAGACGAGGCCTGGGCATCGTCAACGCTGCCGTCGACGCAAGCGGAGCAAGCGTCGGCGGAGGCCGCGACAACGGGAAACCGCTCGCCGGGAGGTCTCGATGGCGCCGTGCTGGAGGGTGCGCGGAGCGCCATCGAGGGCACCTCGTCGTCGCGGGCCATCACCGGACGCGCGTTCGTCTGGTCGTGGCCGTCGATGCTGCTGGCCTTGTGGCTGGCCGGCGTCCTGCTGGTGCTGAGCCGCCTGGGCCTGGGCTGGTGGCTCGTGCGCCGGGTGGCTTCTACGAGCGAGAAACCGGACGACTCGTGGCTCGACGTGTTGAGGCTCGAAGCCCGACGCATCGGTCTCAGCCGGCCCCCTTGCCTCGCCCTGAGCCGGGCGGCGTCCATGCCCTTCGCGTGCGGCGTGCTGCGGCCGACCATCGTGCTCCCGGAAGACGCGCTGCAATGGGGAGAGGAACGTGTGCGGGCCGTGCTGCTGCATGAGCTGGCGCATCTGCGACGCCGGGACATCCCATTGAATTTCCTGGCCAGGATGGCGTGCGGGATATACTGGTTCCATCCCCTGGTGTGGGCGGCCGCCCGCCGGCTCCGATCGGAAAGTGAGCGGGCGTGTGACGACCTGGTCCTCGGCGCCGGTACGCGGGCATCCGACTACGCCGGGCACCTGCTGGAGATCATGCGACGAGTACGACGGGCGCATACTCCCGCCATTGCGGTGCCGATGGCGCGACGCGGTGAGATCGAGGGGCGTATGCTGGCCATTCTGGAGCCGGTATCCCGGCGCGGACAGCCTTCCCGCCGACAGGCGGCCCTGGCGCTCCTCGGCGTCGCTGCCCTCGTCTTCCCCCTCGCCGCCCTGGCCCCGGCCCCGCCCGACGAGACACCGGCGGAGCATGCCACCGCAGCAGGCACACACGACCGTCGGGCGCTCCCGGAATCGCTCCAGCCCGCGGCGATCGGCGTCCCGGAGACGCTGGTGAACCGGGACCGGGACGCAACGCCGCGGCAACGCCCCGCCCCTCCACCGACGGGCGGCGCACCGGCAGTGACCGTCCTGCCGGCGCCGAAGATCCACCCGGCGCCCGGACACGCCGATCCGCAACAGGCCCGTCAACAACCCGGCCCGGACGTGGTCGGCGCCCTCATCAAGCTGCTGAGCGATTCGGTGGCGGAAGTGCGGTTGGAGGCGGTGTACGCCCTCGCTCGCCAGGATGATCCCAGGATCGCCGGGCCGATCGCGCAGCGCCTCGCCAACGACCAGGACGCTGAAGTGCGCGAGATGGCCGCATGGGCCCTGTCCGAGGTCGGCGCGAAGGACCATGCAGACGTCCTGGCCAATGCGGTGCTCCATGACGACGACGGTGAAGTGCGCGCCACGGCGGCGTGGGCCCTTGGACATCTTCGCGACCCTGCCACGACCACAGCCCTCGTCGGCGCCCTCTCCGATGCCAACGCCGAGGTCCGCCAGGCTGCCGCATGGGGACTGGGACAGATCCGGCCCGCGCACGCGCCCGACGCCCTCCGCAAGGCCCTCAAGGACGCCGACGCCGACGTGCGCGAGGCCGCCGCCTGGGCCATCGGCCAGGGGGGCGATGCCTCCGCGGCCGCCGACCTCGGCAACGCCCTCGGGGATCCGGACCCCGACGTTCGCAAAGCAGCAATCTGGGCCCTCGGCCGCGTCGATGGACCCGGCACTCAGGCCGTCCTCGTCAAGGCCCTCGACTCCAGCGACCCCGATGTCCGTGCCGCCGCCGCTCGTGCCCTGTCCGGCCATTCCATAGACCCTTGGCCCTGGCCGTGGCCCAGGCCCCGGATCCGGTGACCCCGCTCATCGGCCGGTAACTCGGAACACACTCACCCGCAGGCCCGATGCAGCCGGCTCGCCTGCGCACAGATGCTAAAAATTCAGCATGGAGGACCACATGAACAGAACATGGAGATACGGTGGAATCGCACTGGCGCTGGTGGCGGCGGTTACGGCGGCCGAGCCGGCGCGTTCGGCGCCGCCGGACGGGGCGGCCGCGGCGCGGGAGGTACTGACGGCGGGGCGTGGGGCGTCGCCGGTGTTGTGCGCGCTGGCGGAGCGAGCCGTGGAAGGACGCTACGGGTCGTGGGGCTGGGCGGGGGGCAATCCGGACGCGGATGCTCCCGCGGCGGCGCGCTGGGCCGTAACGCGGCACGACGACGCGGAAGCGGTGCCGGTGTTGTTGGAGGGCCTGGCGTCTTCGGACGACTGCGAGCGTGGGCTGGCGGCGCGGCTGGTGGCCGGCATCGCCGGCCCGGAAGCGGAGCGCGGGTTGCTGTCGGCGCTGCGATCCGCGGCGCCGGCGACGCGGCGGGCGGCGGCGGTGGGGTTGGGGCTGAGAGGGGACGGAGTGGCGGTGGAGCCGCTGCTGGGGCTGGTCCGGGACGGCAGCGCGGCGGTGCGGGCGAGGGTGGCCTGGGCGCTGGGGGTGATCGGCGACAGCCGCGCGTCGTCGCCGTTGGCGGGATTGTTGTCGGATGGGAATGCCAGGGTGCGGGCGGCGGCAGCCTTCGGCTTGGGTGCCCTGGAAGACACGACGGCGGTGCAGGCTCTGGCGCGGCTGTTGAGGGAGGATTCTTCGGAGGAGGTACGCGTAGCGGCGGCGACGGCGCTGGGCCGCATGGAAGCGCGTTCGGCGGCGCCGGCGCTGGCGGCGGGCCTGAAGGATTCGGGGGCGCAGGTGCGGAAAGCGAGCGCCTGGGGCCTTGGCCAGATCGAGGCGAAGGCATCGGTGGGTGCGCTGGCCAGCGCGCTCACGGATGGCGACCGAGACGTACGGGAGATGGCGACGTGGGCGCTGGGCCAGATCGAGGATGCGTCTGCGGTGGCGGCGCTGGGTCAGCGTCTGCGCCAGGACGACGACGTGCGCGTGCGCCGGATGGCGGCGTGGGCACTGGGGCAGATCGAGGCGAAGGCGTCGGCGGATGTTCTCGGCGGTGCGCTTCAGCGGGACAGCTCGGCGGACGTTCGCGCGATGGCGGCATGGGCGCTGGGCCAGATCGAGGCGAAGGCCTCGGCGCCGGCCCTGGCCGCAGGGCTTCGTGACGGCTCGGCGCCGGTACGGCGGATGTCGGCGTGGGCGTTGGGGCAGATCGAGCCGGACCGGGCCCCGGCACCTCTGATGGCCGCGATCCAGGACCGGGACGAAAAGGTCCGGGAGATGGTGGTCTGGGCCCTGGGCCAGATCGAGGACACGGCGGCCGTGCCGGCGTTGACCAAGGCGCTGGACGACAGCAGCGCCCGGGTGCGGCGGGCGGCTCTGTGGGCCCTGGGTGGCATGGACCAGCCCGTGGCCCGTGATGCGCTGATCCGTGCCCTCAAGGACAAGGACGCCGACGTGCGGGCCAGCGCGGCCCGGTCCCTGGGCGGTCACTGGCGCGGTCCATGGCCGATGCCCATGCCCCGACCCATGCCGCGGCCGTTCCCGTGACGATCGACGATCATCGATCGAACTGAAACCCGCCCCCCGGTGAAGCCGTACGGCCCACCGTCCCCTTCCCCGAGGTGAATCATGGCCGCGTTCCCCGAGGTGCTGCGGACTCTCCGCCAGGACCTCCATTACACGCTGCGCATGTTGCGCAACAATCCGGGCTTCACGGCGGTGGCGCTGCTGACGCTGGCCCTGGGGATCGGCGCGAACAGCGCCATCTTCAGTGTCGTCAACGGCGTGCTGCTGGAGCCACTGCCGTACCGCCAGTCGGATCGGCTGGTCTACATCTACAGCCAGTTCCCGACGCTGGGCTTTGATGAGTTCTGGCTGTCGCCGCCGGAGTACCGGGACCTGCAGGAGCGGGCCCACTCATTCGGGTCCATCGGAGCGTGGCGTACGGGACGGGTGAACGTGGCAGGTGCGGACAACCCGGTCCGGGTCACGTCCGCGATCGTAAGCGCGGAGTTCTTCACCACGCTGGGCGTGTCACCGATCCTGGGTCGTCCATTCAACACGGACGAGGACCAGCCGAACGGGCCGGCAGTGGCAGTGATTTCCCGGGGGCTCTGGCAACGCGCGTTCGGCAGTGATCCGCAACTTGTCGGCAGGCGTGTCCAGATCGACGGGGAGCCGACGACGATCACCGGCATCATGCCGGCCGGCTTCGACATCGAGGATGCAGGGGTCGATGTATGGGTGCCTGCGCGGCTCGGCGCCCATCCGACCAACCGCGCATCCCATTACCTGCACCTGGTGGGCCGGCTTGCGCCGGGCGTCACGCTCGCGCAAGCCCGCACCGAGATGCGCGCCCTGGTGGCCAACTGGCGGAAGTTGACACCGGAGGGGCATGTGCCGACGCCGGAAGGCCATCCGATCCGCATGCGCAGCCTGCAAGAGCAGATGACCGGCGGCATACGGACTGCGCTGCTGTTGTTGCTGGCCGCCGTCGGCCTGGTGCTGCTCATCGCCGTGGCGAACGTGGGCAACCTGTTGCTGGCGAAGTCGGAAGGTCGGCGCCGTGAGGTAGCCGTACGTGCGGCCATCGGCGCGGGTCGCGGCCGGTTGGCGGGGCAATTCCTGACGGAGAGCCTGGTGCTTGCGCTGATCGGAGGGGCGCTCGGCCTGCTCCTGGGCTATGTGGGGCTGCGCCTGTTGCTGGCCGTCAGTCCCGACAGCCTGCCGCGACTGGGCGAAATCACGCTGGACGGCCGGGTCGTCCTGTTCACTGTGGGCGTTTCGTTGGTTGCCGGAGTACTGTTCGGGCTGGCGCCCCTGCTGCATCTGTCCACGCGCTCCATGGCGGCATCTCTCAAGGAAGGCGGCCACCGCACGACGGGGGCGGTTGCACGCCAGAGGCTGCGGCGGGGGCTGGTGGTTGCGGAAGTGGCCCTGGCCGTCGTGTTGGTCATCGGCGCGGGCCTGCTCATCCGCAGCCTGGGTGCACTCCAGCGCGTGGATCCGGGCTTCGACTCTCGCGGCCTGCTGACCTTCCAGCTCTACCTACCGGAAGCACGGTACCCGGATGCCGCGGCCGCGGGGTCGTTCTACGCCTCCCTGCTCGACCGCATCGAGGCACTGCCCGGCGTGGAATCCGCGGCGGCCATGAGCGGGCTGCCGCCGCTGCGCAATGTGAACGCCAATGACACCCGCTTCGAAGGTCTCCAGCCCACGCCCGACCGGCCGTTCAACGTCGACTACTACCAGACCGTCCAGGGCGACTACTTCAAGACCATGGGCATTCCCATCGTGGAAGGCCGCGGCTTCCAGCCCGGCGACGACGCGAAGGGTACGCCTGTCCTGCTGATCAACGAGACACTGGCGAAGATGTACTATCCGGACCAGGACCCCATCGGTCGGCGCATTCAACCTTCCGGCGCCCCGTTTTGGCTCACGGTCGTGGGCGTGGTCAAGGACGTGAAGCAGGGCGGCCTGTCGGAGGCGACCGGCACGGAGCTCTACTTCAACAACCCGCAGGTCGCCGCGGCGGGCGTCGCCCAGCGGACCATGAACATCGTCGTGCGCACGTCCCGGCCACCGTTGTTACTTTCTGGTGAGGTGAGGGCGGCCGTGGGCCATCTCGACCCTTCCCTCCCGTTGGCCCACCTGCAGACGATGCAGCAGAACATCGCGGAGACCATCCGCCGGCCCCGTTTCCTCACCCTGCTGCTCGGCATCTTCGCCGTGCTCGCCCTCACCCTCGCCGCCGTCGGTACCTACGGCGTGTTGGCTTACGCCGTCGCCGAACGCAGTCACGAGATCGGCATCCGCTTGGCCATGGGCGCCCGGGCAGGCAACGTGCTGGGCATGGTGCTGAAGAGCGGCCTTGCGCTGGCCGGCGCCGGCCTCGTCCTGGGGTTGCTGGGCGCCTTCGCCGCCACCCGCCTCATGCAGTCGCTGCTGTTCGGCGTGAGCGCCACGGACACGACGACGTTCCTGCTGGCGCCCGCCGTGCTTGTCCTGGTCGCCGTCGCCGCATGCCTCATCCCCGCCCGGCGCGCCACGCGCGTGGACCCGGCAGTGGTGCTGCGGGAAAGCTGAGCTTGGATCGTTGATCAGGTCCGGCCGGCTACGCCGGTCGGACCTCGTACCTCGGCAGCGTCCGCGTCATCGTGGCGGCTCCGATGGTGCGCTCCTCGAGCCAGCGCTCCAGCCGATCGCTCACCGGCAGGATCATGGTGGCTTCCTGCCAGGCGACGGGGTTGCCCGTCGCGACGTCGCGCACGCGGCCCGCCGCCACGGCATGCGACGCCTCCGCGAGGCCGAGGGCTTCCGTGGCTTCCATGATGGCGTCGAACTGGATCTGCAAGCGCGGCTCCAGGAAACGGAACCGGCGGCGCGCCAGCGTGGCCACGTGGAAATGGGATGAGCGAAACGCTACGCCGTCCAGTCCGGCTTCGCGGCACGCGATAATGAGCCAAGCGAACACGTCCGCCAGGATCCCCAGGCCGGGATGCTCCTGGCCCGGCAGGGGTGGCCGAGCGGCGGAAAACCGGGCGCGCGGGTTCTGCATGAGCAGCCACTCCAGCCACATGAGGTCCATGCCAGGCGCCAGCGTCCGGTTGTTGGACACGCGTAATTCCATGAGCAATGCCGAGCGGCCCCTCCATCAGCCCTACCAGCTGCGTGTGGTTGAGCCGGCCCAGCAGCCGGTTGGCGCGGGCTTCCGGGGTCACGCCGAGCAGGTCCTCTTCCGTCAGGTCGAAGTCCAGCCAACCGTTCTTCGCGGGCGGGGCTTCCGATTCGCCTAGCAGGGACTGCACCTGTTCGAAGCGGCGCAGCGCCACTTCCAGATCGTCCGCCGGCTCGAAAACATCCCCCGTCCCCAGCCAGCTGAAGAACCGCACGGAATGGCGCCAGGCGGCGTTCCCGTAGCCCCCGCCCATGAGCACGACGATCGGCATGTGAGCCTGGATGTCGCGCAGACGTCCCATGACGAAACGGTCACGCTCCAGCATGCCTTCGGGCGTAATATGCCAGTCGCCGAGCGGATCCTCGGTCGCCGGATCAGTGCCGGCGAGGTAGATGGCCAGGCGTGGCGAATGCTCCGCGATCACTGGCGGCAGCCGCGTCCGGATGGCCGCCAGGTACGCCGCGTCCTCCACCCCCGTTCCCAGCGCAACGGCCGTGGACGCCACGGCGTCGTTCGGCGTGTCGTCCCAAGGCGCGTTGTGGATCGAGAATGTGTACACCGTGGGGTCATCCGCGAACACGGCCCGCGTGCCGTTGCCATCGTGCAGGTCCAGATCGACGATCAAGACGGGATCGGTGAAGCCTCGATCCCGCAGCCGCTTTACCGCGACGGCGATGTCGTTGAAGATGCAGAAGCCCATGCCGCCCTCCGGACTCGCGTGGTGAAGGCCACCGCCCACATGCACCGCGGCGTCGCCCGTCTGCAAAGCCAGCCTGCAGGCCTGGATGGTGCCGCCGACCATGAGGCGCTGCACCTCCACGGCCTCGCGTCGCCGGTCCCGCGTCAGACGACCACCGACGATGGCGTCCACGGCGCCGGGCTCCTCCAGCTGTCGCAGGTACTCCTGCCGGTGCACCAGCAGGATGTTCTCCAGCGACGCGGGCCGCGGCACCACGATGTCGGCGCGCCGGATCAGGCCTTCCTCGTAGAGGCAGGAGAGGACGCGTTCGCCACGCAGGCGGTCCAGGGGCGCGCCGCCCAGGCCGCTCCGGTATGTGCGATGGTAGATGAACGGGATATGGGCGCCGGCGAGGGTATGGTGCAGCCTGCGCGCGGCCCGGGCGGCGCGACGGGGCCAGCTCCCGGGATTGAACATCACGGCGCCCCGGCGGCGCGCCCGCCTTCAGATGTGGCTGACGTTCTCCGCCTCGGGCCCCTTCTTCGCGGGCACCCGGTCGAAACGCACACGGTCCCCTTCGTCCAGCGACTTGTACCCTTCGCCCAGAATCGACGAGTAGTGGACGAACACGTCTTCACCGCCGTCGTCCGGCTGGATGAAGCCGAATCCCTTCGAGTTGTTGAACCACTTGACCGTGCCCGTCAGCCCGCCTGCGGCCACTTCGCCTGCAGACAGCTCCGCGGGCGCCTGAACGGATGCTTCGACCCACTCCGGGTCCGTCGTAGCGCGCCGAGCCGCGGTCTCCGCCTTTCGCGTCAGGTTCGCGGCGAACACCAGCGTCTGCCGCTGCTTCGGCACGGCCGCCAGCACACGCCCGAGCGCGTGCTCGTGTCCCTCCTCCAGCAGTCGATCCACCTCGTCGAGCACCAGCACCTCGACATCGGAAAGGGCCACGTTGCCTGCCGCGACGTGCTGGGCCAGCCGGTCCGGTGTCGCGACCAGGACATCGAAGCCGGCGCGCAGGTCCCGCACCTGCGACTCTATGGGCACCTCGCCGTGCAAGCCCCCGATCCACAACTCCGTGTCTTTGGCCAGGGACTTCGCAGTCACCGTGACCTGCTCCACATCCTCCCGGCCGGGGCACAGCACGAGAGTGTGCAGGCCCTCCCGGTCGATCTGTCGCTCCAGGGCGGGGAGCAGATACGCCACCGTCTTGCCCGCTCCGGCCGGGGCTACCGCGATCAGGTCGTGGCCCCGGCGCGACGGTGGTATGGCCGCGGACTCGATAGGCGTAGGCGCTTCCCAGCCGAGGTCGGCGATGGCCTGCAACAGGGCGGAAGCAGTTGTGAGCTCCTCGAAGCTGCTGGGTGCCGTGCGGGCCGGAACGGCCACACGGCTGGAGATGGGCGCACGCCGGCGCGTCAGCCACCACACCACCAGAGCGGCGACGACGATGGCCACGATGAGCAGGATATACCAGTCGAACGGTCTCAAGGATAATCCTTCCAATTCGTTGTCATTCCCGGGCTCATTCTCGACAGCGCCCGCGTCGCTGTCAAGCGACGGAAACCGCAGGATGGCGCGATGCACCCCCAATCTGCATGGCACGGGAATGTCGACCTCCGGCAGGTTCGCATCTTGCATTCCACGGCCGGCGCCAAGCCACACAATCGTGTTTCGCCGCGACTGCGAACCCAGCAGGCCGGGAGTACGGGCATGATCCATCGAGCCACTGCATGAATCCGCTCCGCGGGTATCACTCCATCGGGGACTATGCCATCATCGGCGACGGCCGGACCGTGGCCCTCGTTGCACGCGACGGTTCGGTCGACTGGCTCTGCCTGCCGCGCATCGACAGTCCGTCCGTGTTTGGCGCAATGCTGGACAACACCCTGGGTGGGAGGTTCCGGGTCGCACCGACGGAGCCCTTCGAGACCGGGCGCCGATACCTGCCCGAGACCAACGTGCTGGAGACGACGTTCACCACCGACCAGGGCGTGCTGCGCGTGACGGACTGCATGACTGTGCAGGACGGGCCGGAGCGCGACGGAATCCTGTTGCCCGACCACGAGCTGCTGCGCACGATCGAGTGCCTGGAAGGCGTCGTGAAGGTGGAAGTACACTTCGATCCGCGCCCTCGGTATGGACGCGTCGTACCGCGTTTGCGCAGGGACGCGGCGCTGGGCGCCGTCGTGGCGACGACCGCCGGCTCCACGTTGGCCCTGCAGAGTGAGCTGCCCCTGCGGATCGGAGTGCGCGGCGCGGGCGCGCGCGGCGTCGAGCACCTGGGCGCGGGCGACCGTCGCTTCCTCTCCCTCACGTTTGAACAAGGCGCCGGCATCGTCGCCGGCACTGCCGGTGCCGCCGACCGGCTGCAGCGCACCACCGACTGGTGGCGCCGCTGGTGCGCCGACTGTGCCTACGACGGACCCCACCGGGAGGCCGTGCTGCGCAGCCTGCTCACCCTCAAGCTGCTCATCTACGCGCCGTCCGGCGCCGTCGTGGCGGCACCCACCACATCGCTGCCGGAACGTCTCGGTGGCGCCTGGAACTGGGATTACCGGTTCTGTTGGCTGCGCGACGCCTCCATGACGCTGCGCGCCTTCTTCGACCTCGGCTTCATGGAGGAGGGTGCCAAGTTCCTCGCCTGGATGCTTCAGGCCACGCGCACCACCTGGCCCAAGCTCCAGGTCATGTACTCCGTGTACGGCGAGTCGGACCTCCCGGAGCGGCTCAATCGACAATGGGAAGGTTACGCCGCGTCCAGCCCCGTTCGCATCGGCAATGCGGCGCACGCCCAGCATCAGTTCGACGTGTACGGCGAGGTCATCACCGCCGCACACGACTACGTGCGCCGCGGGGGCGTCCTCGACCGCATGGAAGTGCGCATGATCCGTGGCCTGGGCGACACTATCTGCCAGGTCTGGCGCGAACCCGATGCGGGTATCTGGGAAAGTCGCGGCGGCCCGCGACACCACACGCTTTCCAAGGTCATGTGCTGGGTCGGGCTGGATCACCTCATCCGCATGCACGAGGACGGGTTCCTGCGCGTCCCCGTGGACCGGTACCGTGCCGAGCGGAACGCCATTCGCCAGATGGTCGAATCCCGCGGCTGGAACGAGAAGCTCGGCAGCTACGTGTCGGAGCTGGACGGCGACCGCCTGGACGCCAGTCTGCTGATGCTCTCGCTCTACGGTTACGCAGAGGCCGGAGATGAGCGCATGCGTAGCACCTGCGACCGCATCTACGATGCGTTGGGCCGGCGCGACTGCCTGCTGTTCCGCTACGCGCCCGACCATGCCGACGTGAGCGACCAGGGCGCGTTCGGCATCTGCAGCTTCTGGGGCGTGGAAGCGCTGGCACGCCGCGGCGACGATCAGCGGGCGCGGGAAAAGTTCGACCAGGTCCTGGCGTTCGCCAACGACGTCGGGCTCATGGCGGAAGAGATCGATCCGGAGACCGGCGCGGCACTCGGGAATTTCCCCCAGGCGTTCACGCACGTCGGTCTGATCAACGCGGCGGTGACGCTGCGACGGCTGGAGCAGGGGGAGCAGCCCACCAGGGCGCCCGGCAGGCGAACGGAGGTGGCATGAACTGGTTCGATGCGATGCTGTGGGGATTCGTGGCCACGGTCATCATGGAAACGCTCATGGCTGGCAGTCAGGGCATCGGCTGGTCACGCATCAGCATGCCGTTCATCCTGGGCACCATGCTGACGGCCAACCGGGACCGCGCCTACGCGCTGGGCCTGGCCGTGCATTTCTTCGATGGCTGGGTCATCGCCTTCGGCTACGCAGCCGTCTTCGAACGCCTGGGGGCGGCCACGCCGCTGACCGGCGCTCTGCTGGGCGCGCTACAAGGGCTGTTCGTGCTTACGGCCGTGCTGCCGCTGATGCCCGGCGTGCACCCGCGCATGGCGACGGAAACCCACGGGCCACATTTCAGCCGGGGACTCCAGCCTCCGGGCTTCATGGCGCGCAACTACGGCTGGCGCACACCCTTCGTGACGCTGGCCGCCCACATCGCGTACGGCATGGTGCTGGGCTTGTTCTACGTGCCGCACGTGTGATCCTTGCATCATCGGCGTGCGGCGTCCCGCTCTCCCCGCGGGCCGGCGAACCGCACGCGAAACGAACCGTGGAGGTGTCCTTGGAATCCCTGAAAGCACAAGGCTGCGTGCCGTGCCGAGAAGGCGCGCCGACCGTCACCGACGAAGAGATCGAGGCGTTGAAGCCGCAGGTCCCCGACTGGGAAATCGTCGACGTGGACGGCGAACGACGCCTGCGCCGCCAGTTCAAGTTCCATGACTTCGCGCAGGCTCTCGATTTCACCGACCGCGTGGGCGCCGCCGCAGAGGAGGAGGGCCACCACCCCGCGCTGCTCACGGAATGGGGCAGCACGACGGTCTCGTGGTGGACCCACAAGATCGGAGGGCTTCATCGCAACGATTTCATCATGGCGGCGAAGACGGATGAGATCTTCCGGAAGAACGACGCGTGACGACCCACGCCACCCACCCATGGAACAGATAGAGCGCCAAGAAGAAGATCACGCTCGACGGGTACACCAGCCACCACTCGGACAGGAGCGGGCGTTCCCCGAGGGCGGCGCTGATGGCGTCCCATGCCACGGTGAGGACCAGGACCCACGCGAGCAGCACGGGCCAGACCCGGGTCACGTCCTTCGGGTGGCCGATCCACCACGCCGGCAGGCCGTACGCCAACACCATGAGGACTGCATCCATCAGGAACACGGCGCGTGACGCGGCAGTGAACCAGCCCGCGACCAGCAACACGAGCAGCACGGTCGCCGCAACGACCACGCGAGCCCCACGACCAGCCATCTATCTCCTCAGCGCCGCGTGTTTCTCCCGGAACTTGGCCAGCTTCGGTGCGACCACGATCCGGCAGTACGGCTGACCGGTGTTGCTTCGATAGTAGTCCTGGTGGTAGGACTCCGCGGGGTAAAACGCGTCCAGCGGCACCAGCTCGGTGACGATCGGGGCGTCGTATACGTCTTCCCGCTCCAGCTCCGCGATGATCGATTCGGCGACCGCTTTCTGCTCCGCCGTTGCGTACAGGATCACCGAGCGGTACTGGGTACCTACGTCCGCTCCCTGACGGTTGCGCTGCGTAGGGTCGTGGATGGTGAAGAAGATCTCCAGCAGGTCCCGGTACGTAACCACCTGCGGGTCGTACGTCAGCTGAACCACTTCCGCATGCCCGGTGGAGCCGGTGCAAACGGTGTTGTAGTCCGGCTCCGGCACGTGGCCGCCGGCGTAGCCGGACACGACCCGCTCCACACCGCGCACTTCCTGGTACACGGCTTCCAGGCACCAGAAGCAGCCACCACCGAGCGTCGCCTGTTCCAATCGGTCCTCCGTCACTCACGTGCCGGGCCCCCTGCCCCCGCTCGCAACGTGATCGTCGGCGTCGGACAGTGCAAGGAAGACGACGTCGCGGTGCGTGTGCGGCACCGGTTGTGCCAGCTTCCCCTTCGGCGAGTATGTTCGACGGTGTGAACCGGGGCCGGTCCACGGCCCTGTCAACCAAGGCGGAGGCAAATGTGCAGATAGCAATGCTGGGGGCGGGCGGCGTCGGCGGTTATTACGCGGGGGTACTGGCGAGAGCAGGCCGGGACGTGTCCGTGCTGGCGCGCGGCGAACACCTGGCAGCCATCGGCGACCACGGGCTGGAGATCCGGGAGCCGCAGGCAGAGCCCTGGCGCGCATCCGTGTCCGCATACGACAGCCCGACCCAGATGCCGGATGCCGAGGTTGCGTTCGTCGCCGTGAAGTCCTACTCCCTGGGGGCCATCGCACCGGCCGCGGTGAATCTGGCGGCGCGCGGAGCGGTGGTGGTCCCGCTACTCAACGGCGTGGACATCGTGGAGCGACTCGTCGCCGCAGGCGTGCCGCAGCCGTCACTGCTTGCAGGTCTCACCTACGTGAGCGCCGCGAAGATCGGCCCGGGCGTTATCGAGCTGAAGAGCGATTTCCGGCGCGTCACGGTGGGCGAACCGGGTGGCGGGTCATCGACCCGCGCCGAGCACGTGGCCGCCGCATTCGCCGATACGCCGGTGGACGCCAGGGCCACGACCGACATCCAGGTGGAGCTGTGGCGGAAGTTCGTCTTCATCGCCGCCATCTCCGCGGCCTGCGGCCTGGCGCGTGCGCCCATCGGACCCGTGCGCGACGCGCCGGGTGGCCGGCTGCTGCTGGAGCGGGCGGTGCGCGAGGTCGTCGCCGTCGCTGCAGCACGCGGAGTGGTACTGCCCGACGGGGAGGCCGACCAGGTCATTCAGCGCCTGGACGGGCTCGCCGCCGGTCTCAGCCCCAGCTTCCTGCTCGACGTGCAGGCGGGCGGGCCCACCGAGTTGGACATCCTCAGCGGCGCCGTGTCCCGGCTCGGCGCCGAGAGCGGCGTGCCCACGCCGGTCCACGATACTGCGACCTCGGCCCTGGCGGCTGCGCTGGCGTAAGCCGGCTCGGGCCGGGCCCGAGGCGAACCGCCCGCAGGGCCCCACGTCGGGACCGCGCACTTCGCCCGCCGCGCTACTCCTCGCGCATCGTCCGGACCGGGTCCACGGCAGACGCCCGCCGCGCCGGCAGGTAGCTCGCCAGCCACGACGCTCCCAGCACGACGGCGGCCACGGCTGCGAACGTCGCTGGATCCAGTGCCGTGACACCATACAGCAGCCCGGACAATAGCCGGGTGAGGCCCACGGCACCGGCCAATCCGATGGCCGCGCCGACGCCCGCAGCAACCAGCATGCTGCGCTGCACCATGCGCAGCACCCGTGCGGGCTCGGCGCCCAGCGCCAACCGGATGCCGATCTCGCGTGTGCGTCGGGTCACCGTGTACCCCACGACCCCGTAGATGCCGGCACCCGCCAGCAACAACGCCACGACCGCGAACGCGCCAAGCAGCAACAGCGTGAAACGGCGATCGGCTACACTGCGACTCACGATGGACCCCATCGTCGCCATCTTCACCGCCGCGTCCGGCGCCGCTTCGCGCAGCGCAGCACGCGCCGGGCCCGCCAGCAGGCCCGCGTCGCCCGTCGTGCTCAGTGTGAACGTCATCTCGCGGGCCCGGTCCGGTCGTTGAACGGCGTCCACGTACAGCTCGGCCCGCGGTTGCGCCGTCAGCGAACGGTGCCGGACGTCGCCCACCACGCCGACGACCGTGAGCCAGTCCGGGTAGCGGTCGTTCGTGGTTCCCCGCAACCGCTTGCCGATGGGATTCTCGCCCGGCCAGTAGCGGTCCGCGAGCACCTGGTTGACCACCGCGACCTGCGCATCGCCGTAGCGATCGCGTTCGTCGAACACGCGCCCCGTTCCGACCGCGATGCCCATGGATTTGAAGTAGCCGGGCAGCACGACCCGGTACTCCGCATACCCGTCCCAGTCCGCCTGGCCCTCCACCTGCATGGCCCCGTTCATGCCCTGCGTGGCGAGCGGCAGGCTCACGGTCCCGCCCGCAACCGCCACACCGGGCAACGCCGCCAGTTGCGACCGCAGGCGAACGAGCGCCGTCGATACGTCGGAGTCGCTCCGGTACACGCTGGCCGGTAGCGATACGTCCACCGTCAAGACGCCGTGCGTGCGGTAGCCCGGGTCCTTGGAAAGGACCGCCCAGAAGCTGCGGATCAACAGGCCGGACCCCACGAGCAGCACCAGCGCCAGCGCCACTTCCGTGGCCACCAGGTACGGCCAGGGGCCGCGCCGGATGCCCGGGGCCGCGCCCCGCGACGAGCGCACCGTCGACCCGGGCTCCGTCGCCGAAAGACGCAGCGACGGCAACAGCCCGAAGATCAGCGCCGTCGCCACCGCCACCGCGAGCGTGAATCCCAGCACACCGATGTCCAGAGAGACCGCCGCGCCCGGCGGCAGCGCCGCCGGGTCCAGCGCCAGCAGCCAGTGCAGCGTCGCCCAGCCGACCCCCACCCCCAGCGCGGCACCACCCAGTGCCAGCAGCAGGCTCTCCGTCAGCAGCTGCCGCACGATACGCCCGCGGCCCGCACCCAGGGCGGCGCGCACCGCGATCTCGCGTCCCCGCGCCGCCCCTCGCGCCAACAGCGTGCCCGCGATGTTTGCACAGGCGATCAACAACACGAACGCCGCCGCCCCCATGAGCAGTAGGAGCGGGTGCCGGGCACTGCCGGTCAACTCGGTCTGCAGCCGCTTCACCACCACTCCGTACGCGTCGTCGTTACCCGCATACTCCTGCTGAAGCCGCTCGGCGATGCCGTTCATCTCCGTACGCGCCGCCGCCAGGTTCACGCCTCGGCGCAGCCTGCCGATCACGCCCCAGTTGTGTGCCGTGCGCGTGCTCGGATCGTCCAGTTGCTCCGCCGGCCCCCAGATGTCCGTGCCCAACGGATAGTCGAACGACGCCGGCATCACACCGATCACGCCGTACGTGCGCCCCTCGATGCGCAGGGAAACCGCTGACAGGTTCCGCGTCGAACCCAGCTGGTCCCGCCAGAAGGCATGGCTCACCACCACCACGGGCGCACCGCCCGGACGCGATTCGTCCGGCGAGAATGTCCGGCCCAGCGCCGGCGACACACCCATGATGCCGAAGAATGCGCCGCCCACCATGCTCACCTCCGCCTGCACCGGCTCCTTCGCACCCAGCACCGTTATCGTCCAGCCTCCCCAACCCGGGGTCAACGCAAGTGCGTCGAAGCTGTGTGACTGCTTCCGCCAGTCTTCGAAATTCGGCCGCGCAACATAATTCTCGGAACCCGACTTCGTCCGCTCCCACAACACCACCAGCCGGTCCGGCGCGGGATACGGCGGCGTACGCAGCAGCACGCCGTTCACCACGCTGAAGATCGCCGTGTTCGCACCGATGCCCAGCGCCAGCGTCAGCACGGCCAGCGCCGCAAAGCCGGGGTTCTTCACCAACGACCGGATTCCGAAACGCACGTCCCGCCACCACGTCTCCAGCATGCTAGCCCGATCCTTTCTCTTGCGGCCGCGCGCCGTCTCTCGTCGCGACTGCGCCGCGATTCGCATCCGATCTCCGAACAACCGCTCCGCTTCCGCACGCGCCTCCGCTTGGCTCCAGCCCCGCGCCCGCAGCTCCTCCGCCCGCAGCTCCAGGTGCACCCGGATCTCCCGGTCCACGTCCTCACCCACCGGTAGACGGTGGATCCGATGCCCTCGCCGACGGCCACCCATATTCGTCAACCCGCCGCCGGACGCGGCGCTTCCAGCACACGCGTCATCGCTGCCACGTACCGGCGCCACGACGCCACCTCCGCACGCAGCTGCGCCCGACCTGCATCCGTCAGCTCGTAGAACCGCGCCTCCCGACCCGTGTCCGTCTCACCCCACTCCGCCTGCAGCCAGCTTTTCGACTCCAGACGACGCAGCGCCGGGTACAACGCCCCCTCCTCCACCGTCAACTCCTCCCTCGTCGTATCCCGGATCCAGCGCGAGATCGCGTACCCGTGCATCGGCCCCCAGCTCAGCGTCTTCAGGATCAGCACGTCCAGCGTCCCCTTGATCAGCTCCATCGACTCCGCCATGCGGCCTCCCGTATCCCTGCATGGGTAACGGTTTCATACATAAGTATCATATGTATAGAACGAACGGCGGGCCGGAAGAGTTTCAGCCGGGCAGAATTTCCGGAGGGAGAGTTTCGGGCGGGGAGAATTTCAGGCGGAGCGTCGGGCCGTGGAGCCTGGCGTCCCGCCGTTTATTCGTCTTCAGGCGCCGATGCCGTCGAACAAGATGGACAACACGAGCTCGTCCGGACCCTGCTGGTCGTCGGCGGTGCGGGCGGCGAGGATGAAGGGGTAGATCATGCCGAGGAGCACCCAGGTGGCGCGTACGGGATCGACGGGGCGGAGCTCGCCGCGCTCGACGCCTTCGCGCAGGAAGCCGCGGATGCGGCCGACGAACGCGTCGTGGTAGCGGTGGATGAAGGCGGTGCGGGCGGTCTCGTCGAGGTGGACGATCTCCTGGCTGGCGAGGCGGATGACGGCGCGTTCCTCGGGACACCAGGCGAACAGGCCGCGCAGCAGTCGGCGCAACCGGTCGCGGGTCGTGGTCTCCCGCGCGCATTCGTCGAGCAGGGTGCCCATGCGTTCCACGGCCTCGTCGAGGATGGCCAGGAAGAGGGCTTCCTTGTCGCGGAAGTGGTAGTAGAGAGCCGCCTTCGAGACGCCCACGTCGTCGGCGATCTCGCGCATGGATATGCCATGGTAGCCGGACGTGACGAACCGGCGGGTGGCAGCCGCCAGGATGCGGTCGCGCGCATCGGTCGCAGTGGTCATGCACGCTCTCCTGCGCTCGCCGGGGTACCGGGCGCCCGCATGGTCGCCCGCTCCGCGGCTCTGGACTTGAGGCCGAACGAGAGCAGCGTCAGGAACGCCAGCACCACGCCCACCATGAGGAACGCCGCTCCGTACCCCTGTAGCTCGCCGCCGTGGGAGCCGATCACCGCACCCACCACCGCCGCACCCACCAGCTGGCCGACCGAGATGAACACCGTGAGGATGCCCTGCGCCGCCCCGCGCTCGGCCGCGGACGCCTCCGCCAGCATCACGTAACGCAGCGACGAGCCCAGCAGCGAAGCCAGACCCAGGCCGATGAGCACTCCCGCGGCGTAGAACAGCGTCAGGCTGGCCGGGAAGAAGCCCACCAGCAGCATGCCGCCGGCAATGAGCGCCGTCCCCACCAGCACCACGCCGCGCGAGCCGTACCGGTCCAGCATCCGCCCCGACACGGGCGCGCCCACCGACAGCGCCAGCACGATGGGCATCAACATGAAGCTCGCCGTCGACATGGTCACGCTGAACGCCGCCACCAGCAATGCCGGCACGAACACCACTGCCGCTTCCGTCAGACCCGCACCCAGCGACAACGCGCTCGCCAGCTTCACCTGCCGCGACGCGAACAGGCCCGGCCGCACTACCGGGTCTTCCGCACTCCGCTCCACCGCCGCGAACACGAACACCAGTACGACACCCACCACCAGGAACGGCCACACGCCCAGCGACGCAACGCTCTGCCACAGCCGCTCCGCGTTGATGCGATTCAGGCCGAACGCAAGCGACGCCAGCAGCACCGCCAGCACCACCATCCCCTTGCCGTCGAACGGACGTACCACCTCCGCGCGACGACTCGGCAGCAGCCGGCCCGCCGCCACCATCACCACCAGCGCCACGGGAATGTTCACCAGGAACAGCCAGTGCCAGCTCAACAGCAGCAGGATCGCACCCGCCAACATCGGCCCGAGAATGAACGCGATGCCGAACACCGCGCCGATCAAACCCAGCGCACCCCCCCGCTTCTCCGGCGGGAACACATCCCCGATCACCGCGCTCGCCACCGGGAAGATGCCCCCCGCGCCCAGCCCCTGCGTCGCACGCCCCACCAGCACCCAGCCGTACGTCGGCGACAACGCCACCACCAGCGATCCCAACGCGAAGACCCCTACATCCGCCACGTACACCGACCGCCGACCGAACCGGTCCGACAGCTTCGCCATCAACGGCGTACCCACCAGGTTGAACAACACGTACATCGTCAGCATCCACGCCGCCGCTCGCTCCCCGATCCCGAATGCCCCCCGGATCGCCGGCAGCGCCGGCCCGATGATCGCGATGTCCAGCGCCGCCATCAGCACACCCGTGAACAGCAACGCCAGCACCCGGTTCCGCCGCCTCTTCTCGTCCGTCATGCCTCGCTCCACCAGCTCGCTCCCATTGTGCGCGCGGCCGCGCCCCTGCGTCGCCCCGCGCCTCCCCGTGAGATTCCGCGTGCGACATTAACTTACCGGTCGGTCAGTCCGCAAGAGCGGCGCCGGCAGAGTACGGTGGCGGGGGAGGCGTGCGCCGCGTATCCTGGGGAGGTTTGATGCGACAGAACCGGACCGGAACGGACCGATGACGATACGAGCAGAGGACGCGGCGCTGCCGGAGGCGTTGACGCGGCGCGCGCGGGAGGACGGCAAGCGGCCTGCGCTGCTGTGGCGGGACCGCGTGTTGACGTGGGGGGAGCTGGAGGATGGTGCGGCGCGGGTAGCGGGCGGGCTGGGATCGCGCGGCGTGGAGGTGGGGGACATCGTCGCGCTGGCGTCACCGAACCTGCCGGAGCTGCTGGTGTTGTATTTCGCCGTGCAGAAGCTTGGGGCGACGGCGTTGCTGTTGAACCTCATGCTGAGTCCGGCGGAGCTGGGCCAGATCCTGGCGGATGCGCGGCCTTGTGCAGTGGCGTATGCGGCACCTCTGGGGCCGCTGGTGAGCAGAGTGTTGGGGGCCCGGGCGTCGGCGGGCGACGGCCGTCCGGATGCGGACCTGCTGCGGATCGTGCTGGGCGGGACGGCGCCGGGTGCGGTGACGCTGACGGAGCTGGCGGGGGGCGGGAAGGCGACGGAGCGAGCCGTAGACCCGGAATCCACGTCGACGCTGCTGTACAAGGCGGGCGCGGACGGCGTGCCGCGGGGCGTGATGCTGACGCACGGCAGTCTGCTGCACCAGGGTGCGATGGGCTCCATCGGCCTGGAGATGACGCCAGCGGACCGAACGTTGCTGGTGCTGCCCAACTACCACGTGTTCGCCATCGGCGTGGCGGTGCAGACCATGCTGCACTCGGGCGGGTCGTTGTTGCTGATGGAGCGATTCGAGCCCGAAGGCGCGCTGCGTGCCCTGGAGGAGCATCGCGCGACGATTCTGTACGGTGTTCCCACGATGTACGCGATGATGCTGCGGCAGGCGACGCAGGGTCAGGCGTTTCCCGACTCGTTGCGGGTCGCGATCTGCGGGGCGGCGCCGTTGCCGGTGGAGGTGGCGGAGCGTTTCCGTGCGGGGTTCGGTGTGGAAATCCTGGAGGGGTACGGACTGACGGAAGCGAGCGGGGCGACGGCGGTGAACCCGTGGTACGGCCCGGTGAAGCCCGGCACGATCGGCATTGCGATCCCCGGCAACGAGATGCGCGTGGTGGGCGAAGCGGGTCGAGCCGTGCCCGTGGGCGAGCGAGGCGAGCTGGTCGTCCGGGGGCCGAATGTCATGAAAGGCTACCTGCGGCGCCCGGATGCCACGGCGGCAGCGCTCCGGGATGGCTGGCTGCATACCGGCGACATCGGTAGTGTGGATGGCGATGGCTATTTCACGGTGCATGCGCGCAAGAACGATCTCATCATTGTGGGCGGCGAAAACGTCTATCCAAGCGAAGTGGAAGCGGTGTTGCGGGAGCACCCGTCGGTGCGGGAAGTGGGTGTTGTGGGCGTGCGCCATGGCCTGATGGGCGAGGTACCGGAGGCATTCGTCGTGGAGCGTGCAGGTGCCCACGTGGACGCGGGAGAGCTGGTGGCGGTGGCCCGGGAGCGTCTGGCGAAGTTCAAGGTGCCACGCACGATTCATGTCGTGAAGGAGTTGCCGCTGGACGATGCCGGGCGTGTGGTGCGATCGGCGTTGGCGAGCGGGACCCGCTGACGCCGTTCGGCACCCGCGCGGGTTCGTGCTCTCTTGCGTGCCTCGCGCCATCGTCGGAATATGTTGGAAACGCACAAAGACATGAGAAAGGGACTATGCTCTTCTCATTTACAGGTGCCGATACGGACCGGCTGCACGGTTGGTTTGCCGACGGCATGCGTGATGTGCTGGTCCGCAACGGCCACGAGTACGTGGACGACGCGGACGAGGCGGGGCTCGTCTTCAACTTCTTTCCTCAGGATCGGCCGCGTCCATTTCGACGGCGGGCGCAGGCGGTGTTCGTCGTGGGCGTGTGTGTGGCGAACGGCCCTTTCGACGAGCCGATCCGTGGAGGGTATCCCCTGCTGGTGCGTTCGCTGTCCAACTTGATGGTGGTGCTGCTGCCGGACCGTGCCAACGGATCACAGCCGGCGGTACACATGCTGACGCTGGAGCAGGGCCACTACACGGTCACCGGTGATCACGACGAGTCGTCGTATTTCGATCACGTGTATCGACGGGTGGCTCCGCTGGCCACGTCCCGTCTGGTGATCGACAACATCTTCGAGCCCGATCTGGAAGAAGAGCTCTGGGGCGGGGACGAGATCACGGCGTCCATCTACCGGGCGGGGCGGGCGATGGACGAGCTGAACCTGCTGCCGGCTCCGTTCCCCATCAAGGAGATCCTGCCCGCACGGGACTTCCGCCACGTGCAACGGCTCTACAACATCGGCGGTCTCAGCTACGGCAATGTCAGCGCCCGCAAGGACCAGCGTCGCTACTGGATGAGCGCCAGCGGTGTGGACAAGTCGAACCTGCGGGAAGTCGGTCGCGACATCTTGATGGTGAAGGGCTACGACGAAGAGAAGAACGCCATCCGCCTGAGCGTGCCGCCGAAGGTCGAGCCGCGCCGCGTATCGGTGGACGCCATCGAGCACTGGATGATCTACACCGAGCACCCGGACGTGGGCGCGATTCTGCACGTGCACGCGTGGTTGGACGGCATCGAGTCCACGGAGATGAATTTCCCGTGCGGCACGTACGAGATGGGTCAGGCGGTCGCGGATCTGGTTCGCCAGGCACCGGATCCGTCGCACGCGGTGGTCGGGCAGAAGAACCACGGGCTGACCATCACGGGCCACTCCCTGGACGAGATCGTCGAGCGGGTGGGCGGCCGTCTGCTGGCGCAGGTGCCTATGTCGTGACGCCGCCGGGCGGCGCCATGAACTCCGGTCCTGCGGGATCCGTGACCGTATCCATCAGGATCCGGTCGATCTCGTCCACTGCGGGGGCTGTGATCCCGCCCTGATCGACAGGGGGACGGCACAATCCCGGAGTGCCGGCGAGCCCGACTCGCCCGCCAGCCGCCTCTTCAGAACTTCGCGTTCACGAGCGGGAGCCAGGGTAGGGCGGCGTTCTCCGCGTAGTTCAGCAGTCCGATCTGGACGCCGTGCAGGTGGCGCGTGCGGTTGAACAGCCCGATCACCAGCCCGGTCTGCTGGTCGCTCACCTCGTTGTACGCGCCGATTGCCACCCCGGTGAAGTCACGAGCGCGTAGCTGGATCGGGTTCACGGAGAAACCCTTCACCAGCGGGGCGCGCACGCGATAGCCTCCAACGATGATGCCCTGGATCACGTCGCCGCTCTCCACGGCCCCCAACGTGGCGGCCAGGCCCTCCACGGGACCGGTACCCTTGCCGCCCACGTCGAAGCCGGCCACGGTCACGCCGTAGACGCCATCCATGGCCACGGCGGCCCCACCGGTGATGGTGAGACCGCTGATGGTGCCCTGCGCCACCGTCGCGACACCGCCCACGTTGACCCAGCGCAGATCCCCCTGGGACACGGTGGCGACGCCGGCGAGATTGACCCAGCCCATGTCACCCTGGGACACGGACGCGACGCCGCCGACGTTCAGGCCCAGCAGGTCGCCCTGGGCCACAGTACCCACACCGCCGATGTTCAGCCCGTGCATCGACCTCTGGGACACGAGCCCGACACCGCCGATATTGATCCCCTTCATCTCGCCGTTGGCGACCGAACCCACAAGCGAGAGATTCACGCCGCGCATGGCGCCCTGGGACACGAGCCCGATCCCACCCACGTTCAGCCCGCTCATGTCACCGTCGGCGACCAGGCCGATGCCCGCGAAATTGATCCCCGACATGGAGCCCTGCGATACAGCGCCGATGGTGGCAAAGTTGAAGCCGCGCATGGCATCGTGTGCCACCGCGCCCACCAGCCCGATATTCAGCCCGTTCAGCTCGCCGGCCACCGGCCCGACGCCCAGCGAAACGCCGTTCACTATCCCGCCCACCTCACCGTGCGGCGCCCACAACGTCACGTTGACGCCGTTGATCCGCTCCAGCTCGGCGTCGCGGAAGTTGATACGGAGGCCGTTCCAGCGGGCCGAATTGCCGATGCTCAGACCGTACCCGTCCACTCCCAGATTGAGGGCTGCGTGCGACGGCGGCCGATCCTCGTGTTCCTCATTCCATCCCTGCGCCGCAGCGCCGGCCGGCGTCAGGGAAAGCACGATGAGGAAAAGCAACGCATTTCGCATGTGACCGCATCCGTTCTCGGTGTGCACGTCTGTCCCACCACTCCCCGCGCCTCTACGTCCCCGCGCGCTTCGAGGTTTCGCGGGAGCGGGAGATGCAGGCGAGGGCGGGGGCGCGTCAGGGTTCGGGGCTACCGTGCGCCGTCGGGGCTCCCCGTGCGCCACCGGGCCTCCCCGCGCCCTCGCCTGCATTCCGGCCCCCGCCCCCGCCCCCGCCTGCACTTCCGCCTCCGCCTGCATCTCCGCCCCCGCCC
>JARRJS010000060.1:0-29983 GCA_037388885.1 Gemmatimonadota bacterium
ATCGCCGGTGGGGCCAACGGCCCCATGCGGCTTTTCAGGCCTTTCGTTTGACAGCGCGCGCGATTCATGTAGGCATACCGGGGCGGGGAGTCGGAACTGGGCTCCCGCCCGCGCCGCCGCTGGGGAGAGGGGGCGATTCGCAGCGGCCGCGACAGCAGGACGTCGCCCCGGAAAGGCAGCACTACGTCCATCGAGTACGAGCGGCAGAACGAGCGCGTCCTGGTGGCCAAGCAGGACGGCGAAGAAGTGGCCCGCATCGTGACCACGCCGAGCGGCAAGGTCAGCTACCGCATCGAGGACGGGTCCCACAAGGGCGGCCCCGCGAAGGACGAGGAGCACGCGAAGAAGGCCGTCGAGAAGTACTTCGCCTGAAATGAAGCTCAGCCCGCACCGACAGGCCACCTGAAAGCCCTGGCGTCGAACTCTCCCGGCGCCGGGGCTTTTCGAGTTCGAGTTCGCAGTCGAATTCGACCCGGATCCCCTTCCACCCTTTCGCGGGAAACCTCCGCCCCGCTCGCTCCGTAGCAACGAGTTGCGCTTCGCCGCCCGCAGCCTTCGCAGCAGCCCGGGCATCCTGGTCATCGCCATCGTCACGATGGCGCTGGGGATCGGTGCCACGACCTTCATGTTCAGCATCGTATACGGTGCGCTGTACCGTGGGCTCCCGTTCCCGGACGGCGACCGGATCATGCGCGTGACCCGCACGAATCCCGGTGAGGGGATCGAGCGGATGAACGTCACGATCCACGAGTACGACGACTGGCGGAAGGAGCAGCACTCGTTCCAGGACCTCGCCGCCCTCTATACCGGCACGGTCAACCTGAGCGGCATCGACCGGCCGCTGCGCCTGAATGGCGCGTTCATGACGGCCAATGGCTTCAGCGTTCTGGGCGCCCGGCCGTTCCTGGGCCGTGCCTTCCGTCCGGGTGAGGACGCGGCGGGGCAGCCGCCGCTGATCGTCCTGTCGTATCAGGTCTGGAAGAACGACTTCGGCTCCGACCGCGGCGTCGTCGGACAGGCGGTCAGGGTGAACGGCGAGCCATCGACCATCATCGGCGTGATGCCGAAGGGTTTCGCGTTCCCCGAGGTGCAGGAGGCCTGGGTACCGCTACGCATGGATCCGCTGAAGATCAAGCGGGGCGAAGGCACGCAGCTGAACGTGTACGGGCGGCTGCGGGACGGCGTCGACCGGGAGCAGGCGCAGGCCGAGTTCGCCACGCTGGGCAAGCGGCAGGCGGAGGCGTACCCGGACATCAACGAAGGGATCGAGGCGCACGTGGCTGCGTTCACGGACATGGGCCGTGAGACCAAAGCCCTGCTGATGACCATGTTGGCGGCCGTGGGCTTGATCCTGCTGGTCGCCTGCACCAACGTGGCCAACCTGCTCCTTGCCCGGGCGTCGACGCGCACCCGCGCCCTGGCCATCCGCACCGCCATCGGCGCGCGCCGCAGCCGCATCATCGGTGGGCTGTTGGCGGAGGCGTTGGTGCTGGCTGTTACGGGCGCGGTGCTGGGCACGGCCATCGCCTGGGCCGGCATGCGGGTATTCGACCGGGCCGTGGCTTACACGGACCCGCCCTTCTGGTTCGTGTTCGCCGTGGACGGGCCCATCCTCGTGTTCGTCGTCGGGATCACGCTGGTGGCGGCCGTGGCGGCCGGGTTGCTGCCGGGCATCAGGGCATCGGGCGCGGACGTGCAGGCGGTGCTCCAGGACGAGTCGCGCGGTGCGTCGTCCATGCGCATGGGCAGGCTGAGCCGCGGCCTGGTGGTAGGCGAGCTGGCCCTGTCGGTCGGGCTGCTCATCGTGGCGGGCCTGATGACCAAGGGCATCCTGGAGAAGCGGGCGCTCCACCCGCCGTTCCACACCGACGACGTCTTCACCGCACGCATCGGGCTGTTCCCGGGCGAGTACCCCGACACCGCCAGCCGCCAGCGCTTTTATGCCGACCTGCTCCGGGGCCTGTCGACGCAGCCGGGGTTCGAGGGAGCGACGCTCACCACGTTCCTGCCCGGCCTGGGCTCCGGCCGTGACCGGGTCGGCATCCAGGGCGTCGCGTACGCCACCGACCAGGACTACCCGCAGGCGCGCCTTGCACTCATCTCGCCCGGGTTCTTCCAGACGTTCGGCACCAAGCTGGTGCGGGGCCGCGACTTCACCACCGACGACCGCAAGGGCTCGCAGCCCGTCGCCATCGTGAACCAGAGCTTCGCCAGACAGCTCTTCGGCGACCAGGACCCGCTGGGCCGCCAGATCCGCTTCGGAGACTCGAAGAGCAAGAACGAGTGGCGCACCGTCGTCGCCGTCGCACCCGACCTGGACATGCAGGGCCTCAGTCAGCCCGAGGAGAACCAGCGCGGGGTCTACGTGCCGCTGGCACAGGACGACGCCCAGTTCATCAGCATCGCCGTGCGCACCCGCGGCAACCCCATGGCCGCGGCGAACCTCGTGCGGCAGCAGGTCCAGGCCCTGTCGCCCGATACGCCCCTTTACTGGACCCGCACGCTTCGGGCGTCCATCGACCAGATGCTCTGGGCCATCGACATCTTCGGCGGCATCTTCATCATCTTCGGCATCGCCGCCCTGGTCCTCGCCATCGCCGGACTCTACGGCGTCATGGCCTTCACCGTCGGACGCCGCACCCACGAGGTCGGCATCCGCATGGCCCTCGGCGCCAGCGCCCGCAACGTGCTCGCCATGATCCTGCGCCAGGGCGCGTTCCAGGTGGGACTCGGACTGGCCATCGGGCTCGCGCTGGCTGTTGGCCTGGCGGTCTTGCTGCGGGAGGTGCTGTACATGGTGAAGCCATGGGACCCTGCCGTCTACGTCGTCGTCTCCCTGGGGCTGGCCGGCGCGGCGCTGCTGGCGTCCGCGATCCCGGCCCACCGCGCCAGCCGGCTGGACCCGGCGGGGGCATTGCACACGGATTGACCGGGGTGGGCGATGGGCGCGTTTGGACCGGCACGTCGGTCGCTCAATCAGTTCAGCGGCGGGGGGCTTTTCGAGTTCGAATTCGAGGCCGAGTTCGAAGGGGAAATTCAAGGACGCAATCGACACGGCCGGCCCCAGCCGCCAGGCCCGGTTGCTCGTGCCGGGAACCGTGGCCGTCACTCGCAGGGCTGACGCAGCCGAGTTCTGGCTGCTGCGCCCGTGACGCCGCCCCGTCTCACCCCGGGTACAACTGCACCCGTAGCGGCTCCGGCACCGCCACCCCCACCTCCACCACCACCCGCACACGCCGCACCGGCGTGGGCGGGCACCGGTCCAGCTTTGCGTAGCCGATGGTCGTCCCGCGCGAGAGGGTGCGCCACGTGCCGCCCTCGCCCCCGCCCCCGCCTGCAGCATACCTCGCCACCGCCTGCCCGCGGTCGATCCGCTCCTCCAGCCGGACTAGCCCCACCGGCACCGTCCGCCCCAGGTCCAGCTCCGCGACGGCGGTCCGCGGGCCCGTCCGCCGCCACTCCACCTTCACGCCCGCCGCCAGATCCTCGGCGAACAACCTATCCAGCGCGCGCCGCATGCCCGCCAACCGCGACACGTCCGTCTCGTGCAGCAGCCCTGCGGGCGTCGGTGGCACGTTCAACAGCAGCTTCGAGTTGCGGCCGACGGACGTGAAGTAGAGCCCCACCAGGTCGTCCACCGACCTCACCTTGCCGTTCTCGGCCGGGTGGTAGAACCAGCCGGGCCGGATGGACACGTCGGCCTCGGCGGGGCGCCAGACGCTGCCCAGCGGGTCGCCGTGCTGGAGCGCGTCGCGCACACCGGGGGCCGATGCGCCGGGGTAGGGGACCGCAGTCGGATCGACGGTGGACCAGTTGGGGTCGCCGGCGACGCCGGCCTCGTTGCCGCACCAGCGCACGTCAGGGCCGGCGTCGGAGAACATGACGGCCTTCGGCTGCAGGCGGCGAACCAGGGCAAAGTAACGGGCCCAGTCGTACGCCTGCTTCTTTCCGTTGGGGCCCTCGCCGTTGGCGCCGTCGAACCAGACTTCGGCCAGGGGGCCGTAGCGCGTGAGCAGCTCGGTGAGCTGGTCGCAGTAGAAGTCGTTGTAGGCAGGCGTGCCGTACACCTTTGCGTTGCGGTCCCAGGGCGACAGGTAGAGCCCGGGCCGCAGGCCCTCGGCGCGGCACGCCTCCACGAACGCCCGCACGACATCGCCCCTGCCGTCCCGCCACGGGCTGGCCGCCACGCTGTGCTTGGTGGTGGCCGTCGGCCAGAGGCAGAAGCCGTCGTGGTGCTTGGCCGTGAGGATCATGGCGCGGAAGCCGCCGGCTCGGGCGGCCCTGGCCCACTGGCGCGCGTCCAGCGACGACGGGTCGAAGAGGGCCGGGTCCTCCGTGCCGTCGCCCCACTCGCGGTTGGTGAACGTGTTGACGCCGAAATGGATGAACAGCGCGCGCTCATCGCGCTGCCAGGCGAGCTGGGAAGGGGAGGGGCGGGGGCGCGCGGCAAGGCCAGCGATCCCGGCGTCGTCTGCGCCGGCGCCGAAGACCGCGCCCGGCGCCAGGCCTGCCGCTCTCAGCCAGGCCGGCCACGCCGCGGGCAAACCCGGCAGCGCGGCCAGCATGGTCGCCGAGCCGAGCGCCCTCGCCGAGTCAACGAGGAAGGCCCGGCGCGTGGTCACGGCATCTGCGACTTTGGCCGCGCCGCCTTGTCGGCCGCCAGGGTGCTGTCGTAGAAGGCCGCCAGGTCCTTCTTCAGCTTCGCCAGCGCGGGCGTGTGCAGGTAGATCATGTGGCCCGAGTGGTAGTAGCCGTACTGGATGTTGCTGACCAGCGTGGAGTCCAGCCCCATGTGGTCCAGCGTCCACTCGGTCTCCAGGAACGGCGTGGCGAAGTCGAAGTAGCCGTTGGCCGAGAACACCTTCAGGTACGGGTTCTTGGTCATGGCCTCCCGCAGGTCCTCCGCCACGTCGAACATGGGGTAGGAGCCGCGGCCCACGCGGTGCTTCCAGTCCCAGCTGCGGCCCACGTTGCCCGACGTGTGGTACGGCCGGTCGGCCTTGTACTTCAGGTCCACGGCGAGGTAGTGGTTGAACGCCGTGGTGAAGGCGCCGTTGATGGCGGCGTCCGACGGGTCGTATTCGGGGCTCTCGCCTGCGGCGTCGTGGTCGATGCCCTCGTAGCGCGCGTCCAGCCGGCCTATGGTGCGACGCTGGCCCCGCAACAGCTCTTTCTCGAATCGGTTCGGCGTGATGCGCAGGTTCGCCTCCCGGACGAACTGCTCGGGCAGGCCCGTGAAGTAGCTCAGCTGTGCCGCGACCGTGTCCCGCAACGCCGGGCTCAGGTGCGAGCCCTGGGCCAGCGCCCGGGCGTAGCGGCCCAGGGCGAACTCGCGCGCCTGCTGCACGAACGCCGCCAGGTCCGCCGGATGGTTCACCACCCTGTCGTGGTACCACGCCGTCGCCGCCATGGTGGGCATGAACAGCTCGTACGTGATGTCCAGCGCGAACGGCGGGTTGCTGAAGTCGACATAGCCGTTCAGCCACGACGACACCAGCACGATCCCGTTCAGCGGCATGCCCCGGTCATCGAGGACCCGGGCCAGTCCCGCGGAGCGCGTGGTGCCGTACGACTCGCCCATGAGGAACTTGGGCGACTGCCAGCGGTGGTTCACCGTGATGTAGCGCTGGATGAAGTCGGCGAAGGAGCGGATGTCCTGGTCCACCACCGTAGAAGTCCGTCGGCTCGCCCTTGCCCACGATGCGGCTGAGCCCCGTGCCGATGGCGTCCACGAAGACGAGGTCGGACCTGTCGATGAGGCTGTACGGGTTCGGCTCCAGGTCGTACGGCGCCGGCGGCGTGTCGCCCGCGTCGGTCGTCACCACCCGTACCGGCGCCACCGAGCCCATGTGCAGCCAGATGCTGGCCGAACCCGGGCCGCCGTTGTACAGGAAGGTCACCGGCCGCGTGCGCGGGTCCGCCCCGTCCTTCGTGTACGCGACGTAGAAGAAGCTGCCGACGGGGTCGTTCTCGTCGTTCCGTACCAGCAGCGTGCCCGCCGTGGCGCTATACTGGATCTTCTGCCCGTCCACCGTGACCGTGTGCTGCGTCACCGAAGAGCTCTCGGGCGGGACGGGGAGGCTGTCGGACTGCTCCTGGCCCTGGCCCTGCCGTGGCTGCTGCGCCTGGATGGTCGGCGCGGCCAGCAGGGAGGCCGCGAGCACGACAGGGAGGATGGCGCGCGTCTTCATCATGCTTCGCTCTTTTCCGAGGAGGTCTGCGGGTTTCCGCTGGGAAGACTAGCCGGCGGGGGACGACCGTGCCAGTTGTCGGGGTGGCGGGACGGTCCCCGCGTCCCTTCGTGTTTTTCGTGTGACGGATCATTCCGGGCCCTCGACAAGTATCTTAACCAGGGAGCACGAGGGGCTCCCGGACCCGGCAGCAAGGAGGACGACGATGACACGCGTGAGAATGTTCGGGATCGCAGCCGCATTATCCGGCGCCCTGGTCCTGGGTGGCGTCCATCCGGCTGCCGCGCAAGTCCACGTGGGCGTGGGCGTATCCGTGTCGCTCCCGGCGGGGCATGCCTGGGTCGAGTTCGGCGGCGCCCGCTACGCGTATTACGACGGCGGGTTCTATCGTCCGTACCGGATGGGCCGGTTCGTCCGCGTGGCTCCGCCCATCGGCGCCGTGCTGACCTGGATTCCGGAGTACGCTCGGCTCTGTTACTACGACGGGTACCAGTACTTCGTGTACGACGGCGTTTGGTACATGCCGGAGTACATGGACGACGGCACCCTGGTCTACGTCGTCGTGGAGGCCCCGTACGGGGTGGGCGTCGCGCCCTACCGCGTCTACTACTACCCGCGGCCCTACGTGGTGCGGCCGGTGCGGTTCAGCGGTGTGTTCCTCGGGCTCTTCTTCCGCGACCGGTACGTGGACCGGGACCGCTACTACCGCGACCGGGATCACTACTACCGCGGCCGGGATCGGTACGGGCGTTATCACTACGTCAGCCGGGGCCGGAACAGTGACGGCTACGGCAACCGCGATCCGAGGGCCAACACACGCGCGCGCGTTCAAGTGCCGGCGGTTCGGGTGAGGCCTCAGCCACGCCCCGCGCCGGGGCAGCAGATCCGACGGGCGCAGCCTCAGGCGCGCCCCGCGCCGGGACAGCAGGTCCGACGGGCACCGCCTCGGGCACGCGTGGCGCCCGGCCAACAGGTTCGACGAGCGCAGCCCCAGGTCCGGCGAGCGCAGCCTCAGGCTCGGCGAGCGCAGCCTCAGGCCCGGCGAGCGCAGCCTCAGGTCCGGCGAGCGCAACCTCAGGTTCGACGGGCGCAACCTCAGGTTCGACGGGCGCAGCCTCAGGCGCGGCGCACGCAGCCCCAGGCCCGGCGAGCGCAGCCTCAGGTCCGACGCACGCAGCCGCGCGCGCGGCCCGCGCCGGCAGCGCGGTCCCGGGCGAAGCCGCGCGCCGCGCCACGCCGGTCCCGGCCGGCTTCGCACAGCCGGGGTCACGGCAACAACGGCCACCATGGCGGCGGCTCCTGATGTGACGGTCGAAGTCGCCGGAGCTTGAACGGCGACTGGCCAACCGCGAAGCCCCGCCCGGCGAGATGCCGGGCGGGGCTTCTGCTCTCGGAGACCGCCGCTTACGCGTTGGCGGTCGCCTCGGCGGTTTCCAGCTCCTCGTAGATCTCGAAGCGCGGCGCCCCGATGACGCCCGCAGACTGCATCTTGGACTTGAGCTCCGAGTTGTTCTGGAACGCCAGGGCGTCGTCCGTGGATTTGAATCCGGCCACGATGAGGACGGTGTTGGGGTCGTCCGTTGCGCGATTCACCCGGTGGAACAATGCGCCGCCGGCGATGGGCGGGAACGTGTCGAACACCTTCTTCCACTGGTCGTAGTCGGCGACCTGGTGCTTGATGGCCATGAGAATCATGCTTTCCTCCTATGCTGGCCGGCGAAATGGCCGGCCCCTCGGTGTGTCGGGGCTCGCGCCCCGGGGGAATCAGACGCCGACGCCCGCGAACAGCTCGCGGCGCATGAAGTCTTCAATGGTGCCGTACTCGAAACCGTCGACGGCCTCGGTGACGGCCAGCGGGTCGCCCAGGTACGTGTGCGCACGGAAGTAGTCGTACAGCTCGGCGTACAGAACCTTGTGCGGTTCGCTGATGGGGTAGGGCTCCACCGCCGCGCGGCTGCTGGGCGCCTCCTGATAGGCGACGGGCTGACCGGTCAGGGTCTCCGCCGCCTCGCAGATGGCCTGCGCCGTGATGCCGCCGGGCTGATGGATGTCGAAGCCACGGTTCGCCGGACCGTTCTCCAGGAACCACACCGCCGCACGGGCCACGTCCTCCACATTCGTCGCCGCCCACACCATGTCCGCCGGCCACGGCATGCTGAACATGCCCTGCTCCAGGTAGCCCTTCGCCCCGAACAGGTTCTGGAGATACCACGCAGGCCGCAGGATGGTGTATGGCATCCCACTGGCGGCCAGCGCCGCTTCCAGCGGCTGTTTGTTGTCCAGGATGCGCGCCCCCGTGTCGCCGCGGTCTGCGTGCACCGCCGTGTGCATGACGACCTGCTCCAAGCCCCGGTCGCGGGCCGCCGCGATGACGTTCATGCCCACCGACCGCTCCAGACCCAGCGGGTCGGACCCCGCCTCCGGCGGCGTCAGGTACACCGCCTGGATGCCCTTCAACGCGTTCTGGGTCGCTGGCTCGTCCGTCAGGTCCACGGCCAACGGCCGCACGCCCGCCGGACCCTCCGCCGCGCTGCGCGACAGGCCCAGCACGTCGTGACCTGCGTCCGCCAGCCGCCTCGCCACCCGGCTGCCGATGGTTCCTGTCACGCCTACGATCGCGATGCTGCTCATGTACGACCTCCCTTCGGTTGCTTCGAGCTCCCGGCTGGACAACGCGCGCTGAAGCGTTACATTGTTTGTGTGCCGACAGTTCGTCATGCGATTGTACGTAATCGTAATATCCGGAGACGAAGAATGCAAGAGCCTCGCGCAGGGGACCTTCAACCGACCATCCAGGGCAAGGCGTGGCGCACGCTTCTGGAGGGGCACCGCGACCTGCTGCGGTACCTGGCAACGACGTTCGACGCCGACGTACCCCTCCAGTACTACGACGTGATGCTCCACGTGTCGGAGGGAGAAAACGGCGTTCGGATGACGGACCTGGCGGAGTCGATCGTGGTGAGCAAGAGCGGGCTGACGTCGCTGGTGGACCGGATGGAGAAGGAGGGTCTGGTGGAGCGGCGTCCCGACCCGGACGATCGTCGTGCGACGCGGATCGTGTTGACGGACAAAGGCGAGAAGCGCTTCGCGGACGTGTCCGCGCACCACCGCGACACGGTGCACCGCGTGTTCACGTCAAAGGTCACGGCGGAGGAAGCGGCCGTGATCGTGGACGTGCTGGAGCGGGTGCTGGACGGACTACAGGAGGGGGAGGGCACAGAGGCCGCGGAGCACCTTGGTTGAGACGGCGCGGTCGGCCGGGGCAGTATCGTGCCCGGAAACGCATCGAGGCGACGCCCACACCCGGCGGCGTCGCCTCGATCCACGAGGGCTCGATGCCCTAGAGTCGAATTCGAACTCGAACTCGAATTCGAACTCGTTCTACAGCCCCAGCTTCGTCCGGATGTCCTTGGGCAGTCCGTCCTTGTTCAGCATGAGCAGGTCGAACTTGGCGCGGATGTAGTTTTCGGACATGTAGATGTAGCCGTGGTAGGGTCCCACGTCGCCCCAGGAGTTCTTGACCTTGTAGTACGTGGTGCCGTTCTCATCGTGGGCGATGCCGACGAGGTGCATGGTGTGGTCGTCGGTGGTGGTCCAGCGGTCCCAACCCGCCTCACGCTCGTCGGGCGTGATGGTCTGGCCTTCCTCCCAGGTGGCGTAGCCGGCCTTCTGGTCGAACGACTTCTCGCTCACGTCGGCGCCGATGGCGATGGTGTAGCCGTGCTCGACGGCGTACTTGATGACGCGCATCGCGTCGTCCAGCGGGATGTTCCAGGTCTTGTCGTAGTGCGCCCAGTTGTCCGGCGTTTCGAGGGCGTGCTGCTGCCAATAGGGCATGTTGTTGAACGACGTGATCTCGACGTACGCCGACGGGTCGATGCCCAGCTGCTCGGCGTACTCCTTGGGCGTCTCGGCCTTGCCGTTCACCGTGACGGTCTCCGGCATCTTGCCCAGGTAGGCGTCCAGGATGCCGTCGAACCCCGCCGACCACTTGGGCGACGGTCCGGGCCGCGTGTGCAGTACGGCGTCCAGGTCGGCCTTCAGCACGCGCTGCAGCTCGCCGTGGTCGTAGTGCGTCTCATAGGGCCACAGGCCCGTGAAATCGGCCTGCGGCACGATGCCGTACGTGGCGATGGCGTGGATGACGTCGTGGCTCAGCCCGCCGGGGCCGAAGGTCTGGTTGCCGTGCATGCGGTAGTAGTAGTCGGCTTTCTCGCGGTACATGTGGTCCACGATGAACATCTCCTACAGGTCGTGTGCGCCCCTGCCCATGCGCAGCAGCTCGGACTCGAGCATGCTCAGGGTGGCGAAGTCCCAGCAGGTGCCGGTCATGGCCTGGTCCTTCACGGACGTGGCCGGCAGCACCTTCACGTCGGTGAAGGTCTTGGGCGGCGCCTCCTGCTGCGCCGGCTGCTGCGCCACCAGCATCGCCGGCGTGACGAGCGTGACGGCGAGAAGCAGGGACGCGAGCAGGTGAGAACGACGGAAGTTCGGTCTGAATACCATGATGTGGCCTCTCCCGGGCTCCTGCACCCGGGTATCGGTGGGCCGGCGAACAGCCCTGGCGCACGCCGGCCGCGGGTTGCGACGACCCCGCCCGCGCGCCTGGCGCGGGCCGGGGTTGGCGAACTTGAGGAGGAATGTACGGCGCGAGGCGCGGGCCGGAAACCGGAGATCGTGAAACGTGGAACGGGAAACGTGACCGCCCCACGTTCTCCGTTTCACGTTCCCCGTTTCACGCTTCAGTGGCCCAGGTAGAGCAGCAGCACGGTCTCGCTGGCCTGTACGAAGGGCAAGGTGAACGAGGTGCCGCCGGCCAGGGTGCCGGCGAACACGTCGTCCTCCCAGCGGACTTCCTTGATGATGAGCATGTACGCCACCTGGCTCATGGACGACAAGGCCCGCGCCTGCCACAGCACGCTGTCCGGGATGACGATGCGGTCGGTGGCCGCCTGCGGCTGGAGGAACGCCTGGCGCGCCCCGGCGCCGGCCCCGGAACCGGGCAGTGGCACCAGCAGCAGGAACGTGTGCTCCGGATCCAGGGGGCGGTCGAAGTCCAGCGCCAGCGGCCGGTCCGTGCGGATGACCGGCGGCGTGTCCACGTCCAGGGGCACGTCCCCGTCGTTTTCCACCGCCGTCAACGAGGCCATGGGCAGGGCGGTGAACATGGCAGTGGCGGGTCCGGAGTCAGCCGAGCCGGTGGTCTGGAGGGTGAGCGTCGAGCCGGCCTTGAGCGCGTCCGACCAGGTGGTGCGCACGAGATCCAACGGCGTCGCTCCGCCCAGGTACGTCACCGTCACCGACCCCGTCTCGTAGTAGCGCACGAAGTTGTCGAACCCGATGAGCGCGCCCGGCGAGACGTCGGGCAGGTCCGTCAGCTTGCCGATGGTGTCCCCATCCACGGTCGCGTCGCCGTGGTCGTAGAAGCTGAAGATGGTGCTGTCGTTCCGCTGCACCGCCGACTTCCGGTGCGTCAGCATCAGCACCCAGGAATCCTGTGTGCGCGTGTCCTTCTGGTAGTCCAACTGCGGAAACCCGCCGAAGTCGTAGTGGAGGAAGTGGTCCACCCACAGCGCCCTGTCGCTCGACGGGTGGCGCACGCGCCACGTCCCGTCCACGGTGACGCCGGAATCCGTCTCGGCCACGGTGGCGCCGATGTACGCATCGACGTTGCCGGGCTGAAGCCCCGGCTGGGTTCCGTTGTCGCAGGCGGCGAGGATCAGGATCAGGGTCGGTATGATGCCGAGGGCCGTGCGGCGGTGCATGGCAGGGTCTCCGTGCAGGTCGTGAGGTCCGTAACCGGTCACGGCTGAAACGCGCCAGCGCCCTTCACTCTGACAGACGATCGGGCGAGGCAGCCCCGAACCCGCGGCGCCGCCTCGCCCGTCGATCCCGCCCCGAACCCGACTCGAACTCGAACTCGAGTTCGCCTTACTGCGGGTTCGGCCCCTGCACCACCTGCACCAGGTCGGCCGGCCGCAGGTGTTTCGCGAACGCAGCCTCGACGTCCCTTCCGGTCAGGGCCAGGTAATGGCGCGCGGCGATGGTCGGCTCATCGAGGGGCAGCCCGATGTCGGCGCGACCGATCCAGCCCCGGGCGATGCTCATCAAGCTCGATTCGCCCAGCGGGATCTGGCGGAGCAGTATGGCCTTGGCCCGCTCCAGGCGCGCAGAGTCCACCGGCGCGGTCTGCATGTCCTTCAGGTCCCGGACCACGAGGGTCCGTGCCTTGGCCACGTTGTCCGGGTCGCAGCCGTAGCTGACCGCGTAGATCGTGCGGGTCTTGCGGGCGTTCAGCGAGGAGCCGACGTAGTAGACCAGCCCGTTCTGCTCCCGCAGGTCCTGGCCCAACCGGCTGGCGTAGAAGCCGCCGCCCAGCACTTCGTTGCCCAGCTCCAGGGCGTAGTAGTCCGGGCTGAAGCGCGTGATGTCGAGCGTCTCAGACAGCGTCACGGCGTCCTGCACGCGGCTCTTGTCCGGCACCGTCGCGCTGGAGCCCTTGTTGGGCGGCACGCCCGGCAGATCGATGGCGGGCTTCGGCCCGGACGCCTTCCAGCCGCCGAAGTACTTCTCGATGACCGAGCGCGCTTTCTCCGGCGTCACCTGGCCGATCACCACGATGGTGGTCAGGTCGGGCCGGAAGACGTGGGTGTAGTAGTCCTTCACCTGGTCCAGGGTGAGGCTGGAGATGGTGGCCGGCGTGGCCTGGCGCAGCGTCGGATCGCCTGCCGGGAACAGCGCCTTGTCCCGGGCGCGGCCGGCGAGGTAGCCGGGGCTCTGCAGCTGGCCGGCCTGGAACCTGGCCTGCTGCCGCTGCATCGTCTTGAAGGCGGTCGCCGGCAACGCCGGGTGCAGCTCGTTGTCCGCCAGCAGCTGGACACCGCGATCGAAGTCGTTGGCCAGCACCTGCAGCGAGAAGCTCGTACCGGCGGACTCGTTCGCCGCGATGGAGTCCAGCGCCGCGTGGAACTGGAGTCGGTTCAGCGTCGTCGTGCCGAACGGGAACAGCGCGTCCAGCACCCCGCTGACGCCCTCCTGCCCCTTCGGTGTCTCCAGGTCCGACTGGCGGCTGCACGATGAGCGTGATGCCGTTGGCCAGCGTGTCGACCACCGGGTGCACCGTGGAGCGCGGCACGGTGAGCCGTGCCAGCGCCTTCGACGCCCAGTCCGGCAGCGACACCGGCTTCACGTTCTTGGACGTGAACGACTCCTGGCCGCCGAACGAGCTGCGGGACACGGGCTTGCCCGACGGCTGCGGCGGCAGGATCGCAGTGATGGCGTGGTCGAGGCTCAGGTACTGGTGCGCGACCCGGGCCACGGCCTCCGGCGTCACGGCCTGGATGGCCTGCACGTCCTCGTCGGGCGACTCGCGGCCCTCGACGGCCACCGCCTCCGACCAGGCGAACGCCAGCCCCGACACGGAGTTCTTCTGCATCTCGGCCTGGGCCAGCTCACGGCGCTTGGCCGCCTCGATGAGGTCCGCCGGCAGGCCCTTGGCCAGGTCGGCCTTCAGGATCTCCCGCACCGAGTCCACCAGCGCGTGCGCGTCCGCGCCTTTCGGATAACCGACGATGGCGATCCCTACGCCGGACTTCGGCTGCGCCTGCACCTGGAACTGTGCGAACAGCGCCTTGCCCTCCGGCACCAGCGCGTACAGCGTTCCGCGCTGGCTGCTCAGGACGTCGGACAGCACCTGGGCCGCCGCGTAGTCTGGGCTGCTCGTGCCCGGCATGCGGAACGCGATGGCGGCCAGCCCGAACGGGAAGTCCGACGGGATGGTCATCGTGTCCGGCTGCACCGGCTGGAGCGTGAACGACTGGCGCGCCGGCAGCTTCTTTGATGGGATGCCGCCGAACAGGCTCTTCACCTGCGCCAGTGCGGCGTTGGGCTGCACATCCCCCACGATGATGAGCACGGCGTTGTTGGGGGCGTACCACTTGTCGTAAAACTCCTTGAGCATGGGCGCCGTGGTGGAGTCGAACGACGGGCGCGTCCCCAGCCCGGGGTTGGCTAGCGGGGTGCCCTTGTAGAGCGCCGCCAGCATACGCTCGTAGAACTTGTAGAACGGATTCGAGTTGTCCTGGGCGACCTCCTGCTCAATGGCGCCGCGCTCCTTGTCCCACAGGGCCTCGCTGTCGTTCACACCGCGCATGCGGATCGCTTCGATGTGCAGGGCCAGCCCGAGGTCCTCCGCCGGCGCCGAGAAGAAGTACTGGGTCACTGTGTTGCGCGTGTCGGCGTTGAACGAGCCGCCGATGGCCGCCGAGATCTCCGACAGCTGATCCGCCGAAAGGCCCGGGCTGCCCCGGAACATCATGTGCTCTTCGGCGTGGGCCATGCCCGGGAAGCCTTTCGGCACCTCGTTGGAGCCCACCTGGTAGTTGACCATCGTGGTCACCACGGGAGCCAGGTGGTTCGGCACGATTACCACGCGCATGCCGTTCTTCAACGTGGCGCGGACGACGTCGTTGGCCGCCCGTTCCGCGCCGATGGCTCGGCCGGGTGGGCCCCAGCGGCTGGTTGTCGGCGGATGCGCGCCTGCCGGCAGGCCCACGCCTGCCGTCACGAGCGCCAGCGCGATGGCGCCGCCGATCCACCACCCTCTCCGAATGCCGTGATCCTTGCCACGTCCCGGGGTCCTCATGGCTGTCTTCTCCTTGCGGATGCCTCGACGAACTCAACAAACAGATCACGCCGTGCAACATCCGTGCGCCCGTGCACCCGCGAGCACGTCTCCACGACCACCGCCCTACGGCCCCGCCGTGCACGCCGGCGCTGCCGGCAGTGGCGAAGCGGCCGGCACCGGGCGCAGGCCATGCCGGCGCAGCACGCGGTTGAACGCGGGTAGCGCCTCCTCGTTGAGGCTGCGCCACTTTGCCACCGCGCTCGCGAGGCGCCGGCACTGATACGCGTACGCAGCCGCCATCGCGGGCGTGGGCGCCGCGTCCCCGGATCCGAGACGCTGAAGTTGAAGCACGAGCGCGCCGTTCAGCTGCACGAAATCGAACGCAGACGTTCCGCCGGCCACTCCGCCCCCGCCCCCGCCCTCGCCTGCCGTATCCCCGGCCACCGAGTCGATGCGCGCCTCCAGCGTCTTCGCCGCGCCGGCCACCTCCGACGCCGCGCTCCTGCCGACGGCGGCCACGGCCGAGTCCAGGGCCGCCGCCTGTGCGTGGCCGTCCCATGCTTCCCGGATACCTGCGTAGACCTTCATCTCCAGGGCGTGCTGCGCCTGCAGGTCCTGCATGCTGGCCGGCGAGCGCGGGTCGTTCGTGACCGTCACGGTCTGCGTGTAGGTTCTGCCGTCCACCGCGAGACGGACGGTGTAGGTGCCGGGCAAGGCCAGCGGGCCCTGGGGCGACGGCGGGGTGAGGTGCGGGTTCGCGTTGATCTCGAACGTGTGCTTGAACGCCGGCGGGTCGTCGTAACGCAGGTCCCAGTTCACGCGGTTCAGCCCGACCTTCGTCGGGATCGGCGCCGGCCATTTCAGCCACAGGTCGGGCTCGGGCGGGTACCGGTACTCCGGCCCGGGCTTCACCGGCGCGCTGGACATGTGGCGCACCACGTGCCCGTCGGCGTCCAGGATGTCCAGGCGGACCGTGTCCGTCGGCGGCGTGCTCAGCGCGTAATAGATGAGGGCGCCCGGCGGCGGATTGAGCGAATGCGGCACCTCGCTGTGGAACGGCGTGTCCTGGTTCACGTTCCGGCGTATCCTCACCGCGTCCGCCGGCGCGAACAGGTGTGCGGGCTGCGCCGCGATGGCGGATGTCATCTGCCGCAGCGGCGAGATGTCGTCCAGGATCCAGATGCCCCGGCCGTACGTGCCGACGACCAGGTCGTTCCCCTTGATGGTCGCGTCGCGGAATGACGTGTTGGGCAGGTTGAGTCGCAGCGACTGCCAGTGGTCGCCGTCGTCGAAGGAGACGTACATGGAGCTCTCGGTGCCCGCGAAGAGCAGGCCCGCCTTCTTCGTGTCGGCCCGGATGACGCGCGTGAAGCTGCCGCTCGGCTGGTCGACGGGCAGGCCGGTCGTGATCTTCGTCCACGTCCTGCCGTAGTCCCGCGTGCGGTACAGGTACGGCGTGCCGTCCCCGGCCATGTGGGCGTCGATGGCCACGTAGGCCTCCGCCGGGTCCTGGTGCGACGCATCGATGGCCGACACGTCCGACAGCGACGAGTCCGGCAGGTCGGGGATGGACACGTCCGTCCACGTCTTCCCGCCGTCCCGCGTCATCTGCACCAGGCCGTTGTCGGTGCCCACCCAGATGAGGCCCGGCCTCACGCTGGAGGCCGCGATGGCCTCGATGGCGTGGGGGTGTCTCCGGTCGAAGCCGGGGCCCGCGGCGTTCGCTTCGTCCGGCGGCTTTGCGCCTGCCGGCACGCTCATGTCCGGGCTCAGCCGCTGCCAGTGCACGCCTCCGTCCGTGGTGGCCATCACGTACTGGAACCCGGCCAGCAGCTCGTGGGGGTTCCACGGGGCCCACACCAGCGGGTTGTTGGCCGTGGCCCGCAGGTGCAGCTTCGGGTCCACCATCGGGCTCACGTTCACCGTCTGCTCGCTGGGATAGCTGATCCGAGTGATGGCCGAGTAGGCCGGCGGCCCGCCGTCACTGCCGTACACGATGTCCGGATTCAGCGGGTCGGCCACGATGGTGCCCCATTCCCAGGCGCTCACCGGCGTCCAGTCCAGGGGCGTGATCTCCCCGAAGTTGCCCCGGCTGCGCACCCGGATGGCGCCCGCATCCTGCTGCGTCGCGTAGACCCAGTACGGGAAGGAGTTGTCCGCCGAGATGTGGTAGACCTGCTCGGTGGACTGGTTGTACCACGGGCTCCACGAGCGGCCGCCGTCCAGGGTCACCGTGGCGCCCTGGTCCATGCCCATGAGCATGCGTTGCCCATTGGTCGGATCGATCCAGAATTGCTGCGGATCGTCGCCGCCCGGCGCGCCCCGGAACCCCGTGAACGTCTTGCCGCCGTCCCGCGATACGTAGCTGGACGTGTTGAACGTGTACACGACGTCGGGGTCCGACGAGCTGACGTAGACGCCGCAGTTGTAGCCGCCCTGCCCGTTCTTGATGCGGGGGTCGGACGCATCCATGCGACGCCAGCTGGCGCCGCCGTCGTCGGAGCGGTAGAGGCCGAAGCCGCCGATCAGGTAGACCCGCCGCGCATGCGTGTGCATGGCCACCGCCACCGAGGTGCGCCCCTCCAGCTCCGGCAGCCCGCCGCCCGTGACCCGGTGCCAGGTCATGCCCTGATCCGTCGACTTGTAGAGCCGCGTACCCGTCTTCGCGCCGTAGTAGAACGGACCGCTGTGCAGCGTGCCTGTCCGACCGGCGTAGTGACGCACCGTGGTGGCGAACACGACATCGGGTTCGTCGTACGCCCACGCCAGCTTCTGGACGCCTGTGGAGTCGTTCACGAACAGCGTCTTCGTCCACGTCTGTCCGCCGTCCGTGCTACGGTAGACGCCGCGGTCATGGCTCTTGCGGCGGATGTCGCCCTGGGCCGCCACCAGGACCACATCGGGGTCGTCGGGGTCCACCAGGATCGAAGGGATCTGCTTCGTGCCGTCCAGGCCGACGTGGCGCCACGTCCTGCCCGCGTCCGTCGACTTGTAGACGCCGTCCCCCTCGTTCAGGGCGCCGGCGGTCTTCATGTCGCCCGTGCCCACATACACGACGTCGGCGTCCGACGGCGCGACTTCGAGGGCACCCACCGACGACACCGAGTCCACCGCGTCGAAGATCGGCGTCCAGGTGACGCCTGCGTTCTCCGTCTTCCACACGCCGGCCGCCGGCAAGCCGGCGTAGAACACGCCCGGCTCGCCCACGGCGCCGCTCACCGCGGACACCCGACCCGCCCGCAGCGGGCCGATGTTGCGCCACACCAGCCCGGCGAGGAGGGCCGGAGGGATCGCCGCAGTGCGCGCGCGGCCGGATCCGGGGGCGGCGGCCGTATCAGTCGGTGTTGCATGGCCGGAGGGCGCCGCGCCCAGGCCCAGAAAGATTGCCAGGGCCGCACCGGCGACCCATGAACGCCCCGGCCAGCGCCGGGGACCGCGCTTCGTCATGATCTTCGTTCTCCGCATTGTGGTTGAAGCGTGTCGCGTCCTCGTCGACGACCACGCGACCGGGCCGATGGGACCACGCCGCTGCGTTTCAGGGCGCGGTGGGGACCACCGTCAGGGTTTGCCCGTTGCTTTCGAGCATCGCGACGTCGAAGCGGGGTGAATCCAGCCGCTGCACCGGGTCCATTCGTTGGAGGAAGCCGTCCACCGGTTCCAGGAAGCCGACGGCAGGCGTGCGATAGTGCATGGGCACGACCCAGCGCGGGGCCAGCGTCTGCACGATGGCCGCCGCCTGCTCGGCGTCGATGGTCGGCCCGCCGCCGACGGGCAGGAAAAGGAGGTCCACGGCCCCGATGGCTTCCGCCTGCTCCTGCCGCAGCGCACGCTGCCCGAAGTCGCCGAAGTGGCACACCCGGATGCCCCCGAGCTCAAACGCGAAGATCGTGTTCGGCCCGCGCTCGGTCCCGGCCTTCGGGTCGTGCTCGGAGGCCACCGCCACCACCTCGCCGACGGGCGACTTCAGACGGCCGGCCGTCGAGCGGATCACCGCCGGCGACCCGGCGATGGCGTCCACGCCGTTGTGGTCGCGATGCTCGTGCGTCACCAGCAGCAGCGTCGCCTCCACGTCCCGGATCGGCCCGTAGTCGAAACGCATGCCCCGCGCGGCAAGGCCGGACATGTCACCGAACGGGTCGATGAACACCGTCGCGTCTTTGTGCGACAGCCGGAACGCCGACTGGCCGTACCACTGGATCTCCACCTACGCCTCCTCGCCGCCTGCTGAAAGACGGGCTGCGGCCGATCGTGCGCGCCCTGCTGTGCCCGTCCGGATCCGTCACCGCCTCGAAAGCCGAATCAGCCTGCAGAAATCCGGCCAGCGGAACGCAGGCCGCGGTGCCGCCTTTGCCCGGGACATCGTCGCCGCTAGATTCGCGGACCTATTCGGCTCCCCCACTCCGGCCGATGGCCAATCCTCGGCGTAGTGCGCCCTACTTCGCCTCGACTCCCGCCCAGGCTTCCGCGATCACGTCCGGGTCGAAGATGTAGTCCTTGACGTGGACCACCTTGCCACCGCGCGCACGGAGCGAGGAAACCCCCGTGAGGTGGAACGACCGCCCGTCGCGGTCCGTCTCGTCCAGGACCCACTCCACGTGGATCGTGTTGGTCCCGCCCATCGCCAGGATGTTGTCCACCGAGACGGCTTGCAGCGCGAAGGTCGTGGTGGGAAAGCGGTCCCACCAGCGCTGGAACCAGGCCTGGATCTCGGACCGGCCCCGATGGTGGCCGCCCAGAATCGAGGTGCCAGGGAATTCGAAGACCGGATCCTCGCCCCAGGCGGCCATGAAGGAGTCCAGATCGTGGCGGTTCATCGCCGCGAACGCCTCGCGAGCCGCCTTTTTCGCCAGGAATGCACCAAGCATTGATGCCTCCCTTCCGAGCCGTTGGGCTCTCTGCGTGTCCGACCCGACCCCACCGGACGAAAGATACCATCGGGCTTCGCCCTTCGAACAGAAAGAACCGCCGCCGGTCCGCGCCGGCCCTGTCCGGCCGATTTGCCGCGCGTGCACATCGCCTGCATTCTGCTCAGTGGCAAACGCTGACTCGCACTTCGATGGAGGTCGCATGACTGTGCCCGGTCGTGCCACGTTCGCGGCCCACGCCCGTCCCGCGCTCGCGCTGCTCGCTGTTCCCGCCCTTGCGTTTCTCGGCCTGGTCGCGGCTCGGCGGGCCGGCCCGCCCCCGGCCCGGGCCGCCACGCCGCAGGCTGCGGATACCACCGTCGTCGGTCCCGCGCGCGGCACGGTGGTGGTCGTGGGTGGTGGCGCCATCGGTCCCGCGATCAACGAGCGCTTCATCGCGGCGGCCGGCGGCGCGGACGCGCTCATCATCGACGTGCCCAACGCGGGCGGCGAGAGCCACTACGACGACAATTCCGCCGGCGCGCAGCGGTTGCGCGCTGCGGGCGCGCGCAACGTCCGTGTCCTGTTCACGACGGACCGCAAGGTGGCCGACTCGGACTCGTTCGTCGCGGTGCTGAAGCACGCGGGCGGCGTGTGGTTCGACGGCGGCCGGCAGTACCGGCTCGTCGACGCGTACGCGGGCACGAAGACGGAGCAGGCGTTCCACGACGTGCTGGCCCGCGGCGGGGTCGTGGGCGGCTCGTCGGCCGGCGCGACCATCCTGGGCGACTTCCTGGTGCGGGGCGCGCCATCCAACGACAACTCCATCATGGACTATCCCGGCTACGAGAACGTGGGCTTCGCGTTCCTGCGCAACGTCGCCATCGACCAGCACGTCGTCGCGCGGGAGCGGCTGCCCGACCTGGCCGACTCCATCATGCCGCGCTACCCGGAAATGCTCGGCATGTCCGAGGACGAGGGCACCGCCTGGGTCGTACGCGGCGACACCGCCACCATCGTCGGACGCAACAAAGCCTTCGTCTACGGCGGCCACGACCCGAACGACCCCGGCAAGCCGTTCCTCACGCTGCACCCCGGCGATCGCTACAACCTGGCGACGCGCCACGTCATGCACCGCGCCAGCGACGACGCGCCGTTCGCGCGCGCGTCCGTCGACTCGCTGTTCAGCCGGTACGCCGGCCGGCAGGGTGGCCCCGCCGAAGGCGCGGAAAGTGGCGCGGGTCCGGGCGGCATGGCCACTGTGCTGGTCGCCCGCGATGGCGAGGTCTTCGTGGACACCTCCTACGGCGTGCCGCCGCAGCCGCGCTTCATGCCCACGACGACGCTCCCGCAGTTTCCGCTCGACAGCATCTCCGCCGTTTTCTCTGCTCTCTGCGCCCAGCTTCCCGCCCCACCGGCGCAGCTGCGCACGGGTCCGGCACGCAGTGAGGCGGCCCGGCAGGCGGAGGAGCGGTGGCGCCGCATGACGCCGCTCCAGCGCTGCGTCGCCCGCGACGTGGCCCGGCCCGTTGGCTTCCACCGCACGTCCGTCGACTCCGCCGGCGTCGTCCGCTCTGACGTGGACGAGCTGTACCGGCTGGAGCTCGGTCTGGAAGATCCGCATACCTGGCCGGACGCCGACCGCACCCGCGGGTGGACCGCGGAGACGCACGGCGACGTGCGGTGGCTCACCGCCTACGCCCTCCCGGGCGGCCGGCGCGCAGCGTTCATTCGCATCCCCGACCGACACGCCGTGGTCATCGTGCTCACGAACGACGACGCGGCGGACGCGAAGGGCATCGCGGCACGGATCGCGGAGCGCCTGGCGAGATAGGAGCTGCGGAGGGCAAGTCGCGCGGGCCGGTGCGCTTGCCCTACCACACGCCGCTCCCCACCTTGCCTCGGCCGGTCCAACCCCCATTGGATCGCGCTCGGCAACAGATTCACGGAAAAGAGAGGCACCCCCCATGTTCAAAGCATGTTGTGTTGTATTGCTCGGCTGTCTGGTCCTGGCCCTGCCGTCAGTGGGTGCGGCGCAGGCACCACCGGGCCAGCTCACCGGCGCCCTGCACTGGCGCGGTGTGGGTCCCTACACCGGCGGGCGCGTCACGGCGGTGGCCGGCATCGCCGCCCAGCCCAACGTCTACTACATGGGCACGGCGGGCGGGGGTGTGTGGCAGAGCACGGACTACGGCCACAACTGGAAGGACATCTCGGGGAAGGACTTCAAGACGGGCAGCATCGGCGCTCTGGCCATCGCGCCCTCCGATTCGGAGGTCATCTACGTGGGCACGGGCGACTCCGCGCCCCGCAATACCGTCCTGACGACGCCCAACGGCGGGATGTACAAGTCCGTCGATGGCGGAAAGACCTGGACCCACATCGGGTTGAGCGGGACCCATATCATCAGCTGGATCGTCGTGGACCCCAACGATCCGGACGTCGTGTACGTGGCGGCGCTGGGCCATCTGTTCGGGCCCAACCCGGAACGCGGCGTGTTCAAGACCACCGATGGCGGCAAGACCTGGAAGAAGATCCTGTACGTGGACGAGAACACCGGCGCCATCAGCCTGGCGATGGACCCGTTGAACCCGCACGTGGTGTACGCGGCGATGTGGCAGATGTCCCGGTCACACTGGACGTTCTCCAGCGGCGGGCCCGGCAGCGGCATCTACAAGACGACGGACGGGGGCGCGAACTGGACCAACATCACGCACCGCCCGGGGCTGCCCTCCGGCATCTTCGGGAAGGTGGGCCTCGCCGTGGCGCCGAGCAGTCCCAACGTGGTCTACGCCCTGGTCCAGGCGGATTACAAGGGCCAGGCGGGTGGCCTGTTCCGGTCCGATGATGCCGGCCAGAGCTGGAAGCTCATCAACAACAGCATGGATATCACGCAGCGCGCCTTCTACTACATGTACGTGTATGTCGACCCCACCGACCCCAACACCATCTACCTGCCCAACGTGGGGTTGTACGTGTCGCACGACGCGGGGAAGACGCTGCACGGCCTGCGTCCGCCGCATGGCGACAACCACGTGCTGTGGATCAATCCGGACAACCCCCAGGTCTTCATTGAAGGCAACGACGGCGGCGCGACCGTCACCGTGAACGGCGGCCAGGCCTGGAGCTCCGAGGACAACCAGCCGACCGGGCAGTTCTACCACGCCAACCTCGACGACCAGTTCCCGTTCCATATCTACGGCGCGCAGCAGGATCGCGGTTCGTACGAAGCGCCGAGCGCCGTGCCCGCCGGGCGTATTCCGCCGGTCTGGCCGAGCGTGCAGGGTGGCGAGATGAGCTTCGTCGTGCCGACACCCGGCCGGCCCTGGATCACCTACGCCAGCGGGTACTACAGCAAGGAGTGGCGAGACGATCGCAGGACGGGGTTGGTCACGAATGTGAGTCCCTGGCCGTCCTACCAGTTCGGTCTCGCGGGGTCCAAGATCAAGTACCGCTATGGCTGGAATCATCACCCCGTCGTGTTCGCGCCCCACAACCCCCAAGAGCTGCTGATGGGAGCGAACGTGCTGTTCGAGACGTTGGATGAGGGCACTCACTGGAAGATCATCAGCCCGGACCTCACGCGCGACGACAAGAGCAAGGAAGCGCGGCCGGGCGGCCCCATCAGCGCGGACGTCACCGGCGAGGAGATGTTCGGCACCCTCTCCTCCATCGCCTTTTCGCCGCTCTCGGACAGCATCATCTGGACGGGCTCCGACGACGGCCTGGTGCACGTGACCACCGACGCGGGCGGGCACTGGAGCCAGGTGCGCCCGCCCAAGCTGCCGACCTGGTCCACCATCACCTGCATCGAGCCGTCGCACACCGAAAAGGGCACCGCCTACGTGTCGGCGAGCCGGTTCGACTGGGATGACTTCCACCCGTACGTGTACAAGACCACCGATTACGGCAAGCACTGGACGGAGATCACCACCGGGCTGCCGGACGACCAGTACGTGGAAAGCGTGCGGCAGGATCCGGACGACGCCAATCTACTGTTGGCGGGGACCAGCGCCACGGTGTACTTCAGCCTGGACGGGGGCGGGCAGTGGCAGCCGCTGAGCCTCAATCTGCCGGCCGTGCGGGTGAGTGATGTGGAGATCCAGCCCGAGCAGCACGCCGTCGTGCTGGCCACGTTCGGCCGCGGTTTCTGGGTGCTGGACGACCTGCAGTTCCTCGAGCAGGTGGGGACCGCCCCGGCGAGTGGGGCGGCGCACCTGTTCAAGCCGCAGCAGGCCTGGCTGACCACGCGCCGTGGCGGGTTCGGCGGGGGCGGAGCGGGAGGTGCCAACCTGGCGCCCGGCGTCACGGTGTTGTTCCGCGTGCCGGCCGACTACGACGGCAGCACGCCGGCGAAGCTCAGCTTCACCACCACCGGCGGCAAGATGATCCGCAGCTTCACGCTGCACCCGAAGGCGAAAGGCAATGCGACGCCGCCGACGCGCAACCCCGCGGCGGGGCGAGACCGGCGGGAAGAGCGATTGACGGCCATCGAGCCTGGCATGAACCGCTTCCAGTGGGACATGAGGTACCCGGAGGCCGCGGACGTGAAGGGCATCTACAATTCCTTCTTCTCGGCCGCACGACCGGTAGGCCCGGAAGTGGTGCCGGGGACCTACGACGTGACGCTGACCTATGGCGACACCACGCAGACGCAGCCGTTCGTCGTCAAGCTCGATCCGCGACTCCAGACCACGCAGGTGGAGCTGCAGCAGCGTTTCGATCTGCTGATGCGGATTCACGACGCGGTTGACTCGCTCGACACCAACCTGAACCAGGCCATCGACGCCCGCGACTCCCTCCAGAAGGCGGTCGCCAAGCGGAGCGTGTCCGGCGATCAGGCAAAAGCCGCGTTGGACAACCTGAACCGTGACATCGACGATCTGGTGGACCTCAAAATCCAGTCCGGTGAAGGCGCGCTGGTGTATCCCGGTCGGCTGCGCTCCTGGCTGACTTCCATTGCCTCCCAGGTGGAGCTGGCCCTGGTGCCGCCCACGCCCGCGATGGTGAAGGTGGCGGATGGATACATCAAGGACGCGGCAGCGGGCGTCTCACGTCTGCAATCCGACGTTGCCGCTGCCAGGAAAGGGATGAATCACTGACTCGAGCGCCTGTGGTGGGTCCGGTAGGCGGTCGTTCCGGACCTGCCACGGGCGTGGGGTTTCTGCGCCACGAAATGGTGCAATCGATACCTGTATTCCCGGAGGAAAGAACGAGATGGCCGATCGGACCTGGTACGACGGGATCCTTCAGGCGGTGGACGCGAAGGACTCGGACGCCTTCAGCGCCCACCTGACCGACGACGCGACATTCAAGTGGGGCGCGCAGGACGCCGTGCAGGGCAACGCTGCCGTGAAGGACTACGTGGACGCGTTCCTGGCCATGTTCGACGGCACGCGCCACACGCTGGAGGAGATCCTGGAGGACGGAGCCACCCGCATCTGTCGCGGCACCGTCACGTACCTCACGAAGGACGGCCGCGAGGTCCCCACCCCGTTCTGCAACGTGTTCCACATGGAAGGCGACAAGATCCGGGACTATCTCGTCTATGCCGACCCGAGCCCGCTGACTCCGGCCGCGTAAGCCGCCGCGCTATCTTGCGGCCTCCGGCTGCGACCCGCCTGATGATGAAACCCCTGTCCGGGTGCGGGTGCCCGTGCGAGTCACGTGCCCGGTTTTCCCCGAGATCCGCTTGCGCGTCCGCGTGCGCTTGCGTGCCCGAGTCGAAGACGTGGTTTTGGACCGGGATCCTGGCTATCGCGTCGCTCTCATCGCCGCGCGCCCACGCCGGATCGCCTGGACGGCGGTTCGCCCGGCGCGCCCCTTCGTCAGCCACGAGAACGCGAACGCGACCAAGGCGATGGACTCGGGAAGGAAGATGGGCGCTTTCGTGATCGGCGAGCTTCCCGCCCACAGCACGCTCCCGATCATGACGACACCGCACACGACGTAGACCCTGTTGCGCCTGCGCTTGTCGTCGGTCATGGGCTTCTCCGTCGCCGTCTTTCGAAACAGCCAGAGGGAGAAGACGATGAACGTGACGAAGAGCGTCGTCGCCGCGCTGTAGTGCACGACGTTGGTGGCCGATCGCCACCATGCCGGCCTGGCGATGTCGTCCGGCGGCTTCGTCGGGAAGAAAGCGACGCAGAACGCTGCTATCCCACCGATGCGGGCGATCCATCGGTCCAACGTCCCGTACTCGTTTCCGTACCCGCGGTAGGTGAGCAGGAGCAGCGACAGAGCGACCAGCAGACCGGTGAAGATCGCGACGGCGCCGGTGTAGTAGTACGCGCTGACCGAGTCGAGAGGCGGCCAGGTCCGCAGGCCCGGGGTCGGCCGGGCCGCCGCCACGATGAGCAGAAGGATCGGCAGGACCAGTCCGGCGTACCCGATGAGCTGACGGTGGGCGTGCCCCGACAGGTCGTCCTCGTGACGCGGTGGGAAGTACGGGCTCCCCGGTGCGGTGGCCCAGAGCGACGACGGCCGCGGAGAGCTGGTCTCAAAGGACACGGGTATCCTCCTCCTCGGAGCCGATGGGCTCAGCTCCCGCTAGAAGATCGAATCTCTCAGGCTTTCCCGCCGTGCGTTTTCGGAAGTCCATAACGGACTACAATATTCAATGCGCACCGTCAGCTTGTCCGTGATCATGATGCCCAGGTAATCATCGGCATCAGGGTCGCCCCAGATGGCCACGAGGGTTCCATCGCCATCGCGGATCGCCTGTTCCTGCACACTGTCCGCAGGATCACCGGAGCTCTGAATCGTATCCGTGTTCATGGCCGGAGCACCGTACCGTGTCGTCAGGACTCCATCCCGGATCTTGCGGAACATGGGAATGGCATCTTCGTCGGGCGTCTCGAGGTTGAGAACGATGTACACCACCTGCCTCGCCGGCGTCATGAAGGCAATGACGTCCGTTTTTTCGCCCTTCAGGATTCCTTCGTACCAGAGGTCCCCGTCCTTGTCCTTTTCCGTGAACGCGAAGCCGGCATCCGACAGCTTGGCCGTAACAACGCTGTCAGGACTCCCCCAGGGGATGTTTGCGAACTGGTAATGGCCTTCGGCCGGCGGCGTTTGCCCGACGACAGGACAAGCCACCACTGATAGCAAGGCGAGGGCGCAACCAGCTGACACTATGGCGAAGCGACGCACACCGTTCATGCCGTCCAAGCTCCAGTTGATCATGGGTTCTATCCCTTCCTGGACTGGTTCCGACTCCATCGTCCGAACGCTCACACCAGCAAATTGCTAGACGAAGCCATTGTGTCACGGGTCACGTGTTTCCGGAAGGATCACGCAGGTTCGCCAGCTTCGTCACACGTTCCGCCGGCCACGCACCGTCCATAATGCCATAGCCTCTGGAACAATTCGACCTTGCAGTTGGCGGGACATCGTGCGATGATCGCTTGACCACGGCGGTCGGACTCATTCCCGGCTCTCGGGACCGCCAGATGTTCTGTCACCAACCCCCGATGGGCTCGGAGCCATCCGCGCCCGGATATGACACCTGGCCTCTCTTCCCGGAAACCCGGCAACCGGAACGGACGTAGTGACCATTGGCCGGAGCCGTAGCGCGAAACGTCCGGAAAATTCGCGCCTTTCGCTTGGCACACACTCGCAGGAGGGACATCTGCCGTGAATGATGTACTTATCTCACTTATGGGCTTCTCTTTGCTCGGAGTGTTACTCGGCGTCCCCGTTATTGCCCTCTCGTTGCGTTTTGCCCTGAAACCGCTCGTTGAAGCCTGGGTACGCCTCAGAGAGACACAGCAGGCCAACCCACAGGAGCTGGCGCTCATGAAGCAACAGCTTGCGCTGCTGTCCGAGCGTATGGAGGAGATGGAACAGGGCCTGCACCAATTGAAGTACGTGGCCGAGTTCGACCGGGAACTGAATCTCCCCCCGGGCGGTGGGGTTCAGAACCGGTAGCGGAGAACGGCTGCAGGGATTGGCGTTTGCGCCGGTTGGTCGCCGACGTGAATCCTGGCGCGCCCGTCGCGAGGCATCCGGTTCGTTCATGGCGTTTGCGCTCCGACCTCTCCGCTGCGCTCTATCTTCTTCCGGTGTACTCGCCCCAAAATTCGCAGTGAGCCTTGCACCACTCGGCATCCGGGGGATTCACCCTCCGACCACAAGGCTCGCAACGCGGATCGGCGAAGTCGGGCAGGAAGTAGATGCCCGTGGCCTGCGGCAAGTCCATCGTCAGCACGACCTCCCGTTCGATACCCGCCACCACCAGGCGATCTCCAAGGCGCATTGAATGCCCCTCCACCTGATACCAGCCGAAGGCCGGGTCCTGCGTGGCTTGGCGCACGGTCCCGTCTTTGAACACGATCTTGATTGGCATAGAGACGCAGTACCTCCCTTGGCCCAGCGTACCGAGCGCTTGTATGCACCCACACCGGGCTTCGGGTGACTAAGGGCTTTCTGTAGGATTTTCGTCGGTTTCCCGATCACGCTTGTCACCTTCCGCGCCAGAGGCAGGCTGAGGTGCTTGCTCACCGCTTGGCGCAGAGACGTCCGGACCCCGGCGTTCCGAAGCAGGTGAGGCCTCGGGATCCGGATCCGGCGGCGGGAACACGTCACGGATGGTCAGAGAACCCACACTGACCTCCCAGTAGAGATGAGTTACTGCCCTCATGAACATGCCCGCTCCAACTGTTCCTTACATGCCTTCATGAGAGCATCCAGGTCCCGTGCAACGCGGGATGGTCCCGGCGGACACGCACTACCAACTCCCATGCGTCCAGCGTGGGAATGGCATGCGGGTCGTGAAGGAACGCGGCGACCTTGTGCCGCATCCTCGAACGTACACGGAGGATCGTCGGGCGTCGTCGCTCGATCCAGAGACATTGCGTGCCTGGCTCGGGTTGTACGCGTGGTTCACCACGTATGACGCACTGTGGACACTGAAGGTCACAGGATGCGCTGGGGTTCGGGTGCGTGCTGAGGGTGAGGTGCCATGCGAAACTCCCGCAGGACGTACGCCCTTGGCGAGGGGTCGGTGTTCATCATGATAATCCCCGATGGTCAGAGCCGGTGCACGCTATTTCAATAAGAGGTGCTGGCAATGAATCGTTACTGGCTTTTGTTGGGATTCCTCGCCGCGTTCGCGTGCAGCCCATGCGGCAACGACGTGCAAAGCCGCGTCACATCGCCGGACGAGGAGCGAGGCAGCGTCTGTCCGGTGGTTGGATCCCCGTCATCTGGAGATCTCGTTCGATGCTCGCGGAGATGTGGTTTGGGCGGTGGCAAAATGGAGACAATTGTCAGTAACGTACCGTCCGGGGATTGCCGACGGGTCGTCACGAAGGTGACCAAGTGATGCACGACAAACCGAGAGCCTGTGTCCGCTGCTCGTGCGAAGGCCCGAAAGTATTACAGTCGGCCCGAATACTGTCGGTCCCGGACCCCAACATGCGAAACTCCCGCAGGACATAAAGCCTTGCGGGAGTTTGCTTTACCCAGTCGGGACGGCGGGATTTGAACCCGCGACCCCCTGAACCCCATTCAGGTGCGCTACCGGACTGCGCCACGTCCCGTATGAGCGCAAGATAACCGGCCCAAACGCCCGCGCCAAGCCCGCACGCCACTCTCCCCGTCTCCCCGTCGCCCCGTCTCCCAGTCTGCCGCGGTCGGCTACGCGTTTGCCTTGCCGCCGAGGCAACCAAATGCACCTGTGCATGTGTCTCACCGAACACAGGCATCACCGTGCCGATGGGAAACGGAGTTCTCACATGCGCGTCCTCCCCCTGTGCATGGTGCTTGTCGTGCCTGCGACCCTGGCGGCCCAGGTGCCCGATTCGACGCGGGCGGTGCGCGCGGCGGTCCGGGGCGCCCCGACGCCCGACTCCGCGCGTCCGTCGGTGCGCGCCGTGGCCTTGAGCCAACCCATCCATCTGGACGGTCGCCTCGACGAAGCGGTCTGGCAGAGGGCGCCGGTGGCGACGGGTTTCTTGCAGAACGAGCCGGAGGAGGGCCAGCCGGCGACGCAGCGCACGGAGGTGCGGTTCGCGTACGACGGCGAGGCGCTGTACGTGGGTGCGCGCATGTACGACGACGGTGGCGCGGAAGGCGTGACCACGCGGCTGGTGCGGCGGGACGCCACGTTCTCCAGCGATTTCCTGGAGCTGATCTTCGACACGCAGCACGACCACCTGGGCCGGACGGTGTTCGCGGTGAACCCGTCGGGCGTGAAGCAGGACGCGTACGGGCCGGGTGGCACGGGCCCGGACGAGTCATGGGACCCGGTGTGGGAGGTCGCCACGGCCATCGATTCGCTGTGCTGGACGGCGGAGCTGCGCATCCCGTTCTCCCAGCTT
>JARRJS010000061.1:0-16819 GCA_037388885.1 Gemmatimonadota bacterium
GGCCGTGGCCGAAGGAGAGGCCGAGGAAGAAGAGGAGGAGCCGGTCGCTGCCCCGGCGGGGACCTCGCCGAACAAAGCGTCGCGCGCGAAGAAGCCGGCGCCTGAAAAGGAGTCGGCCCGGGCCGAGGCGGCCGCCGCCATAGAGTTCGTCCTGGGTGAGCGACCCGACCCGTCCGCCCTGGAAGCGCTTTACGAGGTGGCCGGGCGGCCGGAAACGGCGGGTGACCAGGATCCGGGGCGCATGGACCGGGTCTTTGACGCCTCGAACGTGGTGGTCGCGGCGTGGCTCGGGGATACGCTGGTAGGGGTGTTGCGCGGCTGGAGCGACGGGGCGCGCGACGGTTTCATCTCGGATCTCGTCGTGCATCCCGACCACGTGGGCGCGGGGATCAGTGTCGATCTAGTGCGCCGGGCCATGGATGCGCACCCCGGGGTGCGGTGGGTGCTGCGGGCCACGGCCACGTCGCCTTATATCGGCAGCGCCCTCGGCTGGATGCACCTGAGCGGCGGCTGGTTCGTCTCGCGGGGATAACGTCCCGGGCGCGCCGCGCCGCTTCCTATCAGGGGCTCGTCGTGTAGGCCAGCGACACGATGCGCCACCTGCCCCCATGCTTCATCAACGTGAAGACATCGGTTCCCTGCCATCGGCGAGCGTCGGGGCTGCTGATCCGGGCATCGTAGTGTGCGCGGACCTGAGCGATGTTGCCCGTGACGACGACGTCGGCGTCCATCATGCGCTCGTGGAATACGCGCTTGCTGGCCTGCTGCGTCGCCTGCGCGACGAAGGCCGGGACCGACGTGGTCACGACGCGCGGCGCGCTCTCGTCCGGTGGCTGGAAGACCGTGGTCAGGGTCGCACCGGGCCAGAAGTGGGACGCGAACGCGGACCAGTCCCGGTTGCTGAGGTCGGTGTAGTAGCGGTCCAGCCGGGCCAGGACCTCTTCGCGGTCGCTGGCTTCGGACGCGGGCGCGGAGGCGGAGGCGGTCTTCGAGCCGGTGGCGACGGTGTCGCTGTCACGGACCGGCCAGGCCGGCACCAGGTCCAGGTGGTTGCGTAACCAGGCGGCCATGACGGGGTCCTGCTCACCGACGCGCAGGGGTTGAATGGAGATGCTGTCGTGGTCGAAGGCGAACGCGTCCGTGCCGGGCGCCACCCGATCCCAGTTCATGGACGCGGCCAGCAGCCATTGCTGCTGCCGGGGCTCGGCTGCGAACGCCGTGTCCCGCAGGGCCAGCAGGTCCAGCATGTGGGCGCGCCGCGTCACGGTGACGCCCCGGACCGCGCGCGGGTTGATGGGCACGTTCACGTTCAGGTACTCCGACGGCTGAAGCCGTCGCACGGGCTCGCTCCGCACGAACTGCACGAACCAGTGGGCAGTGGCGGCGACGGATAGCGAGTCGCGAACGTCGACGCCCGACAGCGCTACGGCCGGCACGCCGAAGAAGGCGGCGGCGCGCGCAGCGCCGATCGTGCCGGAAATGAACCACGCCTCCGCCACGTTGCCGCCATGGTTGGGGCCCGAGACGACGACATCGGGCGGGTCGTTGACCATGGGTCCGCGCAACGCGAACAGCACGCAATCGGCGGGGAACCCGTTCACGGCCCACGCCTTGATGCCCGGGCCCAGTTTGGTCGGCTCAGCCAGGAACGCACTGGCCTGAAGCGACGTCATGATGCTGCCGGTGCCGCTCCGGTTGCGGTTGGGCGCCGCCACGTACGTTTCGATGCCGGCTCCCGCGAGGGCGTGGGCGAGGGCCCGCAGCGCCGGGCTGTTGATGCCGTCGTCGTTCGTGAGGAGCACACGATGTGGCCATGCGGTGGGCTGCGCCGCGTGCTGTGCGTGCATTGTCCCACCGTCCGCCGCCTGTGCGGCGAGCCATGCGGGCTGCGCCAGCCCAAGGGCGGCCAGCGCCAGAAGCATGGCGAATCTCGCGGATAACCGGCCCGCGCGGGGCCGGTGGAGCTGCCATTGAGTCATGACGGAACACCACTCCCGTTCATGGCGAGAAAGGGCGGGCCCCGGGCCTGCGATCGGGTACCGCCGTCGTGAATTCCCAGATTTGCTACCCGGCTGGGTCTTGTAGCGGTCCAGGGGAACGGCCGCCGTCAAGCCAGGGCCAGGCCGCGGAGCTCGTCCAGCGCCTCGCGGGTGCCCACCACCACCAGGTCGTCGTTCTCCTCGATCACAGTGTCCGGTCCAGGCACGACCTCGAAGACTTGTTTCGCGCCCGTCTTCGCGGGCCGGCGAATGAGCAGCACCGCGATGCCGTAGCGACCCCTCAGCTCGAGCTCCCGCAGCGAGTTGCCGACGAAGCCCGGCGGTGCCGCGATCTGTGCCATCCGATAGCCGTCGCCCAGCATGATTTCGTGACTCGCGCTGGCCTCGACGCCGCCGCCGATGCCCATGACCATGTCCCGCTTCATCAGCTCGCGGTTGTACGCATCCAGGATGTGGTGCCCGGCGACGATGCCCAGCAGCCGCTCCTCCGCATCCACGACGGGCAGCTCTTCCAGGCCGCGGCCAACGAAGATCCGGCTCACCGCGTCCAGGTTTTCGTCGGGCGTCACGGTGGGCACGTCTTCCCGGGCAAGCTCTCCGGCCATCAGGATTTCCCGCAGTGCATCGCCGTGCAGCACTGCGTCTCGCAAGGCCGGCAGCTCGATGAGCCCACGGAACCGTTCTTCGGCATTCACGACGTAGACGTAAGGGAACGTGTGCGTACTGACCTCGCTCAGCAACCCGCCGAGGGGCACGCTCTCCTGGACCGTCACCATGTCGCGTGTCATGACGTCGCGCACGCATAACCCCTTCAGCACGTTGAGCGCCTGGCCCTGGAACACGTCCACGCCCTGTCGGATGAGCTTGAACGTGTATATCGATTCCTGCCGCGCCCGGCTCGTGATGAGCGTCGCGATCATGCATGCGGCCATGAGCGGCAAGATCATCTTGTAGTCGGAGGTCAGCTCGAAGATGATGAGAATCGCCGTCAACGGCGCATGCGTGGCGCCGGCCACCACCGCACCCATACCCACCAGCGCGTACGCGCCCGGTGAGCCGGTGATGCCCGGGAACCAGAGGTGCGCCAGCGAGCCGACGGCGCCGCCGGTCATCGCGCCCAGGTACAGCGACGGTACGAAAATGCCGCCCGACCCGCCGGATCCCAGCGTCAGGCTCGTGGCCAACAGCTTGATGGGGATGAGCAGCAGCAGCATGGTCAGGCCGAGATGGCCGAAGACCGCGGTTTCGATAACGTCGTAGCCCAGTCCCAGCACCCGCGGGAAGAAGATGCCGATGGCGCCGACCATGACGCCGCCGATGGCCGTCGTCAGATACGGCTTGATGCGGAACCGCTCGAACAGGTCCTCCAGGCCGTACAAGGTCGTCATGAAGAGAAGCGCCACGCCGGCCGCGATCACGCCCAGGAGGCTGAACGGGATCGCTTCCCACACGCTGACAATGTTGTGGGCGGGCACCGCGAACGCCGGCGTGTTGCCCAGGAAATGCCGCGAGACCACCGTCGCCGACACCGATGCCAGCACGATGGAGCTGAACTGGGAAACGGCGAAGTCGCCCAGCACGATCTCGACGCCGAACAACGCGCCTGCCAGCGGCGCGTTGAACGTGGCCGCGATCCCGGCTCCCGCGCCGGCCGCCGCCAGCGTGCGCAGCTGCGTGCTGGAGACGCGCAGCCGCTGGCCGAGAGACGATGCGATCGCCGCGCCGATCTGGGCGATGGGCCCCTCGCGGCCCACCGAGCCGCCGCTGCCGATCGCAATGGCCGATGCCAGGCTCTTGATGACCACCAGCCGGGGTCGGATCACGCCCGCTTTCAGGATCACGGCTTCGATCACTTCCGGCACGCCGTGGCCCTTCGCCTCACGAGCGAAGTAGAAGATCAACAGCCCTACGATCAGGCCGCCGATCCCCGGCATGATCAGCACCCACCACCAGGCGTGTGCCTGCACGAGGTCGACGCTGAACGCCTGCTTGCCCCAGGCGGCCCAGTTGGCGAGGCTGATCATCTTGCGGAAGACGACCGCTCCCAACCCGCCCAGAAGTCCCACCACCACGGCGACAAGCACCATGAAGGTGTACTCCGCCGTACGCGCTCGCGAGAGGAATTCCTCCATGCGCGTCTTTTCTGATTTCGACTTCGGATATGCTGTCATTGTGTCGCCAAGATGCGGGCCGGTGTCGCCGCACGCTAGCCCGATCCGCCTTTCACGTCGATGGCGCCGAAGGTATATTGCGCGCCGAGGGGGCAACTCTTCACAGGAGACCTACCATGCGGCAATCCCTCTCCCGGCTCGCCTCACCCAGCATCATCGCCTTTCTGGCCGTCTCGGCGTGCGCGCATACGGAATCTGTGATGGGGACTCCGGACGTGGCCGTTCCGACCACCATAGAGACGGGTAGCGGCACGTACCAGATGGATCTGCGCGACAACAGCCGCGCCCTCACGGATACGATCGCCGTGGGCGTGAACCGCGCATGGGCGGCACTGCCGGGCGTCTACAACGCCCTCGGGTTGACGGGGGGCGGCGTGATCGATCCGGACAATCATATGTACGGTGTGAGCGGCGAACGCCTTGCCCGCATCGACGGCAAACACCTGGACGAGTACCTGGATTGCGGCAGTGGCATGAGTGGGCCACGCGCCAACGTCGATGAGGTGCGCGTCACGGCGATCACGCGTCTGGTCAAGAATCCAGCGGGCGGCACGCGTGTCGAAACCCTGGTCAGTGCCAGCGCAAAGCCTCGCGGCGTTTCCGTGAACCCAGTGCGCTGTAGGAGCCGTGCCAAGCTGGAACCGCTCATCGTACAACGTTTGAGCGGGGTGTCGGGGTAACGGCGCGGCATCCGCACTCTGCCCCGGAGCCGGTACACCCGCCAGGGAGAGATCGCCATGCGGCACTCGTCTTCGCTGTTCGCGTCGTTTGCTTTCGTCGCGCTGCTCATCTCCGCCTGCGCACCTTCCAGCACGACCCTGCGCAGCCCGGACGTCCCGGCTTCGATGGTCATCCGGACGCCCAACGAGAGCTACACGGCGGATTTCTGGAACCGCAGCGAGGCCGTCTCGACCGAGATCCCTCTGCCCATCGAGCGGGTATGGTCCGGACTGCCGCAGGTCTACGACAAGCTCGGCCTGACGCGCGGTGGCCTGGTCACCCCGGGCAGCCGTATGTACGGCGTGCGCAACAAGCGCATCGACCGCATCGCCGGCAAGCACATGAGCGAGTATCTGGACTGCGGCTACAGTGTGGGGGCCCCGCGCGCCGATCTCTACGACGTGCGCGTCACGGCCATCACGCGCCTTACGGAGGTAGACGGAGGCACGCACGTCGAAACGCTGGTCCACGCCAGCGCCACGCCCCGAGGCGTCTCGGGCAATCCGATCACCTGCGCGAGTCGCGCCACCCTGGAGCCGCTGATCGCCGCGCGCCTGTGGGCGAAGGCCGGATGATGCCCGGGGCGCACGCCCCGCCACGTGCCGTTCAGCCCGGAAATCCGCCACAAAGCCCTTGACGCAGGTTACGGATTTCGTTAGCGTGGTCCCGGCGAGCATGCCCCGGCCACGGTCGCGCTGGGGACCAGTGACGAGAGGACCTGGGCGCTGACGCCCGGGTTTTTTTGTATCCGTGCTCGTCACGCCTGGTGCGGGGGCGGGACGACCCGCACATGACGGTGATCGCGTGGTACGGGAATACCGGACCCCGATGCACCAGCACCCAAGGAGTACGGTTGATGCGTACCACTGGAACGGTGAAGTGGTTCAGTGACGCCAAAGGCTTCGGCTTCATCACGCCCGAGGATGGCAGCAAGGACTGCTTCGTCCACCACACCGCGATCCAGGGCAGCGGCTTCAAGTCGCTCGCCGAGGGTCAGCGTGTCGAGTTCGACGTGGTCGAGGGCAAGAAGGGCCCCGCCGCCGAGAACGAGACAAAGCTCGACTAGGAGCCACGCTCCCGAGCTGCGGGCCTTGCAGCCTGCGAGGAGCCGCCCCGGATTCCGGGGCGGCTCTTTTTTCACCGGATAAAACCGTTTCCGGGCCGGGTATGGGACGTTATCATGGCCGCATGCCGGGAACGAACGACTCCAGGAATCGTGGGGGCGAAAGGTGAGAAAGCCGCTCGGAATTCGAGGCACATGCCTGGCGCTGGTGGTTCTTGCCGGCGCGATGTCGACCCTGTCCGCCTGTTCCAATAACCAGCGGCTTGCGCAGTATGACTTCCGGAACCGCACGCTGGGCGTTGCGACCATCGCGCCGCCGTACCCCGAGGTGCTGAGCGAGATGCACCTCGGCGTGGACACGAAAAACCCGGTGCTGTCTTTGCTGAAGGCGGGCGCCGAAGTGGCGCGCGAGGTGAGCGTGCGGGACTTCGAGACGAGGCTGGACAGTGCGGCGAAGAACGTCGATGTCAGCGGCCGCATGGGCGACCGCGTGCTGAAAAACGGGGCGCGCCAGCTGCGTGCGGTGCCCGTGCCGGACACGAGTCATCCCGACTACGAGCTGGAGATCAGGGTGCGCCACTACGGCATCACGGCCAGCTCCTGGGCGTCGGCCGCCTACTTCATGATCGATGCGGACCTCCGCCTCCTGGACGGCGCCACCGGGCGCCGCATCTGGAAGGCTCGTGTCCGCGCAACCGAGCCGGTGCGCTCCACGTCCGTCGACGTGGATTCTCGCTACGACCGCTCCGTGGGCAACGTCATCACCGCCGTGACGCTGGCGCGAATGTCCACCGACGAGATCCAGCGGGCCCTGGAAACCCTGGCCGACTTCGCTGCCGACCACCTGGTGGGAAAGCTGGCCGACGCGCTCGACTGAGGGGACCCTCTTCCGCCTCCACGCCCCCGACGGGGAGATCCCCGCGCCGCCAGCCCCCCGCCACCAGGGAGACGGGGTGACAGGGAGCGGACCGCATCTGGACCTGGCGGATTTGTCGAGCGCAGATCCCGCACCCGGCGCTTCACTTGCCCGCTGCCCGCAGGTATCGCCGCGCCACCTGCATGAACCGGCGATCCTGCTGCTCTTCCGACAGATCTTCTTCCTTGCCGAGCAGCTTCCGGACATGCTCGATGAGGTGTGGGTCGCCCCAACGGTAGCCGGTGGCCGTCTCCGCGGCGCGAGTCTCGCCGAGGCAGGCGGCGTTCAGGAGGGCCAGCGCGCACGCCAGGTCGTACCCGGGATCTTCGGCGGGAGGCAACTCGAAGTCCCGCGGCCGATCGAAGTCTCCCGCGTCTTCCTTGACGAATGCTCGTGACATGGTCTCGATCCCGTAGTTACGTCCGCGGGTCCGTCGCGGGGGCGCCCGTGCCCGGCGTTCGCCCCCTCCTTGAAGGGTACCGATCTCCGGGGGTGGCCCGCAACGCCGTCGCCGGTTGCCGGCAGCGCTTCGTGCACAGATCTTTCGTCACAGGTGCAGTCATGTTCACCGGCTCACGGGGGTGGGCGCAGCGATGAGCAAGGAGACGGCAGGCGGCCGGCCTTTTCGGTATTCCCTGGTGCGGTACCACAACGCGCGTACGGAGGAGGACATCAACTTCGGCGTGCTGGTCCACGACCCGGAAACGAACCGGTGCGCGGGCAGCTGGGACGTGGACGGCGCGGTGCAGCGTGCGGGGGCGGTGTTCCCCGGCTTCGATGGAAGCGTGCGATTCATCCTGGAGCTGGCGGCGCGGGACTTCGCCGACCAGGTGGAGCGTCACGCAAAGGATGGCGGTCTGGCGTGGCTGTCCAACCGACACACCGTGTGCATCCGGGTCACGGAGCCGCGCGAGGTGACGGGCGCGGAGGCGAACAGCGAGGCGCGGCAGCTGGCGGCTGCGCTGATCCCGCCGCCGTTGCGCGCGACGAAGGGGGGGCACTCCCAGGAGTCACCCGCGGCGGACAATGCTGCCGGCGTGTTCGCCCTGGGGTTGCTGCACGCCCTCGGCCGGCCGGTGGCGCCGGACGAACTGCAGGCTGCGGCCCGTCGCCTGAACGCGCCGTTCGATGCGGCGGACCTGGACGCGGCTTGCCGCGCGCTGGTGGACCGGGGCGCCGTAACGCAGCGGGAAGGCAAACTGGCGCTGCCGTAAGGACGCAGCAGCGGCCCGTTCCGCTGCTGTGTATACGTCGCGCGAACGGGTCGTGCCGACGCCGCTCAGACCCGGGCCTTCCGGCGTGCCCCGCCCGGCTCCTTCCAGTTCCACCACTTGAGCAGCTCCGGGTCGTGGCGGTCGTGGCTGGCGTAGTACACGGCACAGCGGAAGGTGTACAGCACGCACGGGTCGATGCGAGTGCCGCGTCGTTTGCAGAGGTCCAGGTAGAGGCGTTTCGGGTCCCGGCCGCGCAACGCGCCCACCGATCTGATGCCCAGGTCTTCCAGGTCGCGGGCGATGTTGGGGCCCACGCCCGGGATCTCCTCCAACGGGCTCCGCTTCACCATGGTCTCCTCCTCGTCTCCGCCCTGTCCGTCGAAGTGGCTCCGAATGATGCCACACGACGTCGGCTGTCACAACGTTCCTGACCGGACGCCAAGGCGTGGCGGGCTGTGCGCACGTCGTGCGCCGCCGGAGCCGGCCACGGCCGGTGCGGGCTCCGTCCGCTCGCGGCGCCCAGGCCTCCGCGACTTTCCCCGCGTGTCCGGCGGCAGTACCATGCGGTGACTCGAACCCACGCGTGCCATGATGCATCACGCCTGCAGTCCCGCGCGCCGGCCGAGCCGGCTGGCCGTCGTCGTCCCCACCGCGCTGCTCGTCGCGGCCCCGCTTTGCGCCCAGGAGCTTTCCATGGCCGGACGATCCACCGTGTTCGCGCCCCACGGCGCCATCGCCACCAGTCAGCCGCTGGCTACGGCCGCCGGCCTCAAGGTGCTGCAAGAGGGTGGCAACGCCATCGATGCCGCCGTGACCGCCGCCGCGGTGCTCAACCTGGTGGAGCCGCACATGACGGGTATCGGCGGCGACATGTTCGCGCTGTTCTGGTCGGCGAAGGAGCACCGGCTGGTCGGTCTGAACGCCAGCGGCCGGTCCGGCTCGCTCATGACGCGCGAGGCGCTGCTGGCGCGGGGCGACACGGCGGTGCCCCTGTTCGGCGCGGAGCCCATCACGGTGCCGGGCGCGCTGTCCGGTTGGGCGGCGCTGCTGGACCGCTACGGCACCATCACGCTGGCCCAGGCGCTGGCGCCGGCCATCGAGCTGGCGGAGGACGGGTTCCCGGTGTCGCCCATCATCGCCGGGCAGTGGGCGGCGGAGACCGACCGTCTGAAGCAGGACGAAGGGGCGCGGGCTACGTACCTCATCGATGGCCGGCGGGCGCCCAGGGCGGGGGAGTGGTTCCGCAACCCGGACCTGGCGGCGTCCTTCCGCATGATCGCGAAGCAGGGACCATCGGCGCTTTACGGCGGCGAGCTGGGCCGGCGCATCGTGGAGCGGGTCCGGAAGCTGGGCGGCTTCCTGACGCTGGACGACCTGAAGAACCAGAAGCCGGTGTGGGTGAAACCGCTGTCGGCCCGCTTCCACGGCTACACGGTGTGGGAGCTGCCACCCAACGGCCAGGGCGTGGCGGCGCTGGAGATGCTGAAGATCCTGGCGCCTTACGACCTGGCGGCCATGGGGCACAACTCGGCGCAGTACCTGCACACGCTCATCGAGGCCAAAAAGCTGGCGTTCGCCGACCTGGCGCGCTGGGTGGGCGACCCGGACGCCATGACCATCGACCCCAAGCGCCTGCTGGACGACGCCTACATCGCCAAGCGGCGCGCGCTCATCGACCCCCACCACGCCGCCGTGCGGGTGGATCCGGGCCCGGCTGCGTCCAGCAGTGAGACCATCTATCTGGCCGTCGCCGACTCCGCCGGCAACATGGTGTCGTTCATCAACAGCAACTACTGGGAGTTCGGCTCGGGCATCGTCGTGCCCGGCACCGGCTTCGCCCTGCAGAACCGCGGCGCCGGCTTCACCATGCAGCCGGGCCTGCCCAACACGGTGGGCCCGCGCAAGCGGCCGTTCCACACCATCATCCCCGCGTTCGTCACGAAGCCGGACTCCGCGGGCGCGGAGCAGCCGTGGCTCGCCTTTGGCGTCATGGGCGGCTCCATCCAGCCCCAGGGCCACGTCCAGGTGCTGCTCAACCTGCTGGTCTTCCACATGGGCCTGCAGCAGGCCATCGACGCGGCGCGATTCCGCCACTTCGACGGCTTGCGCGTGGGTCTGGAAGCGCCCATAGGCGCCGACGTGCGCCGGCAGCTGGAGACCATGGGCCACGTCATCGTGGACCTGCCGCCCGGCTCCGCAGGTGGTGCTCAGGCCGTCATGCGCCTCGTGAAAGGCTGGGCCGCCGGCTCCGATCCGCGCAAGGACGGCATGGCGGCGGGGTACTGACCGCACGGCCGGCCCGCCCCGCCGGGCTGGCCAACCGCCGTGCCCGCCCGCTGCTGCTGCGTGGCTGGCGGGCGCGAGGTCGCCCGCTTGCGGCCGGGTCCGTTCTTCCCGATCATGTCTCCGCTACGATCAACTGCGTCCCGGACAGGGAGCGAGCATGTCGGATCCTGTGACGGTCGACCGGCTGCTGTTCGCGTTCACGGTCACGTTTCACTACCTGTTTCCGCAGCTCACCATGGGGCTGGCGCTGCTGATCTTCCTGCTGAAGACCAAAGCGCTGCGCACCGGCGACGAACATCTCGATGCGGCGGCCCGCTTCTGGGGCCGCATTTTCGCCATAACGTTCGCCACCGGCGTCGTCACCGGCATCCCGATGGAGTTCCAGTTCGGGACGAACTGGGCGGCGTTCTCCCGCGCGGCCGGCGGCGTCATCGGCCAGCCGCTGGCTATGGAGGGCGTCTTCGCCTTCTTCCTGGAGTCCAGCTTCCTGGGCCTGTTCCTGTTCGGCGAGAAGCGGCTCAGCCGGCGTGCACACTGGGCCACATCGCTGGCCATGTTCCTGGGCTCCTGGCTCTCGGGCTATTTCATCATCGTCACCGACGCATTCATGCAGCATCCCGTCGGTTTCGCCATCGATCCCACCGGCAAGCTCACCATCACCAGCCTGGCGGCCGTGCTGGGCAACCCGTGGGCCGTCTGGCAGTACCTGCACAACATGACCGGCGCGGTGGTCACGGGCTCGTTCGTCATGGCGGCGCTGGGTGCGTACTACCTGCTCACACACCAGCACGAGCGCTACGGCCGCACGTTCCTGCGCCTGGGCGTCGTGGCCGGCCTCATCGCCTCGGTCCTGCAACCCTTCCCGCTGGGCGATGCCCAGGGCCGCATGGTGGCGCGCCACCAGCCGGCCACCCTGGCGGCCATGGAAGGCCTGTTCTTCACCGAGCGTGGAGCGCCCCTCGTCATCATCGGGCAGCCTGACATGGCGAATCAGCGCCTGGACAACAAGATCACGGTGCCCCGCGCCCTCAGCTTCCTGTCCTACCGCCGCTGGCTGGCCGAGGTGAGAGGCCTCAACGACTTCCCCGTCTCCAACTGGCCCGACAACATCCCGCTGCTCTATTTCGTGTACCACATCATGGTGGGGCTCGGCACGTTCTTCATCCTCATCATGCTGGTGGCGGCCTTGAAGCTCTGGCGCGGCACTCTCTTCGAATCGCGGGGCATGCTCTGGATCCTGATGCTCAGCCTGCCGTTCCCCTACATCGCCAATACCGCCGGCTGGCTCACCGCGGAGGCCGGGCGCCAGCCCTGGGTCATCTACGGACTCATGCGCACCCGCGCCGGCATCTCGCCCACCATCTCGTCCGGCAACGGCACGTTCACCCTCATCGGCTTCATGGGCCTCTACCTGGTTCTCGGCATCCTCTTCCTGTTCCTGTGTCGACGCGAGATCGAGCACGGACCCGAAGTCCTGCTGGCCGCCCGAGAAACCGGACAGGCGAGCGGGCCCGCAGTCTCCAACCAGCCCGAGGGGAGGTGAGGCATGTTTACGCTCTGGTTCTGGCTGGTGGCCGCCATGCTCGTGGGCTATACGGTGCTTGACGGCTTCGACCTGGGGGCGGGCACGCTCCACCTGCTGCTGGCCCGCAACAACGAAGAACGACGACTCGTGCTGCGCAGCATCGGCCCCGTCTGGGACGGCAACGAGGTCTGGCTGCTGGCGGCCGGCGGTACCCTCTACTTCGCGTTCCCCGGCCTCTACGCCTCCAGCTTCAGCGGCTTCTACCTGCCCCTGATGATGGTGCTCTGGCTGCTCGTGCTCCGCGGCGTCGGCATCGAGTTCCGCGGGCACGTGCGGAACGAGGTCTGGGCCCCCTTCTGGGACGTCGTGTTCTGGGGTGCCAGCGCGCTGCTCGCGCTGTTCCTCGGCGTCGCGCTGGGCAACGTCGTGCGCGGCGTGCCGCTCAACGCTGACGGCTGGTTTTTCGAGCCGCTCTGGACCGACTGGGGCGTCCGCGGACAGACCGGCATCCTCGACTGGTACACCGTCGTCGTGGGCCTCGCGAGCCTCACCTCTCTCGCCATGCACGGCGCCTTGTGGGTCTGGGGCAAGACCGACGGCGACGTTGCCCGGCGCGCACGGCGCTACGCCCGCAACCTGTGGCCGTTCGTTCTCGGCCTGGCCGTCGTCGTCACCGTGCTCACGTTCATCGTCCAGCCGCTGGTGCCGCAGCACCTCGCTAGCGCGCCCTGGGGCTACGTCTTCGTCTTCCTCGTCCTGGCCGGCCTCGCCGTCGCCCGCATCGCCATCAGCCAGGACCGCCCACGACTCGGCTTCTTCGGCTCCGCTGCCTACCTCGCCGGCATGCTCGCCAGCGCGGCCTTCGGCATCTACCCGTACGTGCTGCCCGCCACCACGGATCCGGCCTACGGCCTGACCGCGCAGAACGTGGGCGCACCGCTCACCGGGCTCTACATCGGCCTGACCTGGTGGATCCCCGGCATGATCATCGCCGGCGCGTACATCACCTACGTCTACCGGCACTTCGCCGGCAAGGTGAGCCTCGAGGGCGACGGATACTGAGCAGCTCGGCGCCCGCAGGTGGCGCTGCAGACCGGTCGGCGTCCAGCAGCGGCCGGACACGCACACGGACGGGGGGCACGCAAGCGGAATCACGGGGAGCTCCGGGCGCGTGACTCGCACGCGCACCGGCACCCGGACGCGGGTCGTTCCTGAATCCGATCTGGCTCGTCCGATCCGACGGGGGCTCGTCCTATGACCGTCGAAACCGAATCGGCGAGGTCGCGCGGCAGGCCGGGCCGCGGCCATCGATCGATGCGCGTGGATCTCGGCCTCGGTCTCGCGCTCGTGGCCGTGCCCTGGGTCCTCCGCCTGCTTGCAGCCCCGGAAGACGTGGCCTTCCTTCTGGCCTTGTTGGTTGGGCCTCTGCTCGGCGCGCTGGTCGTGCTGCGGTGGAATGTCCCGCTCCCGGTGCGGGCCCCTTGGCCGCGCGTCGTCCTGGTGACCGTCGTACTTGCCATGGCGAGCGTCTTCGTGCCCGGCGTGTCACGCAATGTCCGCCCGGAAGGGGCCGTGGCCATCGTCGCCGCCATCCTGGTGGTTCCGGCGGCCGTCGGCTACGAGCTTTTCTTTCGCGGCGGCCTCTACTCCGTCCTGGAGGCGCGGCGGGGCCCAGTCCTGGCAATCGCGGGCCCGGCCGCGCTCGAGGCCCTCTTCGCCGTCAACACCACCAGTCTTCTTCCACCGATCACCGCCTTCGTTCTCGGCGCGCTCTACGGGTTCAGCCGCACTTCGAGCCGGAGCATCGTCCCGGCGGTGTTGGCCCGCGGGCTCTTGGCGGCGGCCGTCGCGTGCTTGCTCCTCACGGCTCATTGAGCGGCAAGGGGGGCGGACCGTCGGCGGTCCCCCGGAGCGCCGTAGGGCGCGCCCGGAAGAAGCGCCAGCACACTCTCTCTCGGATGTCCTCAGAACAGGCGCCACACGACGCCGGCGGTGGCGACGACGTCGTGCTGGGTGCGTCCCCAGTAGCGACCGATGGCATCGCGAGCCTGCAAGTCGAGGTCGAGGCCGAGGACGGAGAGCTCGATACCGCCGCCCAGGTCCAGTGCGCCCACGACGCCGTTGTCGGGCAGGATGGCGCCGACGCTGTCGGTGGCGGTGGGCTGGCCGAAGTCGTAGCGTTTGCCGGCGATGCCGGCGAGGACGTAGGGCTGGGTGCCGAGGGGGTGGATCCACGTGGGCAGCACGACGTCGATGCTGCCGGTGGTGAGGGCGGCCGGCACATCGAACCAGGTCACGTCTTCGGTGGGCGGGTTGTAGCCGGCGGGCGGTATGAGCACGGCGTAGCGGGAGTAGAGCCAGCCGCGGAACGAGTGCATGACGGTGCCGCGCAGGCGGATGCCGTCGCCCAGCCTGAGCTCTGCCGTGACGCCGGCCATGCCGGTGCGGCCCATCTTGCCCGTCGTCCATACGAGCGGGTTGTAGCTCTGGTACTGGATGTAGAGGTACTGCCCGGGCAGCAGCATGCCGAACCGGGGCTCGACCCGAAGCTGCAGCTTCCCCAGCGGTCCCTGGGCCGCGGCGCCGGCCGGCGTGCCCAGCAGGCCGGTGGCGGCGAGGAAAACCCCGGCGAGTAGCACGGCGGCCCGCCCACCGCGTACGCGAGGGCGCCGCACGCGCATGCTGCGCCGGCCGCGCATCAGAACACCCTCCAAACGACGCCGGCCGACAGCACCGCGTCGTGCTGGCTCTTGTCGGCGTAGTGTCCGAGGGCTTCGCGGCCCTGCAGGTCGACGCCGATGCCCAGCAGGGAGAACCGCAGGCCGGCGCCCACCAGCGCGCCGCCGTAGACGGCGTCCGGCGGAAGGGCGGTGTAGGTGGCCGTGGGCCGGGTGGATGCGCCGAAGTGGTACCAGCGGGCGACGCCTCCGGCCAGCACGTACGGGCGAACGCCCCAGTGGGTGATGCGCAAGGGCAGAAGCAGCTGCAGGCCGGCTTCGCTCAGGCGGTAGGGCAGGTCGTACCAGGTCGTCTGGAACGTCGTGGTCCCCGCCGCCGTGTCCGGCACGGTCACCACGTGATCGGCCAGGGCCCAGCCCCTGAAAGAGCGCAACGCTTCCGCCCGCACGCGCAGCCCGCGGCCCAGACCCAGCTCCAGCGCGATGCCGCCGAACCCGGCGCGCCGCAGGGACGTCGTGGTCCACTCGGTGTTGCCCGCACCGAAGTGGGCGTACTCCTCGTAGAGGTACGCGTCGGGAAAGAGCATGCCGAAGCGCGGTACGACGCGCAGCGAGACGCCGTCCTGCGCCGAGGCAGGCGTCGTGCCCAGGACGGCGCCCAGCAGGAGGACGCCGAGGAGTGTCGTTTTGAACGGCGGAGCCTTCATCGCCGATTGCGTTCAGGGTGCATCATCACGAACCGCGGTGAAAAGCTAACCCGACCCGGATTGCGGCGGGAGTGTGCGCGATCCGGCTCCGCCGCCCACCTCGTTGCCACACCGACGTCGCGGCGCCACTTTGAGGCCGACTTGACGCTCCCATGTTCACCTGCCGCGTGATCGAGGTCTGCCATGCGATATCGCATGATTCGCTTCGCCCCGTGCGGCGCCGCCGAGTCGGCGCCCGATCCGTCCGCTGTTCCGACCCTTCTCGTTTCCGCCGTCCGCACCGTCGCCGTGTGGGGGCTGCTGGCCGCTCTGGTGGCCGCGCCGGCCGCGGCGCAGCAGACGCCGTACGCGCCGCACACCGTCACGGCGGCCCAGTACGCCCGCGCCGAGCAGTTCCTGGCGCCCAACACGAGCCCGCTGGTGTTCGGGGCGAACGTGCGGCCGACGTTCGTGGACGCGAACCGGTTCTGGTATCGGAACGAGACGGCCATGGGCAGCGAGTTCGTGCTGGTGGACCCGGCGCGCAAGTCCCGCAGGCCGGCGTTCGACCAGGCGAAGGTGGCGGCGGCGCTGTCGGCAGTGACGGACACGACATACGACGCGTACCACCTGCCATTCCGGGTCTTCGAGTACACGCCGGACTTCAAGGCCATCACGTTCTCGGTGGAGCGGCGGCAGTTCACCTGCGACGTGCAGGGCGCGAAGTGCGAGGCGCAGTCGCAGGCGCGCATGGACCGCAACGAGGTCGTGTCGCCTGACGGCAAGAAGGCGGTGTTTATCCGGGACTGGAACCTGTGGATGCGCGACCTGGCCACGGGCAAGGAGACGCAGCTGACGACGGACGGCGTGAAGAACTACGGCTACGCCACGGACAACGCCGGCTGGAAGCGGAGCGACCGGCCTGTCGTGCTGTGGTCGCCCGACTCGCGGCGCATCGCAACGTTCCGGCAGGACCAGCGCAAGGACGGCGAGATGTACGTCGTGTCCACGCAGGTGGGCCACCCGGAACTGCAGGCGTGGAAGTACCCGCTGCCGGGCGACAGCGTGGTGAGCATGATCGAGCGCGTGATCATCGACGTGGGCGACCCGGACGGCGTGCCCAGCGTCGTGCGCCTCAAGATGCCGCCGGACCAGCACCGCTCCACGATCTGCGACGACGTCGCCTGCCGCGGCACCACGTTCACGGACGTGGAGTGGGGTCCCGACGCGTCGAAGCTGTACTTCGTGTCCACGTCCCGGGACCACCAGCACGAGACGCTGCGGGAGGCCAACGCCGGTACGGGCGACGTGCGCGACATCCTGCAGGAGTCGGTGCCCACGTTCTACGAGTCGGGCTACAACGCCGTGAACTGGCGCGTGCTGCCCGCCAGCAACGAGGTGAGCTGGTATTCAGAGCGCTCCAACTGGGGCCACCTCTACCTGTACGACCTGCGCACCGGCCAGCTGAAGCACCAGATCACGCGCGGGGACTGGGACGTGCTGCAGGTTCGCGACGTCGACCCGCGCTCCCGCACCATCACCTTCACCGGCGCCGGCCGC